>NZ_QTQF01000031.1:0-93549 GCF_003854235.1 Burkholderia sp. Bp8998
TGTTCCTGTCGGCGTTCCCGAGCGCCGCGCTCACGGGCCAGTCGTTCGTCGTCAGCCACGGCTGGTTCATGCAGTAATGCCTTCGCCTCCCTGACGGGAGGCGATTCCCGCAGCACCCCCTATTCTCACGACTCACGATGGCGTGCCGTCGGTCGACGGCACGCCATCCGTCTCCGCCATCCACGGCGGGTTTTCTCGGAGCAACTGATGAAACCGCACGCGCGTACAGAAAAGCAGGCCGTCGATGCGGCGGACCTGCATCACGAAGCCGGCGCGCCGGCCGCTGCGCGGTCGCTGCCGTACGAAACGATCGCGCTCGTCCTGCAGGGCGGCGGCGCGCTCGGCGCGTATCAGGCCGGCGTGTTCGAAGGGCTGCACGACGCGGGCGTTCCGCTCGACTGGATCGCAGGCATCTCGATCGGCGCGCTCAACACCGCGCTGATCGCCGGCAATGCGCCCGAACATCGCGTCGAGCGGCTGCGCGAATTCTGGGAAACGATCTGCCAGCCGGCGTTCTTTCCCGCGATTCCGGCCGCGTTCGAATTCGCGCTGTTCAACAGCATCGACCAGGTCCGCACGTTCTTCACCGCATCGCAGGCCGCGAGCGCGATGATGCAGGGCCAGCAGGGCTTCTTCTCGCCGCGCTTCCCGCCGCCGCTGCCGGGCGTGTCCGATCATCCGGAAAAGATCAGCTGGTACGACACGTCGGCGCTGCGCGCGACGCTGCTCAAGCTGTGCGATTTCGACCGGATCAACTCGGGCGAGACGCGCGTGTCGGTCGGCGCGGTCAACGTCGGCACCGGCAACTTCGTGTACTTCGACAACTCGCGCATCCGCCTCGAGCCCGAGCACTTCATGGCATCCGGCGCGCTGCCGCCCGCGTTCCCGCCGGTCGAGATCGACGGCGAGTACTACTGGGACGGCGGCGTCGTGTCGAACACGCCGCTGATGGAAGTGCTGCGCGCGCGTCCACGCCGCGACACGCTTGCGTTCCAGGTCGACTTGTGGAGCGCACGCGGGCCGCTGCCGCGCACGATGGCCGACGTCGCGGAACGCACGAAGGACGTGCAGTATTCGAGCCGCACGCGTTTCGTCACCGACACGCTGCAGCGCGAACAGCGCTACCGCAACGTGCTGCGCCACGTGCTCGAGCAGGTGCCGGAGGAGCAGCGCAAGAACGACCCGTGGTGCGTCGAGGCTGAAGCGATGTCGAGCGGGAAGAAGTACAACATCCAGCACCTGATCTATCAGCAGAAGGCGTACGAGCACCACTACAAGGACTATCAGTTCGGTCTGTCGACGATGCGCGACCACTGGTCCGCGGGTCTCGACGACATCCGCAAGACGCTCGCGGTCAAGGACGGCCTCGCGCTGCCCACCAACGACGCGGGCTTCGTCACGCACGACATTCACCGCCGCCGCTAATGCCGTGTGCGACGGACCGGCGCGCCGCCTGCACCGGTCCGTCCTCTTTTCCGTTTCGACATGCCGATTTTCATTGCACTGTTCGCGCTCATCGCCCTGGGATGGGGCGCGGTTCACCTGTTTCACGTCATCGCCGCGCAGTTCGGCCAGCCCCGCTATACGTTGTCGCAGCTCGACGGCTGCGAGGCCGCGCCGATCGGCGGCCGCTGGCATCTGGTCGTGCGCGTGCGCGACGCCGTGCGCGGCGAATGGAAGCTGCCGATGATGGACAAGCGCGATGCCCAGCGCTGGGCGCGCGTGCTGATGCTTGTGAAGGACAATCGGCTGTAACGGGGGCCGCGCACGGTGCCTGACGCTCGGCGCACCGGAATGCCGCCCGGTACCTGCTCGGCGGCAAACCGACACGCGTCTTCAACGGTTGGCGGAGCGCTTCCACGTTGGCGAGGCCCGCCTCATTGATGATCTCCTCGATGAATACCTTGCTCTGCTTGCGCCGTAGTCGCGCGCGGCGCATGCTGCGCCCGGTCGGTTCGGCGCTGCGGCCGGCAGCGCGGTGCCCTAGCGCGCGCCGAGCGCCCATAACGCGTCGAGCACGTGCTGGGTCGACCGCTCGACCGGGCCGGCCCGATGAGCGATGCCCAGTTCGCGCCACAACGCCGGACGCAGCGGCCGCATGACGACGCGTGCGTCGGGCAACGGGGCGCCCGCCTCGTGCGGCAGCAGCGTCGCGCCGTAACCCGCGGCGACCAGGCTCTTGATCGCATCGTTGTAGTTGAGTTCGATGCGCGGCTCGGGCCGATGGCCGCCGAGCGCGAACCATTCCGTCGTGAGCCGCGACAGCCGGGTGGTCGAATCGTTGAGTATCAGCGGACGCGTGGCCAGATAGGCCGGCGTCACACGTGCCGGCAGCCGCCAGTCCGCGGGCAGAAAGGCCTGCACCGGATCGCGCCGCCACGCGCGGATCGACAGCCCCGCGACCGCCGCCTGCGGCAGCGCAACCAGCCCGACGTCGAGCGTGCCCTGCGCAATGCGCGCCAGTGTGTCGTGCGACGTGAGCACCGCGATCTGGACATCGATGTCCGGATGCCGCTCGCGCAATCGGGCCACCGCCTGCGGCAATAGATGGGCGATCGCCCCGGTCGATGCCCCGAGGCGCACCCGCCCGGTCAGACCCTGCACTTGCCGCTCCACGTCGTCGAGAGTCGACTCGACCTCGGCCAGCAGACGGCGCGCCCGCTCCACCAGCACCGCACCGATGGCCGACGGCTGCACGTTGCCGCGCGTGCGCGACAGCAACGGCGCGCCGATGCGGCTTTCGAGTTCGGCGACATGAAGGCTGACCGTCGGCGGCGCGAGATGAAGCAGTTGCGCGGCGGCGACGAAGGATCCCTGGTCGGCGATTGCGACCAGTGTACGCAGCCGGTCCAGACTGATCTCGCGCATTCCCACCTCTCGTTCAGAAAAACTGAATCTGGCCATCAGGAAATTCAACTTTTCCTATTCTAGGCGTTCGATGGACGATACGGCTTTCCCGACGTCCGAAACGAGGAACGCGACCATCATGAGCCTGCCCACTGTCTACATCGACGGCGACCAAGGTACGACCGGATTGCAGATCCACCAGCGCCTGCGCGATCGCACCGACCTGCAGCTCGTCACGCTGCCCGACGCCGAGCGCAAGGACCCTGCGCGGCGCGCCGAAGCGATCAACGCATCGGACATCGCGATCCTGTGCCTGCCCGACGCCGCCGCGCGCGAAGCGGTCGGTTTCATCCGGAATCCGGCGGTACGCGTGATCGACGCGAGTTCAGCCCATCGCACCGAACCGGAATGGGTCTACGGTTTCCCCGAGATGGCTGACGGACACGCGCAGACCATTGCGCGCGCGCGGCGCGTCACCAATCCGGGCTGCTATCCGACGGGCGCGATCGGCCTGCTTCGGCCGCTGCAACAGGCCGGCCTGCTGCCACGCGACTACCCGGTGAGCATCCATGCCGTGTCCGGTTACTCGGGCGGCGGCCGCGCCGCCGTCGACGCGTTCGAATCGAACGGCACCGCACGCGCGAAACCGCTGCAAGTCTATGGCCTCGCGCTCGCGCACAAGCATGTGCCCGAGATCCAGCTGCATGCCGGGCTCGCGCATCGTCCGCTGTTCGTGCCGGCTTACGGCGCCTATCGGCAGGGCATCGTGCTGACCGTGCCGATCGAGCTGCGCCTTCTGCCGGCCGGCGTGACCGGTGAGTCGTTGCACGCGTGTCTCGCGCACCATTACGCCGGCGCGCGCCACGTCGAGGTCACACCGCTCGCGGATACGCACTCGATCACGCATCTCGATCCGCAGGCGCTGAACGGGTCGAACGACCTGCGGCTCAGCGTGTTCGTCAATGCCGATCACGGTCAGGTGCTGCTGTCCGCCGTGTTCGACAATCTCGGCAAAGGAGCATCCGGCGCGGCCGTGCAGAATCTCGACCTGATGCTCGGTGCGATGAGTGCGGCGTGAGTGCGTGAGTGCGTGAGTGGCGGGTTCGCGGGTTCGCGGCATCGTCGGCCGGCCTGGCGTATCGCGACCGCCAACGCGTCGGTGCCCGCGGCACACTGCCGGCTCGCGACGCAGTTGCGAGCCATAAACGAGCGCGTGCCGATGCGCCGCGCATGCCCCCGTAAAAGCTCACCTTTGGCCGATTTCAGGCCGCATCGTCACCTGCCGCGGCATTCAACCCGGCGAACGCTTCCGCCAGAAAATCGACACACACGCGCACCTTCGCCGACGCCGCGACGCGTTCCGGATACACCGCCCAGATGTTCGCCGGCTGAATCACGTCCGGCAGCACGCGATGGAGCGCGCCGCGTTCGATCAGCGGCCCCGCTTCCCAGATCGAACGCAGCACGATCCCGCGCCCGGCCAGCGCCCATTGCACGGCCACCTCGCCGTGGTTCGTCGACAGGGCGCCGCCAACCTTCACCGTTGCCGTTTCTCCGCGCAGGTTCAACCGCCACACGCCGAGCGGATGGTCGCGCTCCTTGATCGCGAGACAGTCGTGCGACGCGAGATCCGCGAGCGTGCGCGGCGTGCCGCGGCGTGCGAGATAGTCGGGCGACGCGCACAGCACGCGATAGTTGGCGGCAAGGCGCCGCGCGATCAGGTGATCGGCGATCTCGTCGCCGATGCGCACGTCGAGGTCGTAGCCTTCGCCCGCGACGTCGACGAGCCGGTCGAACAGATCGAGCCGCACGTTCAGCTGCGGATAGCGCGCGGAGAAGTCGAGCAACGCCGGCGCGACGACATGGCGGCCGAAGCCGAAGCTGCTCGAGATGCGCAGCGTGCCGCGCGGCACCGTGCGCGTGGTCGACACGTCCTCGACGAGATGATCGACGTCGTCGAGAATTTTCTCCGCACGCGCGAACACGCGTTCGCCGGCCTCCGTGACCGTCATGCGGCGCGTCGAGCGGTGCAGCAGCCGCGTGCCGAGCTGCGCCTCGAGCAGCGCGACGCGCTTGCTCACATACGCGGGCGACACTGCGAGCTGCTCGGCGGCCGCGCTGAAGCTGGTCAGGCGGACGACCAGGCTGAAGACGCGCAGGTCGTCGAGATTCGGCGATTTGTTCACGATTCGTGGAAAGTCGATTAACCTTTCGCACGATTTTAATCTGAATGGAAATAAATAAAATGGCGTCATGTTCCGCTGCGCACGCTGCCGGCGGCCCGACCAGCCAAGGAGGCTTGCATGAGCGACAAGACGTACAAGATTGCCGTCATCCCCGGTGACGGCATCGGCCGTGAAGTGATGCCCGAGGGCCTGCGCGCGCTCGACGCCGTGACGGCGCGCTTCGGCATCCGTTTCCAGTTCGAGCAGATCGACTGGGCGAGCTGCGACTACTACGCGCAGCACGGCAAGATGATGCCGGACGACTGGAAGGCGCAGCTGTCGGGCATGGACGCGATCCTGTTCGGCGCGGTCGGCTGGCCCGCGACGGTGCCCGACCACATTTCGCTGTGGGGTTCGCTGCTGAAATTCCGCCGCGAGTTCGACCAGTACATCAACCTGCGGCCCGCGCGCCTGTTCGACGGCGTGCCGTCGCCGCTCGCCGGCCGCAACGCAGGCGACATCGACTTCATGATCGTGCGCGAGAACACCGAAGGCGAATATTCGTCGGTCGGCGGCACGATGTTCGAAGGCACCGAGCGCGAAGTGGTCATGCAGCAGTCGATTTTCACGCGTCACGGCACCGAGCGCGTGCTGAAGTTCGCGTTCGAGCTCGCGCAGCGCCGCGCGAAGCGCCTGACCGTCGCGACGAAGAGCAACGGCATCGCGATCAGCATGCCGTGGTGGGACGCGCGCGCGGCCGAAATGGGCGAACGCTATCCCGAGATCGCCGTCGACAAGCAGCACATCGACATCCTGTGCGCGCGCTTCGTGCTGCAGCCCGACCGCTTCGACGTCGTCGTCGCGTCGAACCTGTTCGGCGACATCCTGTCCGACCTCGGGCCGGCCTGCACGGGCACGATCGGCATCGCGCCGTCGGCGAACCTCAACCCGGATCGCACGTTTCCGTCGCTGTTCGAACCGGTGCACGGCTCCGCGCCGGACATCGCGGGCCAATACATCGCGAACCCGATCGCGATGATCTGGTCGGCGGCGATGATGCTCGACTTCCTCGGCAATGGTGCGGGCCGCGAACACGAAGCGCACGATGCGATCGTCGCGGCGATCGAGGACGTGTTGCGCACCGGGCCGCGCACGCGCGATCTCGGCGGTCAGGCAGGGACGCAGGAAGTGGGTGAGGCGATCGCCGCGCGGATCGCCGGCTGACAGAACGATGTGATGGGTGCGCGGTTGCCGGGTGGTCGATGAATGTCGTGTTCAGGGGTGAGCAACACGACTGACTGCCGCGCACCTTTGCCGATGCCGGCACATGCGCTCGCATGCATGAGTGGCACGCGGGCGTGTCGATGTCGAACGGCGAACAACGCCATCCGGCGACACGCACGGTTACGTTTCGATGATTGTCGTGATCGGCATCGTGTTGAAGTCGAACGGTGAGTTGCATCCCGCATCGATGCACACCGTTTGAATCTCACCACAGTGCGGGCAGGCCAGCCAGCACGGGCCGCAAGGCAGTGCGAATGTGCGCCGCCGTACTGTGTCCGATTCACGTTTGCTTCGCGCGCGAGTGACGAGAGATCGGTGAGATGCAGGACGTGAAGAATCACACCGTCCAGCACAGAGTGCTCGACTCCCGAAAACACTCACCTCAACACGCGACTCCCGAATTTCCTCACCGTTGAGCACAGGCGACGCGCTCGACCCACGTTCGAGCGTGTCCGCGCGTCGTCATCGTGCCGTGTCACAGCCCGAGATCGGACAGGCCGGGATGATCGTCCGGACGGCGGCCGAGCGGCCAGTGGTACAGGCGATCCGCTTCGCGAATCGGCAGATCGTTGATGCTCGCGTGGCGATGCGCCATCAAACCGTTTTCGTCGAACTCCCAGTTTTCATTCCCGTATGAGCGGAACCAGTTGCCGGCGTCGTCATGCCATTCGTAGGCGAATCGCACCGCGATGCGGTTGCCGCCGAACGCCCACAGCTCCTTGATCAGCCGGTAGTCGAGCTCGCGCGTCCATTTCCGCTGCAGCAGGCCCACGATCTCGTCGCGGCCCGTCACGAACTCCGCGCGATTGCGCCACCGGCTCTGCGGCGTATAGGCAAGCGACACACGCTGCGGGTCGCGCGTGTTCCACGCGTCCTCCGCGGCGCGCACTTTCTGGCGCGCCGTGTCGAGCGTGAAGGGCGGAACGGGCGGACGAATTTCGGGGGAAGCGGACATGGGATGCTCCTGTTCAAGGTTTGGGCTGCGCACGAACGCAGCCGGTTGGGACGCGTTACTGCGTCGACGCTCGAGATACCGCGTCGAGCAAAAGTTCGGCGGTTGCGCGCGCATCGCGCGCGACGACGCGCACCGGATCCTCGGCATCGGCAATTTCACCGGACGCGTTCAGGAACGCGCAGCCGTGAAAATCGGGTTGCGCGAACCAGTCGTGCAACACGTCGAACATGCCGAGCAACTGCGCACGCGGCGACTTGCCGCGCGCCAGCGTTGCGTCGACGAACCAGCGCATCCAGCGTTCGTCACGGCGCTCGAGGGCAGCGACGACCAGCGCCTCCTTCGATTCGAAATGCGAATAAAAGCTCTTTCGCGCGGCACCGAATCGCTTGACGATCGCATCGACACGCATGCGCGGCCTGGTGAAGCTGACGGTCATCACGATCGCGGGCCGCCTGGCAGGCCGACCGGTGAGCTCGCACGTCGTTGATCGGCTCACGCGTCGAGGCCGCGCCGTGACCGCATTACGTAGTGAGGTGCTGTCGCGCAAGCACGGCAAGACCGTGGCCAGCGGGTGATGCGGCAAGGGCCCGCCATTCAGGCACGACAAGCGCAATCGGAAGGGTAAGAAGAAAGAAGCGCGCCGAAACGACGCGACAGAGGGGACGGGGAGCGGCGCTGATGGGTGAGGTGCAGCGATTGCAAGTCACCAATGCGTGCCGTGGAATCGAAGCGCGATCGCCTTCGTATCCCGTCGCATCGTCAACGAGAATCGACGTGCAGCCCGTTAAATTCTTCGCTCACACGCCACCGGAAAGCATCATCGAGCCACCATTCGGCACGCAAACACAGCTCCCGAATATTCTCACCTTATGCGTTTGTCGAAGCCGCCCAGCCTCAACAAACGCTCATGCCGACACGAGCGGGGCAGTCGGCACACGCGCCGAGCCGCCCCGCGGGAACTCAGACCGTCCAGTCGAGAATCACCTTGCCGCTTTCACCGGAGAGCATCGCGGCGAAGCCTTTCTCGTAATCGTCGGCCGCAAAGCGATGCGTGATGATCGGCGACAGATCGAGTCCGCTTTGCAGCATCGCGACCATCTTGTACCAGGTCTCGAACATCTCGCGACCGTAGATGCCCTTGATCTCGAGCCCCTTGAAGATCACCTGATTCCAGTCGATCGCCGTCTGTGCGGGCGGAATGCCGAGCAGCGCGACCTTGCCGCCGTGATTCATCGCCTCGAGCATGCTCGTGAACGCGCTCGGCACGCCCGACATCTCGAGACCGACGTCGAAGCCTTCGGTCATGTGCAGGTCGGCCATCACGTCGCGCAGCGACTCGCGTGCGACGTTGACTGCGCGCGTCGCGCCCATCTTGCGCGCGAGTTCCAGCCGGTAATCGTTGATGTCGGTGATCACGACGTTGCGCGCGCCGACGTGCTTCGCGATCGCGACGGCCATGATGCCGATCGGGCCCGCGCCGGTGATCAGGACGTCCTCGCCGACGAGGTTGAACGACAGCGCCGTGTGTGTCGCGTTGCCGAACGGATCGAAGATCGATGCGAGATCGTCGGAGATCTCGGGCGGAATCTTGAACGCATTGAACGCGGGAATCGCCAGATACTCGGCGAACGCGCCCTCGCGGTTCACGCCGACGCCGACGGTGTTGCGGCACAAATGCCGGCGCCCCGCGCGGCAGTTGCGACAGAAGCCGCACGTGATGTGGCCTTCGCCGGACACGCGATCGCCGATCGCGAAGCCGCGCACTTCCTGCCCCATCTCGACGATCTCGCCGACGTATTCGTGACCGACGTGCATCGGCACGGGAATCGTCTTCTGCGCCCAGTCGTCCCACTTCCAGATATGGATGTCGGTGCCGCAGATCGCCGTGCGGCGAATCTTGATCAGCACGTCGTTGTGTCCGACTTCGGGGCGCTTCACGCGCGTGAGCGTGAGACCCGGGCCGCGTTCGAGCTTTGCCAGTGCTTTCATGGTCGCGCCTCCGTCAGACGATGCCGAGCGACTTGCCGACGCGCACGAACGCGGCGACCGTCTGATCGATCTGTTCGGGGGTATGCGCGGCGCTCATCTGCGTGCGGATGCGCGCGCGACCGCGCGGCACGACCGGGAACGAGAAGCCGATCACGTAGACGCCTTCGGCCAGCAGCTTGTCGGCCATGTTGGTCGCGAGCTGTGCGTCGCCGAGCATCACCGGGATGATCGGATGCGCGCCCGGCACGAGCGTGAAGCCGGCAGCCGTCATCTGCTCGCGGAAACGCACGCCGTTCTCGCGCACGCGCTCGCGCAGTTTCGCCCCTTCGTCGCTGCCGAGCAGTTCCAGCACCTTCAGCGACGCCGCGGCGATGCTCGGCGTCAGCGTGTTCGAGAACAGGTACGGGCGCGAACGCTGGCGCAGCAGTTCGACGATCTCGCGGCGGGCCGCGACATAGCCGCCCGATGCACCGCCCAGCGCCTTGCCGAGCGTGCCGGTGATGATGTCGACGCGACCGTCGACACCGCAGTGCTCTGGCGTGCCGCGGCCGTGCGCGCCGATGAAGCCGACCGCGTGCGAATCGTCGACCATCACGAGCGCGCCGTAACGATCGGCGAGATCACAGATGCCCTTCAGGTCGGCGATGATGCCGTCCATCGAGAACACGCCGTCGGTCGCGATCAGCTTGTGGCGCGCGCCCGCTGCGTCGGCTTCCTGCAGCTTCGCCTCGAGGTCGGACAGGTCGTTGTTCTTGTAGCGGAAACGCTTCGCCTTGCACAGGCGGATGCCGTCGATGATGCTTGCGTGGTTCAGCTCGTCGCTGATCACCGCGTCGTTCTCGTCGAGCAGCGTCTCGAACAGGCCGCCGTTCGCATCGAAGCAGCTCGAATAGAGGATGCTGTCCTCGGTGCCGAGAAACGACGCCAGCGCGCTTTCGAGTTGCTTGTGCACGGTTTGCGTGCCGCAGATGAAGCGCACCGACGCCATGCCGAAGCCGTCCTCGTCGAGACCGGCCTTCGCCGCGGCGACGAGGCGCGGATCGTTCGCCAGGCCAAGATAGTTGTTCGCGCAGAAATTCAGCACGCCGGCACCGCCGGCGAGCCGCACGGCCGCCGCCTGGGGACTCGCAATCTCGCGCTCGGTCTTGTAAAAACCGTCCGCGCGGATCTGGTCGAGCGTCCCGCGCACCTGGGCGAGAAAGGCATCACGCATCGCAAAGCTCCTGACAGGGATTCGCATTCCGTCGCGCGCCACTCGTGGCGGCAGCGCAACGGCCTGCTACTGTTATAGTCGGTCGTTCGGTTGACCGCATTTATCCGATATTCCGAACTAGAATTCGAAATACCGAACAACTCTAAGCGAACGGAATCCAAATGGCAAGTTCCTCCGCGTCGCGGCGCACGCCTGCCGGCGCCGCACCGCAGCCGCCAAGCGTGACGCCGCCGCGCGTCGGCGAGCAAATCCAGCGCCTGCGCAACGAGCGCAAGCTGACGCTCGACGACCTGTCGCGCGCGGCCGGCGTATCGAAGTCGATGCTCTCCGAGATCGAGCGCGACAAGGCCAATCCGACGATCGCGGTCGCATGGCGGCTCACGAATGCGCTCGGCATCACGCTCGACGAGCTGTTCTCGCAGCCGAAAGCGCCGGAGACGATCCGCGTGGACGGCCCGCACGACATCCCGACGCTCGCCGGCCACGACGGCCGCTATCAATTGCGCGTATGGGGCCCGATCGACCTGGCCGGCAAGTTCGAGTGGTACGAGCTGACGCTGCCGGGCGGCGGCGCGCTCGTGTCGAACGCGCACGAACCCGGCACGCGCGAGCACCTCACCGTGCTGCAGGGTGCGATGGAAATCGAAGCTGCGGCGGCGAGCCGGCGCCTGAAGGCGGGCGACACCGCGCGCTACCCGGCCGACACGCCGCATGCGATTCGCAACCCCGGCAAGGCCGAGGCACGCGCACTACTGATCGTGATCCATCGCTGACGATGTGGATAGCTGGCCGAAAGGCCAGTTGCGGAAAATACTGTATGTTTGTACAGTATACGGACATTCCGCCATGCATGGGCCGGGGTTGGCGCACCGAGGCGCCCGCTCCGGTCGACAGGAGCCTGCGATGACAGAAGAACAAGATTTGGCCGCGCTCAGCTTCAAGGCTGCCGCGCACGACCTCGAGTTGATCGTTCGCCATATAGCCGGGCGCTACATCCATCAGCGCGTCCCGCTGTCGTGGCGTCTATTGCACGCGATCGAAGCCGAGGCGCTCGCCGATCTCGGCTTTGCCAGCCGGCACGAGGCCGGCATGCGTCAACTGTTCGAACGGCCGTCGGACATGACCTTTCCCGAAACGGACGATCCGATCGACTTCGGCCGGTCGAATGCGCTGCCTGCCGTCTTTTCGTTCGCGGTCCTCGCGTATGAAGCGGCGGCCAGTTCGCAGGAAGCGGCGCCCCGCGAGCGCGTTCACCGCCCGTCGAAGGCGTGGGGCGACTGACGCCGGGCCTCGGCCGTCCGACACGGCGGGCGGCTCCCGCATCCTGCTGTCCGCGACGTTGCCGAAAGGGCTACCATATACGCAACTAACGGAATAAATAACATGTCCCTTCCTACGCCCTCCGACACCCCTGCGCACCGGGAAGAAAAGGATCTATTCGACCGCGGCCCGTCCGACTGGATCGTCTCGCCCGAAGCCGCATTCGACGCATGGCTTGCCATGCAGGACTACCGCCGCTCGTCGGCCGACGTCTACCGTGCACAATGGGGCGCCTTTCTCACATGGCTGCGTGCAAACCAGAAAAACCTGGCCACGGTCGATACGGCAACGATCGCGAACTTCGTCGGTGAGCTTCCGATCCGGAAAACGCAGCGAATGCGCTATTTGCGGCTGATCGAGCGTGTGCTCGATCACATCCGGCGCACCGAGTTCGCGTCCACCAACCCGGCCCGCTTCATTGCTCAGGATGGCGAAGCGAACTGGCGTCAGGCACGCGACAATGAGCCAACCGGTTTCCTGACGCCGGCCGAACGCGCGAAGTTGCTGGCCTACCTGTTTTCGCCGATCGGTGTATCGGGCTCCGCATACTGGAAAGAGCGACGCGACCGCGCGCTCGTCGCCGCGTTTCTCGGCGCCGGCGTGAAAACCGGCGAAGCACGCGTGCTCACGATTAGTTGCATCAACACGAGCGGGACGACACTCCAGATTCCGTCGACGCATCCCGATTTCGCGCGCGAAACCCATCTGGCGTCGTTCGCGATCGCGTTGCTCGAAGCGTGGCTCTTGGAGCGCAAGCGCCAGGAGATTCCCGGCGAGCTCGTGTTTCCCGCATCGCACGTCGGGCGGCCAATGCACAAGGCGACGATGCTGCGCGCGATCGATGCGATCGTCGAATCCGCGGGGCTCACGTCGTCGCGCACCGCGCGCGCGAGCCCGCAAACGCTGCGCAACACCTATGCGGCCGAACTGTTCGAACACGACGTGCCACCCGAACGGGTCGGCAAATGGCTCGGCTTCATGCGGCCGATCTCATCGAACCGCCTGCACCGCGCGTGGAAAAACTGGCGCGACGATCTCGCGAATGGTGACGCGTCCGACCAGGACGAAACTCACTGATGCCAAGCCGGCTGCTCATGCGACATGATCCGTGAGCAGCCTTGTACGGCGTAGCCTCACCGTTTCACTGCTCCCGAAAAACCTCACCTCACGCGTCCCGAATCACCTCACCCGTGTGATCGCTGTGCCGACCGGCGCGTCAATCGCGCGCAAAACGTGCGACCGCTTCGAATCGCGAAGGCCAGGGCCCCGACGCGTGCTCGCATTCGGGGCACGCTACTTCGAACCCGTCGTCGCCATGCGACAACTCCGGTTCGCCATCGCAATGCGGGCACTGGGTCGGCACCGGAATGTCGTGGTCCAGTGACGTTCCGATCGCGGAAAACGCATCCGCATCCAGCTGACCCGCTTCGGCCAGGCGCCGGATCAGCGCGGAGATCTCCGGATTCATCCCGCGACTCGCGCGAAGCGTATTCACGTCGCGCGTCGCGCGTTCCAGCTCGTCGCCTTGGCTGCGCAGCTGTTCCTCGAGCCGGTCCGCGCGGGCCTTGGCCGAACTCAGTTGCTGAAGGAAATCGAATTCCTTGCGCTGCACGTCGCGCAGACCGCTCTGGTAGGTCGACGCCATGCTGCGCAGCGAGTCCAGCTCGACCAGCATCGGTTTGACACGGCGCTCGGCTTCGGCCACCGCATCCTTGATCTGCTGCGCATAGTGTTCGGTGCGCTGCTGCAATTCGGCCTGCAGCAGATCGATGCGGTCGCGCAGCGACGCGTTCTGCGTCTGTTCGGCGTCGACGCGACCGGCCATCGCGGCCAGTTCCTTTTCGAGTCGGGCGACTGTGGTGAGCAGCGTCGCCTCGTTTGCCGAACCGTGCGTCGATTGCGAGGCCAGTTGCACCTCGAGTTCGGTCACACGGGCCTGCAACTGCTCGTTGCGGGTTTCGCTGCGCGTCAGCGCGCGCTCGAGGGTTTCCTGGCGAACCGTGGCGTCGCGCAGCCGCTGTTCCGCATCGGTCACGCCGGCGCGAACCTGTTCGCGATCAATGTCGAGACTTTCCCTGGCCGCTTTCAACGCTTCTTCATATAGCGCGCCGAGCAATGCGCCGGCCTTTTCCTCGACCGCTTTTGGAATCGCCGCTCCGTCAAGCCGGATTTTCGACGCGGAACGGATCCGTTCCCAGAAATGATCGATGTCCTTCGGAATGTCGCTGGCGCTGCCGGTCTGGGTCAGATCGCGGACGTTGGCGGCCGACGGCCGGATACCGAGATCGAAGAACAGGCGCTTGCAGGCATGCAGCGACAACTCCTGGCGGCGTGCGCCGCTCGCGCGCAGCGATTCCAGTTCTTCTCGGATGACTTCACGCATTTCATCCAGCGTCATGGCAGGACTCACAGACATTGAGATGTTGCGATCATAACGAAATACGTATTTTTTGATACTTCTTTTCGTCGCCCGTGGTGAATTTACGTCGCTGTGCACAGAAATCGGGGCTGTGAGCCGATTCGGCTGAACCAGTGCCTCGATTTCGTGAAACAAAGCGAAGAAAGCGAGCCAAGTCCTTGTACTGAAAGCATTTTTGCACAAGCCCCGAAAAAGTGCGTTTGTTTCACATGCCGTCGGGCATCCTGGCCCGTCGGTGTTCAGGGGTGGGGGTCTCTGTGGAAAACTCGACGGCAGATGTCTTGAGAGTATTAGAAGTAAACACCCTTGAACCCTTAGTTAAAAACGTTAACGCCACGGCACAGCCTTATGTAGCAAGGCTTTCCGGCCGACAAGGTGAAGTTTTACGGGAACCAAGGTGATCTTCTGCGGGAGCTGAAGTGATGGGGTTCGGGGAACTGCGTGAGCCGATGCAGGAAAGGTCGTGAGCGGATTCGGGATCACAGTGAAACACGAGATTTCCCAAAGGTGAGGTTTTTCGGGGCCGCACAGCCACGGAACCCGCGCTGCGCCTGCGCGCACAGTTTTCTGCCTGTGCAGACATAGGTGAGAATTTGCGGGACCTTCTTCGCGCCCCCATTCTGCCCATCTTTTGAGCAGTTTTCATGAAAGGTGAGGTTTCACGGGACGCCACAGGGATTTGCTGTGAGGATTTCCGGGAAACGACCGTCATTTTGCACAGCAAAAGTGCCCAATGGAGCCTGTGAAGCCCGAAAGGTGAGGCTTTTCGGGAGAGAAATCCGGATTTTCGTGCCCGGTCCCCGTTGAGGTGAGCTTTTTCGGGGCATCGATCACAGGCTGCCGTTCGCTTGATGGGTGAGCCTTTTCAGGAGCGCTATTTGCTCGGAAATTGGTCAAAGGTGAGGCTTTTCGGGACCCAGGATAGGGTGAATTCGCTGAAAAGCCCGCCGGGACTGGCAGAAATCCGATTTTTGCTGTGCCACTTTTTGGCACAGGTGAGATTTTTCAGGAGTCGACACACAGCTGTCGCATAGGCTCGCATGCCACAAAGGTGAGATTTTTCGGGGGATGAGCACCTGACACGGCAGAACGCCTGCTGCACATAAGTATCGGATGCCATTGACATTTTTGATACCGCGGCGGTTACGGTGAGGTTTTTCGGGAGCTGCTTCCGCATCCGCAGGAGCGCCGCTTTTTTCAATAAGGTGAGACTTTTCAGGAGATCCTGGCAGCCGATCCCGTGTGTGTCGGGGATTCGTCGCGATCCGGGTCACAGAATTCCGAGCCGTCGAGGTGAGAATTTTCGGGACCGGAGGATTTCTGTGCGCTGTACAATGCGCGCCCGGCCTGTGAAACGGCTTCGCTCGACTCGCAGGTGCACCTTTTCGGCGCGGGTTTCCGGATTCCGCCGGGAGTGACGATCAACCGGGAAGCCTCGCCTGTACATGCATACAGGCCGGCGCGGGCCCGCCTGCTCGATGTCGCGATATCCAGTGGCGGCCCTGTGACGAGGGCCCGGAAGCGCAGTCGCAAAATTACGACAAATCGAAAGGTGAGCCGATACGGGAATAAGTTTCGCACGTATCGAGCACAGGCAAAAATCTGTGAATCCGCGCATCCCGCGACACGTCTGGACGAGTCCCAAACGCTTTAAATCCGGACCGGTGAGGGTTTTCGGGAGAGGGTTGGGGTGAGTGCCGTTTTGCACGTGCACTTCACCGGCTATGGTGAGCATGTCGTTCTGGACGCACATCACCACAGGCGCTATCCTTCCGTGAAACTTCTCCTCCGACCTGACGCATGGCCACGAAGCGCGCCAAGAAAACCGATGTGGATGTGGTGAGTGCCAGTTCAGCCGAATTGCGTAAGGCCGTCGAGGCGATCGCAATTCAGCCGAAGAGCGGCAAGATCACGCTCCTGACCCGCAAGCTGTTCAATGTCCTGCTCGCCGTCGCGCAGCAGGCCGACGACTCGGGCGATACCTATCGCGCGCTGCTGTCGGATATCGTCGCCAACTCCGCCTTCGATTCGAACGACACCGCACTGGTGAAGGAACACCTGCGCCGCATGGTGTCGGTCCAGGTCGAGTGGAGCACGGGGACGTCGAGCCAGAAGCCGGGCCGCAAGTGGGGGATCTCGACGCTGATCGCCGATGCCGAAATTCTCGAGGATCCGGCCACCCGCCGTGTGTGGGTCGAATTCTCGTTCGCACCGAAGATCAAGAAGAAGCTGCTCGACCCGGTCCAGTACGCGCGCCTGAGCCTCCAGTTCCAGAGCCAGCTGCGTAGCAGCGCCGGTCTCGCGCTCTATGAAATCTGCGTGCGCTACCTGACGAACCCGAGCCACCTGACGATGCGCGAGCCGTGGGAGTGGTGGCGGCCGATCCTGTCGGGCACGCCGGATACGGAAGCCGGCGACGAGGCGAAGCGCGAGTACAAGTACTTCAAGCGCGACTATCTGCGTCCGGCGATCGCCGAGGTCAATGCGGTCACCAACATCTTCGTCGAACTGATCGAGCATCGTGAAGGGCGGCGGGTCGCGGAGATCCAGTTCCGCGTGACCGAGCGCAAGCAGCCGATGCTCGCGCTCGACGAGCATCCGAACGTGTTCGACAGCACGCTGGTCGACCGGATGGTGAAGCTCGGGATTCCGCTCAAGGAAGCGCAAACGCTCTACGCCGACAGCGAGGAAAACCGGATTCGCGCCGCGCTGCAGATGACCGAGCAGCGGATGCGCAGCACGACGCTGCCGCCGGTGCGCAGTGCGCCCGCGTTGTTCAAGGATGCGCTGAAGAAGGGTTATGCGCCGCCGGTCGAGTCCGTCGACACGCTGCCTTCCGGCATGCCCGCCGCGAAGGCCGTCGCGGCGCAGCCGGACGATCTGAAGGCGCGTTTGTTGAGCGAATTCGCGGCGTTCCGCCGCAAGGAAGCGAAGGTGCTGTACGAGGAGCAGGGCGACGCGGAGCGCGAAGTGGCGCGCGAGTCGTTCGAGTCGGAAGTGTTGCCGACGATGGGCTCGCACCTGCGTGACGACTGGCGCAAGCGCGGCCTCGATTCGAAGCTTGCCGAGACGGCGTTTTTCGACTGGCTGGCCCAGAAGACCTGGGGCGAGCCGACTGACGGCGACCTGCTGTCGTTCACCCTGAACCAATCGCGGGCCGCCTGAGGCCCGTTCAGGCCCCTCTGACGGGCCGCCGCCGGCTGCCCGCCCAACCGGCGGGCCCGGCGCATCGCCAGGCCCTGCCGGCCGTTTCCATCAGTCCGACAACAGCATCCGCTCGAGCTGCTCAAGGATCGCGTCGCGCTTGTCCTTCGGTAGGCCGCGCAGGCGCAGTTCGATGCGGTCTTCGCCATACGACTTCAGGTCGCCGACCGACTTGCCGCCGAGCTTGATCTCGAGACGCTGCGCATAGCGCTGGCGGCCCGCCGGCTTCGGCGTTTCCTGCGCCGCGACGCGGCCCTTGACGATGTCCGACACCTGGCGCGTGCTGAGATCGTCGGACACGATCTTGTTGATCAGCCGCAGCGTTGCTTCGGTGCCGCGCGCATTGTGATAACGGCCGACCTGATACGCCATGTTCGAACCGAAACGATCGGGGCGCGCAACCATCTCCTGCATCACGCCTTCCGGCAGCTTGCCGATCGACAGCGCAACCGCGACCGTCGACTCGTCGAGGCCGAGATGCTCGGACAACTCCTTCTGACTCTGGAAGTGCTTGTCGTCGAGGAAGCGGCGCCACACGACGGCGTTGTCGAACACCGTCTGCGAATCGCGTTGCACGTTCAGGTCGTAGCCGAGCTTGTAGCTCTGGATTCCGATCGGCACGTCGATCACGATCGCCTTCACCGACTCCTTGTTCGCCTCCTTCAGCGCGCGCACACGGCGGCCGCCGTCGCTGACGAAATACGAACCCGGATTGTCGTAGTCCGGAATCACGTGGATTGCCTGCTGCTGCCCCTGCTTCGCGAGGTTGACCGCGAGTTCGGCGATCGACGACTTCAGATAGAAGTGCCGCGGGTTGAACGGGCTATGCTTGATCGCCTTCAGCGGCAGCTCGATCACCTGGCCGGGCGCATAGCGGTTCTCGAGGCGCCACGCGCGATATTGCGGCGACTCGTCGTTCGATGGATCGAGCAGGACGTCCGGAGCCGGCGGCGGCGTGATGTCTTTCTTTGCGGACTTCGTCGGGGCCGGCGTGGCCGTCTCGGATTTGACGATGCCGTCGATGGCATTCAGCCGATCAAGCGCCGTGCGCTTCTCGCTCGTCGTGATATCCGGGCGCGCTTGGAATCCTTTTGCAAATTGGGAGGGTTTCATGTGACTCCTTTATGCGCATAAAGTCAGGGCAGCATGGCGACGATTTCGTCGGCGCATGCGCGGATTTCCGCGGCGGCCAGCCTGGCGCCGCGATCGTTCATCTGCAGCACGGTCTGACCGAGCGCCATCGCCTGCTTGTACGCTTCCCGGGTCGGGATTTGCGTCTTCAGCAACGGGAAGCCGAGCTCCTCGAGCGCGCGCTTGAGCTCGCGGGTGAGCATGCGCTTCTCTTCGGTCTTGTTCAGCAGGAAGACGGCACGGAGGTCTTCGTTCATCACCTGCGCCTGCTGGATCAGCTTGACCAGCCCGACGCTCGACCAGTAATCGGCGGGTGACGATGAAGTCGGGATCACGGCGATCGATGCGGCCAGCAGCACGACGCCGGAGACCTTCTCTGTGATCGACGGCGGGCAATCGACGACGATGATGTCGTAGTCGTTGATGAACTTCTTGATCTCGCGATGGATCTGGCCGCCGGCTTCGGCGAGGTTGACGACCGGGAAAGGGATGCCGGTGTCGCTGTCACCGGATGCGCTCGACCAGTGAACCAGTGTGTTTTGACCGTCAGCGTCGATGACGAGAACGCGTTTCCCTTTTTCATGGAATGCCGCGCCGAGGTGCATGGCAATCGTGCTCTTGCCGACGCCACCTTTTTGTTGAGTGACTGCAATGATTTCCGCGGCCAATTTTCACTCCTGTTTTTGGTCGTTGGAATTCTACAGGACGATATTTATATTTCAATGAAATTGTCGTTTGCCAACTACGCGTTAGCCGTTCGGGCTATCGATTTATGCGCATAAACGAATGGGGACGCCGGATGGCTGGAGCGGATGGCGGCGAGATTGCCGCGGTGGATGATGAGCGGGGGGATCGTCGTGACGACAGGCGTTTCGGTCTAACGTTCGAGAAGCTGATCGGCGCAATGTGTCGGGGCTGCTCTGGCAATGGTTGAATGGGCGCGACCTTCGTAACGCGGAAGTTTGTGCGCATAAACTCCGGCGGTGCTGGAGAGCAACCACGAGTCAGCGTCCTCGCTTGAGCACGAACCTGGATGACGAACCCTGCGCGGCTCGGGTCGGCGCGATACTCGCGCAAGGCACCGTGTGCAGCGACGAAGCGCTGGGCACCCCAAGCGTTTATGCGCATAAACCATCGAGATGCTCGGCTGCCAATTTCGGCTCACGTCGGCAAGCGCGCGTAAAGACGCCTCCACGATAATGCCCCGGTCGTCATCGTATATCGCCTCGTTGATCGTTCGAAGCATCGAAGGTGCCGGGGCCGGCCGCGATATCCGTGGACCTCCCCACCCCGGGAAGCGACGGCTTTATGCGCATAAACCCCGCGACGCATAAACTGTACGATGGCCTCCGCGTCAGAGCCGGCAACACGCCATTGCGATGCGTCGTTATTCACCCGCGCCAATCGCCAACGTAGACGGCCTTGGCAATCGCCCGTCACCGCGCTTTATGCGCATAAACGCATCAAGCGCGCGGCCCGCTCGTCGGCGCGACCGACTCTCTCCACACGAGACACCGAGACACCACCTCCCCTTCCGCCGGCGTGCCGGTACCCCGTCGAAACGACCGCAACCAGACTGGCTACAATACGTGCCTTTCCTGTCCAGGCCCGAATGATGATCACGATCTACCACAACCCCCGTTGCTCGAAGTCTCGCGAGACGCTCGCACTGGTCGAGACGCTGAACACCACCGGCACGCCGGTGAATGTTGTCGAGTATCTGAAGACGCCGCTGACGGTTGAGGAACTGGAAGCCCTGCATCGTCAGCTCGGGCGCCCGGTGCGCGACATGCTTCGCGACGGCGAGGAGCCGTACAAGACGCTGGATCTGGCCCGTGCGAGCCTTACCGACGCGGAGGCCTACGAAGCGATTGCGGATCATCCGATTCTGCTGCAGCGTCCGATCGTCGTGTACCGAGGCAAGGCAGCCATTGGCCGCCCGCCCGAGTCGGTGCGCGCGCTGTTCGAATAATTGTTGTTCGGCGTATTTTTCTTATCGCATCATCCCGGCCCGACCGTGCCGGGAATGCGCGGCTGGCTTCGCAAGCCGCAGCCCGACCCCCGCAGCCGTGATCACCGTCGGCCGCTCACCGCGACAATCACCGCTCGCACACCGCCAACGACCTCCGCCGCCACACAGCGAGCAGCCCGTACTCGATGCCCGCGAGCCACCTCCAGCATCAACCGTTCGACGTCGACAACGACATCGCCAGCTGCAACGCGTAACCGCACGACGACATCAGCAACTCAGCCCTGCCCGTCGCCCGATGACCTATCGCGATCGCCACCCGCGTCATCCCCCGTACCCCGCCCCGCCGCCGCATGCGCCGCCGTCCGCAGCAGCGCGATCTGCCCGCGATACGCGCGGCATCCGCTGCAAGCCGGCAGATGCACATGCACTTGCACGCGCTCATGAAGCGTCAAGGACCGGTCGAGCGCATCCGACAGCAATCGCGTCACGTCCCTACATTTCCCCGGCAGCATCTTCGGTCGTCAGTCCTTTTTCGCTGAGGCAGGTGCGCAGGCGCGTGCGCGCCCGATACAGCAGCACGCTGCAATGATTCGTCGTCAACGTCAGTTCGCTGCAGATGTCGGCAATCTCGACGTCGAGGAACTCGCGCATCATGAACACGCGCCCGATGTGCTCCGGCAGGTGGTCGAGGCAGACCTGGAACAGCGTCCAGAACTGCTGTTGCTGCAATAGCGTTTCGGGGCGCGGCCACGGTCGCGGCTTCGTGTGCGCGGCCCAGTGTCCGTTTTCCTTGAACAGTTCGCGATCCAGCATGGATTCGCCGTCGAGTTCCGCATCGAGCGCGGACAGGCTCACCGTCCGCTGCCGTGCGCGCAGGATGTCGATCAGCTTGTTGCGCAGGATGCCGAACACCCAGGTCTTGTGGGCGGACCGTCCCGCGAACTCTCCCGCATGCGACCACGCGGCGGTCAGCGCTTCCTGCACGGCATCCTCGGCCGCATCGGCATCGCGGAGCTGAAGCCGCGCGAAGCGCAGCAGGTCGCGCCGCAGTTGCGCGAGATAGGCAGGGTCGTCGTACGCGGACAGCATGGCGGGTCGGGAGCCTTACAAAGCGGAAGCGCGCGCGTGCGCCATCGGGCGCGCATCGCGGTGTGCGAGAAGCTTACTGGTCAGGTCGCCGCGCCGCAACGCATGTTCCGTCACGCATTCACGAAGCCGGCCGGCACGCTGCGCTATGCTTGCCGGAGCCCCGCGTCGCACGCCGCGAGATCGGGACGCGGGCGGTTTGTAACATCAGACCATAATGGTCAAGTTATCCACAATTTCTGTGGAAAACCTTGTGGAAAGTCGGCCGGGCAGCCCCGTGGGACGGTTCGCGGGCTGGCCTGCCTATAAACAGACCTTTGTCGCCTGTCCAGAATCAATCGATCCGATTCCTTACTCACCGGAAGGAGAAAGCCATGTCCTATCGTGTTGCAGTCGTCGTCGGCAGCCTGCGTCGCGGTTCCTGGAACCGCGCGCTCGCGCACGCCGTGATCTCGCTCGCCCCCGCCGATTTCTCGTTCGAATTCGTCGAGATCGGCGAACTGCCGCTGTACAGCCAGGACTACGACGCGGACTTTCCGGAAGTCGCGAAGCGCTTCAAGCAGTCGATCGAAGCGGCCGACGCACTGCTGTTCGTCACGCCGGAGTACAACCGCTCGATCCCGGGCGTGCTGAAGAACGCGCTCGACTGGGGCTCGCGCCCGTGGGGCCACAACTCGTGGTCCGGCAAGCCGGGCGCGGTGCTCGGCACGTCGCCGGGCGCGACCGGTGCCGCGCTCGCGCAGCAGCACCTGCGCAACGTGCTCGCGTATCTCGACGTGAAGACGCTCGGGCAGCCGGAAATGTTCATCAAGCATGACCCGGCGCGCATCGACGACGAGGGCCGGATCGTCAGCGAGGACACCCGCAAGTTCCTGCAGGGCTTCGTCGACCGCTACGTCGACTGGGTGCGCGTGCTGAAGGCGGCCTGATCGCCGTCCCCTTCCCGCAGCCGGCACCGGCCCGCGTGCCGCGGGTCAGGCGCCGGCGTGCCGCGCATCGCGCGCTTCGCGGATGCCGAGCAGGATTTCGTCGAGCAGCGCGATGTCGAACGGCTTCGACAGCACGCGCACGTTGACGGTGCGCGTGCGGTCGAGCTCCTCCGCGTAACCCGTGACCAGGATCACGGGCAGCTTCCCCGGCCGCCTGTCGATCGCTTCGGCGAGGTCGATGCCGTTCAGGCGGCCCGGCATGTGAATATCCGAGATCACCAGGTCGAATGCGTCGTTCGCGGCCGCGCCCTCGATCAGGCGCAACGCGTCGTCGCCGGTGGGCGCATAGGTGACGCGGTGACCGAGCAGCGTGATCAGCGCTTCGGTGCCGGCCGCGACTTCGCTGTTGTCTTCGACCAGCAGCACGTGCAGGCCCGTGAGCGCGCCCGTGTCGTGCGCGACGGCCTGCGGCCGCGCGACGATGTCCTCGACGCGTGCGCGCGGCAGGTAGAGGCGCACCGACGTGCCGGCGCCGACCGCGCTGTCGATCGTCGCGAGGCCGCCCGAGCGCTCGCAGAACGCGAATACCTGCGGCAGCCCGAGCCCCGTTCCCATCCCCTGCGGCTTCGTCGTGAACAGCGGCTCGAACGCGCGCGCGAGCACGTCGGGCGCCATGCCCGAGCCCGTATCGTCGAGCGAGATCTGCACGAAGTCGCCGGTCAGCGGAAAGCCGTCCTCGCGGCGCAGCGTCACGTTGCGCGCACCGACCGTGAAGCGGCCGCCGACCGTCATCGCATCGCGCGCGTTGACGGCGAGATTGATCACCGCGAGCTCGAGTTCGGCGACATCGACCCGGATCGGCCATACGCCGGGTTCGATCGCGACGACCAGCAGCGATTTCGAACCGAGCGACGTCTTCAGCAGTTCGCGGCACGTGCCGACCCATTGGCCGACGTCGATCGTCTCGCTGTGCAGCGGCTGCTTGCGCGCGACGCCGAGCAGCTGGCGCGTGAGCGACTGGCCGTTCTTCAGCGCGCGTTCGATCGCGCCGAGTTCCTTGTCGAGATGCTGGACCCCGCGTCGCCGCGCGATCTGCACGTTGCTCGAGATGATCATCAGCAGGTTGTTGAAGTCGTGCGCGACGCTGCCGACCAGGTTGCCGAGCGCCTGCATCTTGCGCGACTGCCGGTACGCCGATTCGATCGAGCGCCGCATCGACGCTTCGGCCTGCCAGCGGTCCCAGGCCTCCTCTTCCGCCTTCAGCCGCTTCAGCGACAGCCAGATCACCGACCACAGCGCGATCGACGGCGCGAACATCGAGATGAACAGCACGCTCAGGTGTTCGTACCATTCATGCCAGATCGCCGAGGTGCGGTACGCGCAGGTCACGTACACGGGATAACTGCCGACCTGGCGGTATGCGACGATCTCGCTGCTGGCGCCGTCGTGGCGCACCCGCACGACACCCGCGCGCGGATCGTTGCTCGCGTTGCCGAACGTGGTCGTGCGATCGGTGTGCGCGAGCGACGGCGGCGGCGGATACGACGCGATCACCGCGCCGTCGGAGCGCGCGAGCGCCATCGTCATCGGCGTGGCCGCGCCGCCGAGCAGGTCGCGGTAGAACGCATTGAAATACGACGACTTCAGCGCGATCGACACCATTCCGGCGAACGAACCGTCGCTATGGCGTCGCGCGACGCCCGTGTTGAACACGGGAATGTTCTCGAGCTTGAGCGGCCCCATCATCAGCCGCGAGATGTGTTCGATGACCTTGCCGTCGCGGATGCCGGCGAAGTCGTCGCGGTTCGCGATCGACGCATAGGGCGCCGGATAGTAGAGGCTGTTGGCGAGCAGCATGCCGCTTGCCCCGAAGATCGACACCGCGGCCACCTGCGGATAGCCGCCGCCGATCGTGTTCAGCGCTTCGTGGATGTCGGATTCGTGGCGGCGCACGGTGGCGTCGTCCATGTCCTGCACGAGATCGACGATGCGCGCATCGAGCGTCTCGCTCAGGTCGAACACCTTGAGCGCATGTTCCTCGGCGACGCGCACGGTGCGCATCGTCACGTCGCTCGCCGCGGCTTCGCGTGCCTTCAGGTCGTTGTACGCCATGACCGACACGTAAATGCACGGCAGCACGATCGCCGCGACCAGCAGCACGATCAGCGTCACGCGCCGGACCGCGAAATCGTGCTCGGGTGCGCCGGACGCATAGCTGCCGTCGTCCTGCCAGTCGTCGGCGGGCGTGGAGGCGTGCGGGCGGGAGTCGGCGGGACGTTCGGACGTCATTGAAGAAAGCGGGTGAAGCGGAGGTGTTCAATCATAAACGAGTTGCGCGCGCCCGCCGCACCGCTGCACCGCCGCACGGACGTGCAACCTGACGATTCCGACAGGTGCAAACTGAAAGTTTGAAAACGCTATGAATCCGGCAGCGCAAACGTACACAAAGAAAAATTTTGCGTGCTTATCCTGAAAATGGTCGCGGCTGTTTTCAGAATGCCGGGCGATCGGACCAATTCTGTTCGAAATGGTGAAAATGGCGAGTTGCACCGCCTTCGGTTTACTCCGAGAATCGCGCCTTGCTTTCCCTATGACAGATATATGCGCCCGCCGGCGTTCGCGGCGCGGTGTGTCGCGTGCCTCGTGCCGTGGCGCCCGCGCGCGGCCGCACGGTGGTGGCCCGCGCATGATTGCATGGCGCCTCAAGAAGTGCGCCGCGCGGTCGTTAACGCGAGAGAGACCATTCCGTATACCGCTTCGCCGCCATGCCTTTGCCGATCGTGATCGCCGACGACTCCTTGCTCGCTCGCAAGCTTCTGACAAAGGCACTGCCGGGAGACTGGGACGTCGATGTCGCGTATGCGGCGAATGGTCGTGAGGCCCTGGCGCTCTATCGTGACGGCAAAGCTTCCGTGATGTTTCTGGACCTGACGATGCCCGACATGAACGGCTATCAGGTGCTCGAGACACTGCGCCACGAAGACCTGAACACGTTCGTGATCGTGGTATCCGCCGATATCCAGGCGCAGGCGCAAGCACGCGTGCGCGAGCTGGGCGCGATCGCATTCGTTGCCAAGCCCGTGACGTCGGAGGCGTTGCTGCCCATTCTCAAGGAGTATGGGTTGTATGCCTGAATCGGTGTTCACGGCGGAGCAACGCGACGCGTTGCAGGAGATCGCCAACCTCGCGATGGGCCGCGCCGCCGCACGGCTCGCGCTGCTGCTCGGCCACTTCATCGAGCTGTCGGTACCGCGCGTGCGCATCGTGAAGGCCGCCGAAGCGGGCGACGCGCTGCGCGAGATGACGGGCATCCACGAGAACGTGACGGCCGTGCGCCAGGGATTCCGTTCCGACATCAAGGGCGAGGCGATCGTGCTGTGCCGCAGCGCGGGCGTCGCGCGGCTCATGTCGCTGATGGACCGCACGTTCGGCGACGGCGTATACGCCGGCATGGCCACGCAGGACGAACTCGTGTTCGATGTCTCGAACGTGCTGATGAGCGCGTGCGTCGCGTCGATTCTCGACGAGCTCGGCCGCAAGCCCGTGTTCTTCCCGCCGGGGCTGCTCGGCGCGAACGTGTCGTTCGACGACGTGTTCCAGTCGAACGCGCTCGCCTGGAGCGTCGCGCTGCTGCTCGAAGTGAACTTCGGCCTCGAGGATCACGCGTTCCGCGCGCATTTCGTGATGCTGATGGCCGAGGACTCGATCCGGCTGATGGGCGACGCGCTCGACGCGTTGCTGTCCGCGCTATGAACGCTACTGCCACCGCTACCGCCACCGCCACGTCGCTGAGCGATCTCGTGATCGAACGGGTGGGCTTCGGCCTGTTCGTGCTCGACCGCACGATGACCGTGCTGATGTGGAATCGCTTCATGCAGGACCACAGCGGCATCCCGGCTGCCGACGTGATCGGCCGCAACCTGTTCGACTGCTTTCCGGAGCTGCCGCGCGCGTGGCTCGAACGCAAGCTCGAGAGCGTGTTCCAGCTCGGCAGCTTCGCGTTCAGCTCGTGGGAGCAGCGGCCTTACCTGTTTCGCTTCGAGCACGACCGGCCGATCACGGGCGGCGTCGACTACATGCAGCAGGACTGCACGTTCATGCCGCTCACGCGGGGCCGCGACGTCGAGGCCGTGTGCGTGACGATCTCGGACGTGACGCACGTGAGCGTGATGCAGCGCGAGCGCGAGGAGGCGGTCGCGAAGCTGCGCGAGCATGCGAATCGCGACGGCCTCACCGGCATCGCGAACCGGCGCTTCTTCGAGGCGCGGCTCGGCGACGAGTTCGCGCGCTGGCAGCGTTACGGCGGCGACCTGTCGGTGCTGCTGTTCGACCTCGACCACTTCAAGACGATCAACGACCGTTTCGGGCATGCGGCCGGCGATGCGGTATTGCGCGAGACGGCGCGTCGCGTCGCGTCGATCGTGCGCGCGCAGGATACGTTCGGCCGCTTCGGCGGCGAGGAATTCGCGCTGCTGCTGCCGTGCACGAATCTCGACGAGGCGATGCGGGTGGCCGACAAGGTGCGCGACGCGATCGGCAGCACGCCGGTCGACGCGGAAGGCGTCAGCGTGCCGGTGACGGCGAGCGTCGGCGGTGCGTGCGCGACGGCCGGCGCGCCGGCGTGCGACGTGCTGGTCAACGAGGCCGATACCGCGCTCTATCGCGCGAAGCGGCTCGGGCGCGATCGGTCGATCGCATACGCGTAATTCCTGCGTCGTTGCGCCGCCGCTCCGCGCGGGCCACGCACGCCGTTCAGCTTTTCGCGATAGCCGCCAGCACGCCCGCCAGCACGGCCGGCTGCGACACGAACGGCGAATGGCTGCTGTCGAGCTGGTGCACGTGCGTCGGGTTATCGGGCACGAACGCGTCGGCTTCGTCGATGAAGCGCTGCTGCAGCGCGGGCAGGACCACGCGATCCGCCAGGCACTTGATGTAGTGACGGTCGATCGCGCCCCAGCGCGCGGCGGTCGTCGGAATCGCGGTCGCGAACGGCGCGGCCGGTACGTCGCAGGTCATCAGGTTCGCCACCGCTTCGAAGTCGGCCTGCGGCACGTCGTCATACAGTGCGCGCTTCGCGAGTTCGCGATACGCGGCATCGCCGCTGCGCGGATCGATCCGCAGCGCGCCCGCGACGCGCGGGCTCGCGAGCATTAGCGGGCCCAGCATTTCGCCCTTGTTCTCGGGCGCGCGCACGTAGTCGAGGCCCGGCACGCCGGACGCGGGCATGAACGCCGCGAGATAGACGATTTTCGCGATCTTCTCCGGCGCGCGTTCCGCCGCGGCCGTGATCGCGAGGCCGCCCATGCTGTGCCCGACCAGCACGACCTTGCCGCGGCCGAGCGCATACGCGTCGTCGACGGCCTGCATCACCTGCGTCGCGTAATCGTCGAGCGTGGTATTCGCGACCGGCGACGGCTCGGCGCCGAAGGCGTCCTCGTCGAGCGGCCGTTGCAGATAGGACGCGGGAAAGCGGGCATTGATGCCGTGCGCGGGCAGGTCGCGCGCGATCGACAGGTAGCCGCGCGCAGCGAGCGCGGCCGCGACGTGCGCGTAGCACCACGCGCCGTGCCACGCGCCATGCACCAGCACGAAAACGGGATGGTCGGATTGCGCGGTGGCGGTTACGTTCGTCTCCATGGTGTCCGTGTTTTTTCGAGAAAGATGTTCATCTTAGACGAAGCCGCGCGCGTCCAAGCATGAACGCGCGGCGCGGCCGTGCGCGCGCTCGCGGCGGCGGTCGCGATGGGGCCCTTTTGTCTCGTACGGGCCACATTTCGTCTTGATCTGATTTGAATTTGCGCCGAAGCGCGCTAATTTGACGCTTTCTTCCCGATTGCTCCCATGAACGTCGACTATCTCTTCTACCGGCGGCCGGACAAACCTGGCCCCTATTCCCTCGACGACCTGGGCGAGATCGCGCCGCCGATCGGCCCGAGCGACGTGGTGCGCGCGGGAATCGCGCGCGTGTTCGAGCAGATCGACTGGCAGGAGTCCCCCGACGTGCCGGGCGCGTGGTTCGGCACCGGGGGCCCGTCGTTCCAGTTCACGGCCGAGCCGGACGGGCGCGTGACGAGCTTCATGGGCTCGCGGCTCGAACGCCGCTCGATGCTGCAGTTGACCCGAGAAATGGGACTCATCGCGCTCGACCTGCAGCGCGACATCGTCTACGGCTGACGGGCCGCGCGACGCCGTTCCCCGCCGCGGCCGGCCGCGCCGAGCCGCCCGCCCTCGGGCGGCCCGCCGCGCGCGGCGCGTGTCCGCCATCGAACTTCAAAGATTGCTATACTTTCGCCCAATTCCGGCTTCCGGCCGGTAATTTGTGCCTGTCTGCGTCGATCGTTCGCATATCTCGCACGCATTTGACGCCCTGACCAACCCAGCCGGGCATGGCTTCTTCAATCGCCCCGCGTGGGTGTCTCCGTGGAGCTCGTCTTGGCCGTTTCCAATCTCGTCGTGGACGAACAAGAAACCGACGCCGCTGCCGTCACATCGGGCAGTTCTTTCTATTTGGCGATGCGCATCCTGCCGGCGGTGCAGCGCGACGCGATGTTCCAGGTCTACGCGTTCTGCCGCGCGGTCGACGACATCGCCGACAGCGACCTGCCGCGCGCCGAGCGCAACGCGGGCCTCGATCGCTGGCGCGCGGACATCGACGCGTGCTTCGCCGGCCAGCCGCCGCGCCATCTGGTCGCGCTCGAGCGCGAGATCCGCGCGTTCAACCTGAAGCGCGAGGACTTCCACGCGATGATCGACGGGATGGCGATGGACGCCGCCGAGGACATCTGCGCGCCGGACGAGCCGACGCTCGACCTGTTCTGCGATCGCGTGGCGAGCGCGGCCGGCCGCCTGTCGGTGAGGATTTTCGGGATCCCGGAAGCGGAAGGCATCAAGCTGTCGCACCACCTCGGCCGTGCGCTGCAGCTGACGAACATCCTGCGCGACATCGACGACGACGCGGCGATCAACCGCTGCTACCTGCCGCGCGAGCTGCTTGCGCGCGAAGGCATCGCGATCACCGACCCGGCGACGATCGTGCGCGACCCGGCACTCCCGCGCGTATGCGCGACGCTCGTCGAGCGCGCGCTCGCGCACTTCCGCGCGGCGGACGCGGTGATGGACACGTGCACGCGTGCGCAGGTGAAGGCGCCGCGCATCATGTCGGGCGCGTATCGCTGCATTCTCGAGGCCGCGATCGCGCGCGGCTTCGCCGCCCCGCGTGCGCCGCTGCGCAAGCCGAAGGCGCGAATGCTGATGATCGCCGCGCGCTACGCGCTGTTCTGAGCCGATGCCCAGAACCGTCCACGTGATCGGTGCAGGACTCGCGGGCCTGTCGGCCGCCGTCGAGCTGCAACGCCGCGGGCGGCGCATCGTGCTGCACGACGCGCATGCGCATGCGGGCGGCCGCTGCCGGTCGTGGTTCGACGGGACGCTGAACACCACGCTCGACAGCGGGCTGCATCAGGTTTTCGCGGGGCAGTCCGCGACGCAGCGCTACCTGCGCGCGACCGGCGCCGCCGATCAGCTCACGGGGCCCGCGCTGCCTGAATGTCCGGTGGTCGACGTCGCGTCGCAGCAGCGCTGGACGCTGCGTTTCGGCAACGGGCGCTGGCCGTCGTGGCTGTTCGACGCCGCGTCGCGCGCGCCGGGCACCACGCCGCTCGACTACCTCGCGCTGGCCCCGCTCGCGTTCGCGCGCACCGGCCGCTCACTCGCACAGACGATGCGATGCGACGGCGTGCTGTGGGATCGTTGGCTGCGGCCATATTTCCTCGGGGTACTGAACGTCGAGCCGCGCCACGCGAGCGCCGAGCTCGCGCGCGCGGTGCTGAGCGGTACGTTTGCCGCGGGCGGCGCCGGGTGGCGCCCGCTCGTCGCGCGCCACGGGCTCGGCAGCGCATTCGTCGAACCGGCGCTGCGGATGCTGCAGCACGGCGGCGCGCAGATCCGGCTGAACTCGCGGCTCGATGCGTTCGAATTCGGTGCGCACGGCAACGCGGTCGATGCGGTCACGATCGGCGGCGAGCGCGTCGATCTCGCGCCGGGCGATGCGGTCGTGCTGGCCGTGCCGCCCGAGGTGGCGCAGCCGCTCGTCCCGGATCTCACCGCGCCCGATACCTTCAGCGCGGTCGTGACCGCGTACTTCGCGGTCGACACGCCGGCCGGCAACCCGCTGCAGACGACCGTCGTCAACGGCGTCGTCGACGCGGTGCGCACCGGCGGCGGTCCGCTCGCGGCGACGATCCGCGACGCGGGCCGCTGGCTCGACATGCCGCGCGATGCGCTCGCGCGGCGCATCTGGGAAGACGTCGCGCGCGTGACGGGCGCGAACCCGGAAACCCTCCCCGCGTGGCAGTTCGTCGTCGAGCCGCGTGCGGGGTTTGCGGCGGTGCCGTCGCAGGAAATGAAACGTCCGGCCGTGCGTACGCGCTGGACCAATCTCGTGCTGGCGGGCGACTGGATTGCCACCGGCTTGCCCGCCACGATCGAGGGCGCGATCCGTTCCGGCCAGCTGGCCGCGGACGTGCTCCAGACACAATAAGAGAGGGACCGATGAACGATCTCACCGATATGGCTACCCTGTCCGCCGGCACCACGCCGGCCGGGCTCGACGCGGCCGTCGCCAGCGCGACCGACGCGCTGCTGGCCGCGCAGAACGCGGACGGACACTGGGTCTACGAACTCGAGGCCGATTCGACGATTCCGGCCGAATACGTGCTGCTCGTCCACTATCTCGGCGAGACGCCGAACCTCGAGCTCGAACAGAAGATCGGCCGCTATCTGCGCCGCATCCAGCAGGCCGACGGCGGCTGGCCGCTGTTCACCGACGGCGCGCCGAACATCAGCGCGAGCGTGAAGGCGTATTTCGCGCTGAAGGTGATCGGCGACGACGAGAACGCCGAGCACATGCAGCGTGCGCGCAAGGCGATCCACGCGATGGGCGGCGCCGAGATGTCGAACGTGTTCACGCGGATCCAGCTCGCGCTGTACGGTGCGATTCCGTGGCGCGCGGTGCCGATGATGCCGGTCGAGATCATGCTGCTGCCGCAGTGGTTCCCGTTCCACCTGTCGAAGGTGTCGTACTGGGCGCGGACCGTGATCGTGCCGCTGCTGGTGCTGAACGCGAAGCGTCCGATCGCGAAGAACCCGCGCGGCGTGCGCATCGACGAACTGTTCATCGACCCGCCCGTCAACGCCGGCCTGCTGCCGCGCCAGGGCCACCAGAGCCCCGGCTGGTTCGCGTTCTTCCGCGTCGTCGACCATGCGCTGCGCGCGGTCGACGGCCTGTTCCCGAACTACACGCGCGAACGCGCGATCCGCCAGGCCGTGTCGTTCGTCGACGAGCGCCTGAACGGCGAGGACGGCCTCGGCGCGATCTATCCGGCGATGGCCAACGCGGTGATGATGTACGACGCGCTCGGCTACGCGGAAGATCATCCGAACCGCGCGATCGCGCGCAAGTCGGTCGAGAAGCTACTCGTCGTGCACGAGGACGAAGCGTATTGCCAGCCGTGCCTGTCGCCGGTGTGGGACACGTCGCTCGCCGCGCACGCGCTGCTCGAAACCGGTGACGCGCGTGCCGAGGAAGCCGTGCTGCGCGGCCTCGACTGGCTGCTTCCGCTGCAGATCCTCGACGTGCGCGGCGACTGGATCTCGCGCCGCCCGAACGTGCGTCCCGGCGGCTGGGCGTTCCAGTACGCGAACGCGCACTATCCGGACGTCGACGACACGGCCGTGGTCGTGATGGCGATGGATCGCGCGCAGAAACTCAAGCAGACGGACTCGTATCGTGAATCGATGGCGCGCGCGCGCGAATGGGTCGTCGGCATGCAGAGCAGCGATGGCGGCTGGGGTGCGTTCGAACCGGAAAACACGCAGTACTACCTGAACAACATCCCGTTCTCGGATCACGGCGCGCTGCTCGATCCGCCGACCTCGGACGTATCGGGCCGCTGCCTGTCGATGCTGTCGCAGCTTGGCGAGAGTGCGTTGAGCAGCGAGCCGGCCCGTCGCGCGCTCGACTACATGCTGAAGGAACAGGAGCCGGACGGCAGCTGGTACGGCCGCTGGGGGATGAACTACGTGTACGGCACGTGGACGGCCCTGTGCTCGCTGAACGCGGCCGGCCTGACGCCGGACGATCCGCGCATGAAGCGCGGCGCGCAGTGGCTGTTGTCGATCCAGAACAAGGACGGCGGCTGGGGCGAGGACGGCGACAGCTACAAGCTGAATTACCGCGGCTTCGAACAGGCGCCGAGCACGGCGTCGCAGACGGCGTGGGCGCTGCTCGGCCTGATGGCGGCCGGCGAGGTGAACAACCCGGCCGTTGCACGCGGCGTCGACTACCTGATCGCTCAGCAGAACGAAGAAGGCCTGTGGGACGAGACGCGCTTCACGGCGACCGGCTTCCCGCGCGTGTTCTACCTGCGCTATCACGGCTATCGCAAGTTCTTCCCGCTGTGGGCGCTTGCGCGCTATCGCAACCTGAAGCGCGCCAACGCGACGCGCGTGACGGTCGGGATGTAACGCGTGGCGCCGACGCAGCAGAACGGCACATTGCCCGTCATCGCCGTCACGGGGATGGCGTTCGAGGCACGCATCGCGCGCGGTCACGGCGTCGAGGCCGTATTCGCCGCACGGGCCGACCGCCTCGAGCGCGCGCTGGCCGAAGCGACCGCGCGCGGTTGCGCGGGCATCGTGAGCTTCGGCACGGCGGGCGGGCTCGCGCCCGATCTCGCGCCCGGCGCGCTCGTGATCGCGGACGCGATCGACGGGCCGTTCGGCCGCGTGCAGACCGACACGGCCTGGAGCGCGCGGCTCGTCGCCGCGCTGCACGACACGCCGGTATGGGCGCGCGTCACGCGCGGCACGATGGCGGCGGTCGGCGCACCGGTGGTCAGCGAGCAGGAAAAGACGTCGCTGCATCGCGCGAAGGGCGCGCTCGCCGTCGACATGGAATCGCATATCGCCGCGGCCTTCGCGGCGTCGCGCGGCGTGCCGTTCGCGGTGTGCCGCGCGATCGTCGACCCGGCGTGGCGCACGCTGCCGCGCGCGGCAACGGCCGGCCTGCGCGACGACGGTAGTACGGCCATCCTGCCGATCCTCCGTGAACTGCTGAAGCAGCCGTCGCAGCTCGGTCCGCTGCTGCAGGTCGCGGGCGACGCGCGCGCGGCGCGCACGACGCTGATCCAGGCGCGGCACGCATTCGAGCGTGCGGGCGCGATGCGGATCGTCTGAGCGGCGTTCGCTGCTTTCCGCTTTTCCTCTCCTCCTTCCCTTTTCGTTTTCCGTACGCGCAAAAAGGAGCGCTGCATGATGCAGCGCTCTTCGGCCATTCCGGACCGGTGCAATTCATGCAACGGCACAGAGAATGAGATTTGTTCGATCTTCGAGCAAAGAGCACCGACGCACAAATGCCGCGATGGATCATTTTTTAAATGATCAGGATAACGACTCATATCTCAAAAAAGGTCTGTAGCCAAAGGCACGCATATCCAGTTCTCGCAGTTCTACCAGGTATTTTTCGAGATGGCCTTTCAGGCTAGCATTCAATGCATTGTTGACAGCGCGAGGCCCTCGGAGGTCTTGTACGGAATCCGGAATTTTATCTCGTCATGAACCCTCATCTCCTTGACGCTTACAACCGGGAATTGCTCTATTTCAAGGAGTTGATGGAGGAGTTCACCCAGGCGCATCCGAAAATAGCGCGTCGGCTCGGCATGCATGCCGGTGAGATTGCCGATCCCTTTGTTGAGCGCCTGGTGCAGGCCGCGAGTTTTTCAACCGCACGGCTACAACTGAAGCTGGATGCCGAATTCCCCCTGCTGACCAGTCGACTGCTGGAAACCGTCTATCCGAATTACGTCGCACCGACGCCCTCGATTGCCGTTGCTTGCCTCCATCCCGATGATCAGGAAGGCAGTTTGCTCGAAGGGTTTTGCATACCTCGCGGCACGGAGTTCGCGAGCCGTGTGCCGGACGGCGAACGCACCTCCTGCACATTTCGTAGCGGTCTGGACGTGACGCTGTATCCGTTGGAGATCGTTTCTGCGAGGTTGACGGGAGTTCCACCGGATATTCCATCGATAGAACGATATGGCGTCGCGCACAGGCCGATTCGCGGTGCGTTGCGTCTCAGGCTCCGTACTACGGGCGAAGCGCGATTCAATGAGTTGCGCGGTCTGGATCGATTGCCCGTCTATCTTGCGGGCGACGAACGTGTGGCGTCACGGCTGTTCGAGTTGATCCACGCTGGTGCAGTGTCATCCGTGACTGGGGTGCCGAACCGCTTTGCTGATCCTGATCAGGCACTCGGGATCGTCTTCGATCGGGCGATCGAATACACGGGGTTGGCTACCGACGAGAGTTTGCTGCCACTGGCCGGGTCGAAGTTTCACGGCCATAACCTGCTGCACGAATATGCAGCGTGCCCCGCGCGTTTCTGGTTTTTCACGCTGACCGGTCTGAATGCGGGGCTGCGACACGTGACCGATCGTGAAGCCGAGATCGTTGTGTTGCTCGATCGCTTCGACAGTGCGCTGGCCGAGCACGTCGACGCATCCCGGTTTGCACTCTTTTGTACACCGGTCATCAACCTGTTTCGTCGCAAAACCGATCCCGCCGAGATACCGAGCATGGGCGGCGAGATTCTGTTGCAACCCGACAAGCAGAACGGCTCGGACTACGAGGTGTTCGCGGTGGAAGCGTTGCATGGTTTTGTGAGCAAAGGCGCGGCGTCGCTCGAGTTTCGTCCCTTGTATCGAGCACTGGTGAACGACGAAACCAATCACGGGCGCCATTTCACGACGCGCCGCGAACATCGCATGACCGAGGCGTCATGTCGCCGTTACGGTGCTCGCGTCCCGTACACAGGTACCGATATTTACGTTTCGCTGGTTGATCAGGACGAAGCACCCTATTCACAGGCAATGAAATATCTGTCGGTCGACGCCTGGTTGACGAACGGTGGTCTGCCAAGCCTGTTGAAACCTGATGGCACGACGGACCTGACCGTCGGTATCAGTGCGCCGGTCAGCCGAACCGGACTGATTCGTGCGCCGAGCCTCGCGCGTGCGCCGCTTGCACAGGGGAGTGTGGCATGGCAGTTGATCGGTCAATTGAATCTCGGCTATGGCAAGTTGGAGGCCAAGGATGGAAGCGGACTGCGCGACATTCTCGCTTTGTTCGCTGCTGCCGACGATGTGTGCTTGCGCCGTCAGATCGACAGCCTGATCCATATCGATACGCGCCCCGTGACGAGGAAACTGCCGGGGCAGAGCCAATTGCGGTTCGGTCGCGGCATCGAATGTGTGCTGACGGTGGATGAAACGGGCTTTGACGGCACGAGTCCGTATCTATTCGGGACGATCCTCGAACACTACGTAGCGCGTCACGTTTCGACACATTCCTTTACTCAATCCGTGCTGCGCTCGCTGCAGCGCGGCGAGTTGATGCGCTGGCCGGTTCGAATGGGGACGCGCAGCGCACTGTGATTTACGTGGAAATCGGCTCATGCAGTCGGTAACACAGAACAACAATCAAGCGAACGAGGGCCAGCACGCATGTTGAATTTCAAGACGAACCGGACGCTTTCGGTCAGCGGCCCTGCGCTGCCGGAGCTGGAAGGCATCGCATCGCTGCTGTATCTGAGCGCGATCCGCGGTGCGGAACGACTCTCCACGTTGTACGCGTATGAATTGTGGCTGACGACGCCCGCCGATCCGCTGCTGCCGGTCGACATGCTGGCCAACCTGGATCTGAAGGCGATGCTCGGCAAGGAACTGACCGTCACGATTCAACTGGACGGGATGGGCAGCTTCGTCGCGGGAATGGCCGGGCAAGCGGGCGCCGTCAATCTGGGTGCCGGCATGCGAGAAATCAGCGGTGTCGTGACGGCGGCGAGTTACGTGGATCAGTTGAATCGTCAGTCGCGCTACCGGGTCGTCCTGGAGCCCTGGTTCGCATTGGCGCGAGAGCGAACCGACTACCGCATCTTTCAGCGCAAGAGCGTGCTGGACATTCTGCGCGAGGTGTTCGGTCCGTACCTTTACTCGTTCGAGATGCGCGTTGGCCGCACCTATAAGCCGCTACGCTATCAAGTGCAGTACGCCGAGTCCGATTTCGCATTCGCGCAGCGATTGATGGAAGAGCACGGCATCACGTGGTTCTTCGAACATTCGCAAGGCATCCACCGAATGGTACTGGTCGATGGTCCAGGTGCTTACCGGCGCGTGGAAAGCGTTGCGTACCAGACGCTTGCGTACTACCCGCCAGGCCAGAAGATCGATCGCGAGTATGTCGACCATTTCGAAGCAACCGAGCGTCTGCGCTCGGGGGTGTGGACCACGGACGATTTCGACTTCGAGAAGCCGGGTGCGACGCTGACCACGCAGAATAGCCTGCCGCGCGATACGGCGCACAATCAGCTCGAACGTTACGAATGGCCGGGCGACTACACGGAAACGGAGGACGGCCGCGTATTCGCGCAGGTACGCATGGAGGAGATTCACGCGCAGGGCGAGCGGGCGAAGGGCGAGGGCAACTTGCGCAACGTCGTGTGCGGCACGACCTTTGTGCTGACTGGTCATCCGATGGCGATCGCCAATCGCGAATATCTTGTGATCGAGTCGGAACTGGACGTGAAGGAAACCGGACAGACCACCGGGTTTTCAGCCTACGCGATTCGCAGCAAATTTATGGTTCAGCCGTCAACCACGGTATTCCGTCCGCCGCGCACGATCAGGAAACCGCGCACGCGCGGTCCGCAAACGGCGATCGTGACCGGGCCCGAGGGTGCGGAGATCTGGACCAACAAGAACGGCGAGGTGACGCTCAAGTTCCATTGGGACCGATCTGGCGTGAAGGACCAGAACTCATCATGCTGGGTGCGGGTGTCGTATCCGTGGGCGGGCAGCAACTTTGGCGGCATCCATATTCCGCGAGTGGGCACCGAAGTTGTCGTCGATTTCGAGAACGGCGATCCGGATCGACCGATCGTGACCGGGCGCGTCTACAACGCGATGACAATGCCGCCGTGGACGTTGCCGGCCCATGCGACGCAAAGCGGGATCCTGACGCGCTCGACCAAGGGCGGCGGATACGGCAACGCCAATGCGATCCGCTTCGAGGACAAGAAGGGTGCGGAGCAGGTGTGGATTCAGGCCGAGCGCGATCTGGATGCGGTGATCGAAGCCGACGAGACGCACACGGTGGGCCATGACCGCACAAAAACGATCGGTCACGACGAGACGGACCATATCGGACGTCACTGGAAACTGTCGACCGGCGGCTACAAGTTCGAGACGGTGACGCTCGCGTCGGTGAAGAGCGTGGGCATGGGCGCGATGCTCAACGTCGGGATGGCGTACAACGTCAACGTCGGTGGGCTGTACTCGCGTAACGTCGGATTGCACATGGCGAGCACGGTCGGCCAGAACCGGACCGACCGCGTCGTGCAGGACTGGACGGCCGACGTGGGGCACACCTACACGCTGACCGTGCGCGATGCGGTGAGCGCCGACCAGGCAAACCCGACCGAACCGTCGCCCGACTTCGCCCCGCAACTGCCGGCGCCGGTATCGGGCTCGAACGCAAACCAGCTGCGCATCGCGGATACGGGCGAAAGCAGCCTGTCGGGCGCGAAACAGGCACAACTGACGGGCCCGGGCGGGACGGTCACGATCGACGAATCCGGCATTCACCTGAAAGGCACGGCGATTTACCTGCAAGCGCCGACGATCAGCATGACGAACGGCGATGCAGGCGGTCTGGTGCCGGTGACGGAAGCCGATTGCGCGGAGTGCGCGAAGAAGACCGTCAGCGCGAACCCGGTCGACCTGGCAACGGGGCAGAAGGTGCTGTCACATACGGACTTTACGTTGCCGGGGCGCGTGTCGATTCACTGGAGCAGGAGCTACCGAAGTGCGGACCAGCGCAGCGGTAGCCTGGGCGTGGCGTGGAAGTTGCCGTATGCGACCGAGGTGCGCACGAGTTCGGCGGGATTGGTCTACTTCGATGCGGACGGGCGACAGTTGCAGTTTCCGCCGCTGAACCCCGGTGAAGAACACTTCCATCCAATCGAAAAAATCACGCTGGCACGTGGTGATGACAACGCGTCGGGCGCAACCTACACACTGCGCTTCGTCAACGGGGTCGAAGAGCACTACGGCCGTCACCCGGTCGACGAGACCCGCTGGCAGTTGCAGCGCATCACGACACGCGATGGGCACAGCCTGACGCTCGGCTATACGGCCCAGGGCTGGCTGGAAACAGTCCGCAACAATCGGCATACCGTGCGCTGCGCACTGGACGACGCCGGCCGGATCACAAGCGTACTGCTCGATCAGGGTTTCGGAAGTGAGCCGCTGCACCTGACGCGCTATGTGTACGACGCGCATGGCGATCTGATCAAGGCCACCGATCGGGAGAATCTGACGTGGCGGTACGGCTACGACAACCATCTACTGACGACCTATCGCACGCCGGCCGGCGCGACGCACGTATCGGAGTGGAGCGACGACACGCCGAACGCGTACTGCTTGCGTACCTACGCCTATACCGAGAACGCCGATGGCCAGCGGGTCATCACGCGCGAGACGCGTTTCGATTACCTGCCGTCGTTGCGCGCGACACGGGTGACGGATGGCTTGGGGCACACGACCGAATACCACTACAACGGTTTGTGGGCGGTCGAGAAGATCGTGCATCCGGACGGCAGCGTCGAGCAAACGCATTTCGACGAGACGGGAAGCGTGGCGGGCTATACGGACGGGCTTGGCCGCACGACGCGGATGGTGAACGATACGCGAGGCAATCCTACGTCGATCATCGATCCGGCGGGCCAGGTCACGCGCATCGGCTACAACGACCAGAACTTGCCGCAGCAAATCACGGACCCGGCTGGACAGGTCTGGCAGCGTAGTTACGACGCGCAAGGCCACCTGACGAGCGAAACCGATCCGCTCGGGAATGTGACGCGTTACGCATACGAAAACGGCTTGCCGGTCACGCGCACGGATGCGCTGGGCAACGTGACGAAGATGCAGTGGGACGACGCGGGGCAGCTCGTGGCGAGGACCGATTGCTCGGGGCAGACGACGACCTATCAGTACGATCAATTCGGCCAGTTGATCGAGACCACGGATGCGTTGGGCCAGGTCAGCCGCCACAGCGGCAGCCTGTCGGCGCGCGTGACGGCGGTGCAGCCGGCTGGGATGGGTTGGTGGAAGATCGAATACGACGACGCAGGCAGGGCAATCGCGCATACGGATCCACTCGAGCGTGTAACGCGTGTGGACTGGGACGCATACGGGCAGCGAACGCGAATCGTCGATCCTGCGGACGGTACGCAACAGTTCCGGTATGACGCGATCGGCCGTCTGACGACGCTGACCAATGCGAACCGGGAAGCGACGACGTTCCGTTACGACAGCCGAAACCGGTTGATCGAACAAGCCGGCTTCGACTGCCGCCGGCAAAGCTATCGGTACAACGCGGCAGGGGAAATGGTCGAGCGCATCGATCACGGTCAGGACGGGCAGATCACCACGCATGTGACCTACGACGTGCTCGGCCGACCGGTGGAGCGCAGATCGAGCGACGGCAGTCAGGCGAGTTATCGGTACGACGCGCGAGGGCTGCTGACGCAGGCTCAGGCGGTTTCTCCAGGCCGGGCACCGGTGCAGGTCACTTACGAATACGACGCGGCAGGGCGCCGTACGGCAGAGGTGCAGGCGCATCACGGGCGGGTATGGCGGCTCACGCACGGAGTGGATGCGATCGGGAATCGCGACTGGACGCACGTGCCGGAAATCGGCTCGCTGGTGTGGCAGCGCTACGGCTCGGGGCATGTGCACGGGTTGCTGCTGGACGAGCATCCGCTGGCGAGCTTCGAGCGCGATGCGCTGCATCGCGAGATTCAGCGTACGCAAGGTCCTGCGTCACACCACTTCGAGTATGGCGTGAACGGCTTGCTGGCTGAGCATCGGTGGCAGAACCTCGATGAACGGGGGCGCTCGCTGGAGCGTCCTCGGCCGTGGCGGGCGTGGGCGTACGATGCGGCCGGCCAGCTCGCGACGCTCAACGATGCGTGGCGGGACAAGAAGACGTACCAGTACGACGCGTTGTCGCGACTGACGCACGTGACGGCGGCAAGCGGCACGGAAGCGTTTCATTACGATCCGGCGGGGAACCTGCTGGGCGCTGCGCCGAGCCTGAACAGCGTGCAGGCATGGAAGGCGAGCGGCGATCGTTTGCTGCGGTTTGCGCCGCAGACGCGCCCGGATCGGCCGGTGGATTTTACGTACGACGGGCACGGGAATCGCATTGCGCGGACGGTGCCGTTGCCGCCGAAGCCGGAGCTGAGCGAGGCGGAACAGCGCAGCCAGCGCGGGGCGGACAACCTGCTGCGGGTGATGGAAGTGCTGACGGGGACGCCGAAGTACGAGGAGCCGATAGAAGAGCCGGAGGTGACGAAGTATCGGTACGACGGCAGCCATCAGTTGATCGCGATAGAACACGCGGACGGTGCGAGGAGCGAGTACGAATACGACGCGCTGGGGCGGCGGGTGGCGAAGCATCACACGCAGGCGGGCGGCGCGCGACAGACGACGCTGTTCATGTGGGACGGCGACTGGATGATGCAGGAGGTGCAGACGGGGCGTACCGCGCACGAGGATAACGCTGTGACGTATGTGCCGCATCCGGATCACGAAGGTCCGTTGACGCGGCTGGCGCAGGGCGAGGCGTGGCATTACGTGACGGATCACCTCGGGACACCGCAGGAGTTGTACGACGAACAACGCGAGGTGGTGTGGGCGGCGGATCTGAGTGCGTATGGGCGGACGAACCGACGGATCGCGCATGCCGTTGACAATCCGATACGGTTTCCGGGGCAGTACTACGATCAGGAGTCGGGGCTGCACTACAACAGGTTGCGTTACTACGATACCGAAATTGGATGTTACGTTAACCAAGATTCAATTGGATTGCTCGGTGGATCGAATCATTATTCCTACGCAGATAGAGACCCCGTCAATAGAATTGACCCAAGTGGAGCATTTGCGTTCCTTATACCGGTGGCGCTTTTTGTTGGGAGAGCATTGGGTGGGGCTGCCGTTGATGCCGGCATTCAACTCGCAAAACAAAAGGTGTCTACTGGGAAAATAAATTGGAAGTGTCTGGATGTGGCTGACATGGCAATTTCTGGATTGGCAAGTGGTCTGTTTCCCGGAGTTTTGGCATCTGGAAAAAAGGTTGTTAAGTCTGTTGGGGCGGTGAAAAATTTAATCGCACAAGCCACCAATGCCCGCAGTGCATCGAGAATTGCAAAATTGAATACGCGTATCAATTGGCACAAGAGAACTGTTGCGGACCAAGTGATGATCCAGGGAGCAGTCCAAGGAGGGAAAGCCATCTTAAAGGCTGGGGCGGAATGTCCGACCACGAATGAGTGCGAGGAAGACGAAAATTGAAAGTGAAATATAGATTCAGAAAAGATTATGTTTACATTGTTTTGATTTTCTTGGGGATGATTCCATATTGGTATATAAAGGCGACGCTAAGTCCGTGGCTATTTTTTACTTTTTACGCGGTTTACATATCAATTGTCAGGTTTGTCGCTGAAAAAATTGGTAAGGAGTAGATGGTAATTTGTATATGAGATTCCTGAGAAAACATGTCACATAAATTCGATCCGATGGCGTAGGTGCCAATCTTGGTCGCACAATGTTGTTGCGTATTTGCTAGAGACGCTGGGATGGGGATTTTTGGGGGGGTGAATGAGAGCGTGTATCTAGTGGTGAGGATAACTGAAAGGAGGTTGGTGTGCGAAGAATGGGTAAAACTCGGCTCTACGTGTTATTTATTGTGCCGCTCGCGTTTTTTTATGAGCCATTGAAGAGTTTTATGGGTGAGGAGGTATTTTGCGGGTGCGGTTTTGTTTATCTCGCCGTTCGTTCTTTTTTTGCAAGTTACTTTGGGATGTCTGGCAAGAACGAGTGAGTGGGTGTTTTGTCGCGTGGTGAAAATCGACAATTTATTTTGAGGGGTTTTTGAATGTCAGCATTTGTCGCAACTATTGGCACATTGACTACCCACGGCGGCGCGGTCACATCGGCCAGCGCGGGCGTCACGATCAGTGGCCGTCCTGCAGCATGCGTAGGCGACTCCGTGTCGTGCCCATTGCACGGCCCGGGTGTCATTACGAACGGCGGTTTCGGCACGATCAATGGCCGTCAAATTGCCCATCACGGCAGCGGCACCAGTTGCGACGCGACTCTGGTGGTGTCTGATGGCGGCCCAACAGTTTGATCGTGCTTGCGTTGAGCGCGATGAACCGAATTCTGAATTTCCCCCGGCATGACACAGTCCGTTAGCGCACCCAAAACCGTATCGGCTCGTCGCGTGCTCGCACCACCGCGACGACCGAACAGCACCTTTCTCTCCAGCAAGAACACGAGACAGCGATCCAACTCGCGCCGCAGTCGTCCATTGGGATCGATTTCGCCGCCTGAAGACGAGCAGGCGAGACTGGCCGCGGTACGTGATCACCGCAACGCCTTGCTGGAGTCGAGCAGAGTGCTGCTTCGAGCGTTTGTGGATATGCCCGCATTGATCGACATCGGCCACGACGAACGCTTGCGCGACCTGCTGATGGACGAAGTTCGCGTATTCGAGCACCTGTGTGTGCGGGCAAATATCCGCGACGACCTCATGATCGGCGCACGATATTGCCTGTGTACCGCGCTGGACGAAGCGGCAATGCGCGAACTCGTGGCACGAGGCGATACGTCCGGCAGTGTCGCGTGGGCTTCCGATACGCTGACTCAACGAATCGGGGAGGACAACCAGGGCGGCTCGAAGATCTACGCGTTGTCGCTGCGTTTGTTGAAAGATGATGCTGACCACTGGCCGTTGCTCGAAGTGATCTACCGGATTTTCAGCTTGGGCTTTGAAGGTCGGTATCCGCATGGCAAGACGTTCGGCGTGCACGAACGCGTACGACAGCGGGTTTACAACGCGATTGCCGTGCACCTCCCGCCTGTTCCTGATGCGCTTTCGCCCCACGCGCAATCTACCGCAACGGCTCGCCGGACATTCCATTTCGAAATCCCGGTCTGGATGTCGGTGGCCTTGCTGTCAGTGGCGCTCTGCGCGCTGCATGTCTTTTGCCGCGCCGAGTTGGACGCGCAAGCGGACGATGTGCATCGACAGCTCTCCAACATTGCGCGTGTAGCTTCAGGCAGCGCGATCGCCCCGGCCGCGGCCAGCCCGGCACGGTAGTGCCAGTGGGACGCCATTCCCCGTACACATGAAGAAGATTCTCTCGTTTCTGCATTCGCGTCATCTGTGGGCCATTGTGACGGTGATTGCCGCTATGGCCGTGATCTGGTTTGCGGGCCCGCTGATGAGTTTCGGAGGGCTGACCCCAGTCGCGTCGGTCGGCATTCGGCTGACCTTGATCGCATTGGTCCTCTCCGCATGGATCTTGTGGCTGATCGATTGGCCGACGAGCATCGTAATCGTCGCGCTGCTCTGTCTCGCGATCTGGCATACCTTCCCGCTTCTGACATTGGCCGGCAAACCGCTGTTTGCGTCGGTAACGGTCCGTATTCTGGCAATGGCCGGCGTTGCGCTCGTTTACGCCGGGTCGATGTCGGTCAAATGGTGGAGGCGCATGCGCCGGCATCCGAGCGAACTCAGACGTTTGCTTCGACTCGGCAAGCGTGGCGCTCGGCCGTTGGCGGCATCGCGCCTGACGACGATCGAGGACATGGCCCGTGTAGCGATCACGCAGTTGAAAGCCCGGCGCGGTGGTACCCATGGTTTGGCGCGGCTGTTTCAATGGCCTGCGTATCTTTACGATGTGCCGTGGTATGTCGTGCTGGGTTCGAAGGGCTCAGGCAAGACCACGGCGCTGCTTAATGCGGGTCTGGTGTTCCCGCTCGATGCGCAACTTCAGCATTCGCTTGCACCCGATGACGCCTGGGCTTTGCCGGGTTGGCGGTTGACCAATGAGGCAGTGCTGATCGATACAGCGGGCCATTACGTACAGCACGGCACGTCGCGCTACTCGCTGACAGTAGAGCCGCCGGAAGCGTCGAATGACGGGAAACCGGAAAAGCGGCCGACCGACAGTGGCGGCCTTCGCAGAGACTCCGACGCCGCAGAGTGGAACGGATTTCTCCGGCTACTTGGCCGTATCCGCCCTCGCCTGCCGCTGAATGGCGTGCTGTTGACGATCGATGTCGCCGCGTTGACGCACACGGACCCCGACGTGCGTACGGCAGAGAGCCGTGCATTGCGGGCACGTCTCGAAGAGATGGAAACGGAGTTCGGGATCGGATTCCCCGTCTGGCTCATTGTCACGAAAATGGACCGGCTTCCGGGCTTCACCGACTATTTCGCTTCGCTTGGCGAGCGGCAGCGTGCGCAGATATGGGGCATGACATTGCAGTCTGGCCCGGACGCGCGGACGGACGACGTGATCAGGACAGAATTGAGTCTGCTGGCAACGTGTCTTGCTGATGGTGTGAGCGGCCGGCTTCGCAATGAAACCGACCTGGCTCGTCGTCGCCGGTTGGCAATGTTGCCAGAGGCATTCACGGCACTGACGGAGCCGCTGGCCGACCTGATCGGGCAAGTGTTTATCGCAGGCGACAACGGTGCGCCGGCGATATCGCGTGCGGTGTTCCGAGGTGTTTACCTGACGAGCGCGGGCCAGACAGGCAAGCAGGTCGCTGCGGAACGACAAACGGTGTTGCAACGCATGGCTGGTGCCTCCGGTTCGCAATGGAAGCCCCCGCGACGAGGGCGTGGCGAAACCAGCTATTTCCTGCGCGATTTGTTGCACGGTGTCGTATTTCGCGACGGGCACCTCGCGTGCCCGAATCGGAACCGGGAGCATCGTGTGCGCTTACAGCGGTGGCTGGGGCATTCCCTCGTGTGGGTGATCGCCGCAGGGTTGTGCACGAGTCTTTGGAACAGCTTTGTTGCGGAACGTGCGTCGCTCGGCACACTAGCGCACAAGACACGTACGCTGGCAGCCTTGCTGGCACGAACTGACCTTTCCGCCAATCCTGAGCGTGTGCCGATGATTCTGGGCAATGCAAACGAACTGTTGCGCGACACCACGCATCTTGCCAACGATTCCGAGGTCGGGTTGCGACTCGGAGCGGACCGCCTCAATATGATCGAGTCCGACAGCCGCCATGTGTACGAGGCGCTGTCGGAACAGGTTGTGTTACCGCAAATCGTTCGCCGGATGGAGGAGATGATCAAAAGTGCCGTGGCGAGCGGTGATGCCAAGGCCGCTTACGACGCGTTGCGCGTGTACTTGATGCTCCACGACAGGACCCGGTTCAACGCGAACGACGTCAAGATGTGGGTGCTGGACGATTGGGCGCGACACGACAGTGCGGCGATGTTCGGCGGGCGCGCGACAATGATCGGCCACGTACAGCGACTGTTTTCCGAAGAACATGTCGTGCAGTCGCCACTGTCCCGCAACGAAGGAATGATCCAGCAGGCGCGCGCATTTCTCGACGGCAGCAATCCGACCGACCGTCTTTACCAGCGCGCCATGGCGGTGATGTCGAAAGACGCGCCCCGCGAATTTTCGCTGCTGAATGTCGTCGGGCCACAAGCAGGCGTGGTATTCACGCGGGCCAGCGGAGCACCTTTATCGAGCGGCGTGCCAGGAATCTATACGCTGGAGGGGTATCGGGCGGTGTTCAGCAAACGCCTGCCAGAATTCCTTCAGGTGGCAAGCGAAGACGATGCTTGGGTAATGGGGCGCCGGACGCTCGATGATTCCGCAAAAAATCCAGCTGGCGCGTCAAACGTATCGAACCGGAATGGCGACGCGCTGTTGACCGCGATCACGCGCCAGTACCTGAACGAATACGCTCGACAATGGGACGCGTTTCTTGACGACATTCGCGTCGTGAGCGGAACGAGTCTTGCCTTCAACTTGACGGTACTGCGAGCCCTCGCTGCGCCCGATTCGCCGCTGACCCGTCTAGCGCGGGCGGCGGCAAACGAAACGACGCTGACGCGGCCGATGGCGAAACGGGACGGCTCCTTTCTCGAACAAGCGACCGAGGCTGTCAACCAACAGACCGAGCGGATACTGGGGCCTCGTGCATCGGAGCAGGTTGAGCGCGAGTTGGTCGATAACCGTTTCGCGGCATTGCGTGAAGTGGTGACGGGCCATGCCGATGCGCGATCGGAGACGCAGTTGGCCGGGGCGTCGGTGAGCAAAACGGGCCTGGACGGCGTTACCGGTCTGTTGAACGACTACTACGAGACGCTCGCGATTTCCGACAATGCGCTGTTGAACAACAGCATGCCGCCGGTGAGTGAGAATGCTGCGAAGCTCAAGATGACGGCTGACACGATGCCTGCGCCGGTTCGAGCCGTCTTGCGTCAACTTGCTGTCGACGGCTCGCGTGGGGTGAACCAGGGTATCGGCCAACTACTGTCGCGCCAGATGCAGGCAGCCGTTGCAGACACCTGTCGCATGACGATCGAAGGCAATTACCCGTTTGCGCCTGATAGCACGCGTGACGTCGGTATCGACGATTTCACGCGCATGTTCGCGCAGGGCGGCGTGATCGATGACTTTTTCATGAAGACGCTCGCACCGTTCGTCGACATGGCCGCGAAGCCGTGGCGCTACCGGACGCTGCCGGGCGCGACCGAACCCGTTCAGGTCCCGGACCTCGAGCCATTTGAGCATGCGAAGGCGATCCGCGACATCTTCTTCAACGATCCGGATCGGAGGCAGCTCAGCTGGAAAGCGGAAATCCGAATCCCTGAACTCGACCCGGCGATCATGAGCCTGTCGCTCGACATCGACGGACAGGTGACGCTCTATCGACATGGTCCGGTCGCGCCATTCACGGTTACATGGCCGGGACCGCGTGGCGGCGTCCATGCCCGGATCGCGGCGAGTCCGCGCATCCGGCCGGACACTTCGACGATCGCGGCGGACGGGCCGTGGGCGCTGATGCGGTTGCTCGGGAAGGGGCATGTGGTCGAGGCCGCCACACCGGGCCGCACGCGCGTCGCGTTCAGTTTTGATGGTCGCGAGGCAGCGCTCGATATCGCGAGCGCAGGAAGTGTTGCGAACCCGCTGACAAGCGACGTGCTGAAGACGTTTCGGTGTCCTGGCACGGTGGCGGTGTTCAACCTGCCAGATAGTGGCCCGCCGCCGGGATTGCCCCAGGGCAGGCCACCAGTCGCAAGCAAGGGCGGGCGTCGAACGAACGGTGAGCAGCCTGGAATCGGCTCGCCTACGTCTTTCCGGGTGAAGTCTTTGGCCCGCTCCTGAACGGCTGGAGTTTGCGCTTCAGATCTGAGGCTGCCGCCGTTACTGCGCGGCCGGACTGCTCGCGGGTACGGTCGGCATCGCCGGCGCGATCGGCGCGCCGTTGGCGGCCGGCGCGGTCGTCGTCGCGGCCGCCGGAGCCGACGCAGCCGCCGGAGCCGCGGCAGGCGCGCTCGCGGGCATCGCGCCGTCGGCACCCGGATCGTCGTACCGCGGCAGCCCCGGCGCGGCCGGCGCGTTGTTCGGCGCCGTGCCCGATGCGCCGCCCGACTCGCCCGGATCCTCGTAGTTCGGCAAGCCCGGCACGGCCGGCGTGGCCGCCGGTACCGCGCCCGATTCACCCGGTTCGGTGTAGTTCGGCGGCGCGGCCGATGCCGACTGGCCGTGATACGTCAGCGACTTGCGCTGCTGCAGATACGCATCGCGGACGAACGAGTACGGATCGAGCGCCGCCTGCTTCAGCAGATCGGTCGCGCCGAGCAGATCCGAACGCGCGCTGATGAACTGCGCGATGTACATCGGATTGCGCACGGCCGGCTCGATGTAGTTGAGCAGGTTGAAGCGGACGTCCACCGCGCGGCCGACGCCGTCGCGGATCGTGCTCGGGCCGAACACGGGCAGCACGAGGTACGGGCCGGACGGCATGCCCCAGCGCGCCATCGTCAGCCCGAAATCCTGGTGATGCTTCGGCAGGCCGGCCGGCGTTGCGATGTCGATCAGGCCGCCGACGCCGAACACCGAGTTCATCGCCACGCGCATCAGATCCTGCGTCGCATCGGTGATGCGCAGCTGCAACAGGTTGTTCGCCATGTTGCCGAGATCGCCGAGGTTCGAGAAGAAGTTGCTGATCGCGGTACGCACGGGTGCCGGCGTGACCTTCTGGTAACCCTTCGCGATCGGCACGGCGATGTTCGTGTCGACCGTGTCGTTGAACTTGTACATCGCCCGGTTCATCGGCTCGAGCGGGTCGTTGGGGTTGCGGTTCGGGCCCGTCGCGCAGCCGCTCAGCACGGCGCCGGCAGCGACGGTCGCCGCAATGATTCGCACCTTATTCATTGTTTCCTTGCAATTGGTTCTTGGCGCGTTTGACGCGCGGTTTGCCCATCAGGACGGGCTGAAACACCACGGCGCCGATCAGGGTGCAGGTCAACGCCAGCGCGAGCAGCTTGCCCATGCTCGACGTGCCCGGATGATGCGACAGCCACAGGCTGCCGAAGGCGGTTGCCGTCGTCGCGGCGCTGAACAGCACCGCGTGCGTGAGGCTCGATTGCAGCAGGCCCGTCTGGCCCGCGCGCCACGCCATCACGAAGTACACCTTGAACGCGACGCCGACGCCGAGCATCAGCGGCAACGCGATGATGTTCGCGAAGTTCAGCGACATGCCGAGCACGACGCACATCTCGAGCGTCACGAGGCCCGACACGAGCAGCGGCACCAGCGTGCGCAGCACGTCGCCGAAGCGGCGCAGCGTGATCCACAGCAGGATCGTGATCGAGAGGATCGACCACAGCGCCGCGTGCAGGAATGCGTTGATGATCGTGTCGGCCGAATGCAGGATCGAGATCGGGCCGCCGATCGCGCCCGGCTCCGCGGCCTTCACCGCCTGAGCGAAGCGGCGCAGCATCGTGTCGTCGTTCGGGTCGACGCCCTTCGGCACCTTCGGCGAAATCTGCACGAGCGCGTGGCCGTCCGGCGCGATCCAGTCGCGCACCAGCTGCGGCGGCAGCGATTCGCGCGTGATGTCCTGTGGCTGCAGCAGCGTCGCGAGCTGGGTGAGCGCGATGCGCAGCGTGTCGGAGAACGCGCGTTCGGCACGGTCGCGTGCCGCACTGTCGGCCGTGGCCAGCTTCGCGAGCGATGCCGACAGATGCTGCGCGGCGGCCGCGCCCGGGCCCGGGTGATCTTCCGCCGCGTAGCTCAGCAGGTCCGACACGCGCTTGAGCGCGGCGACGCGCTGCGCGTCGGTCGCGGCCGGCGCGGCCGGCTGCGTCAGCGCGGGCAGCAGGTCGCTCGCGGCCGCGGCGATCGCCGCGCGCTTGGCCGGCTGGTCGGCCGGGACGAAGGTCGTGAGCGTCGTCGTGCGGCCGACTTCCGGCAGCGCGTCGAGGCGCTTCGCGGCCGCGTCGGCGTCGGCGAGCGACGGCGCGAGCAGCGTGACGTCGTTGACGGCCGCTTCCGGCGAATCCTTCAGCGCGAGCAGCGTCGCCATCGATTCGCTGTTCGGATCCTTCAGGTGCAGCGGGTTGAAGTCGAAGTGCAGGAACGCCAGCAGCGGCAGCGCGCCGATCACGACCGCGAGCGTGCCGATCAGGATCGGCTTGCGATGGCGATCGAGGAAGTCGTCGACCGGCGCGAGCCACGGGAAGCCCGGCGTCTTCGATTCGCCCGGCGGCGCGAACAGGCGCAGCAACGCGGGCAGCAGCGTGAGCGTGGTCAGCAGCGCGACGAACATCCCGACGCCCGCGATCAGGCCGAGTTCGGACACGCCGCGATAGGCGGTGGGGATGAACGAGAAGAAGCTCGCCGCGACTGCCGTGGTGGCGAGCGCGAGCGGCATGCCCATCGAGTGCGCGGCACCGATCAGCGCGTGATCGATGCGCTGATCGCGGAAGCGTTCCTCGCGGTATTTCACGCCGTACTGGATCGAGAAGTCGACGCCGAGGCCGACGAACAGCACCATGAACGCGACCGAGATCATGTTCAGCGAGCCGACCATCGCGAGGCCGAGCGCGGCGGTCACGACGAGGCCGACGAACAGCGTGACGAGCACCGAACCGATCATCCGCTTCGAGCGCAGCGCGAGCCACAGGATGACGAGCACCGCGAGCAGCGTGAGCGCGCCGTTGAGCGCGGCGCCGTCTTCCACCGACGCGAATTCGTCGTCGGCGAGCGGCTGTTCGCCGGTCAGGCGCACGACCGCGCCGTAGCGCTGCTCGAGGCCCAGCGCTTTCGCCGTGTCGCGGATCACCCGGGTTGTTGCGGCACCGGCCTTCAGCGCGCCGTAGTTGACGACGGGCTGCACCGTGACGAACGCGCGTGCCGGCTGGCGCGCGGCATCGCTGTCGACCAGCCCGCGCCACGAGAACGCGGCCGGCTTGCCGGCCAGCACGTCGTCGACCGTCGCGGCGCTGCGCGCGAGCAGCTTGGCCATCGCGGGCAGCTTCACCTGGCCGGTCAGCAGCGGCTGGCCGAGCGTGGTGGACAGCGTGGTCGCGAGCCCGGTCAGGCTCGGGTTCTTCGCGAGTTCGTTCACGAGCGGCCGCGCGCTCGCGAGCTGCGACGTCGTGTCCGACACTTCCTGCGGCGACAGGAACAGCAGCCCGTTGTGCTCGAAGAACGGGCCGCCGCCGGGTTCGGCGACCTGGCCGATGCGGCCGGCGTCGGCCTGCTTCTGCAGGGCTTCGGTGAGCGTATGCGCGGCGGCCGTCGCGAATTCGGGGGCCGGCGCCTCGACCACCGCGAGGATGGTGCCGTTGCGTTGCGGGAAGGCCTTGTCGACGGCCTGGCCGAGCGCGGCCCATTGCGGTTCCGCGTCGACGAGCTTGCTGATGTCCGTGTTGATCTTGAAGTGCTGCACGACATAGACGCCGCTGAAGACGGCGATGACGAGCGACAGCACGACGACCCAGACGGGGCGGCGTACCGACCATGCGACGAGTCGGACGATGAGAGATGTCACCATGGGGCGGTGGGGAGGGGCTGGCAAGGACAAGGCAACGAGTATACCGGCGCAACGTGGCGTCGGTCGCTACGTTGGAGCGTAAAGGGGCGGGAAGGATATTTGCGCCGCGGCGCGCGAATCGGCGCGGAAGGGCCGGGAATTCGTATGATGATACTCACACGATCGGCCGGCAGCGCGCCGCGGCGGGCTCTGTGACAAAAGGGGCTCAAAGGTAACAGTCGGTCACCGCGCGGCAGGCGGGCGTCCGGGCCGCTATACTTCGACCCACCGGCCGATGCGATCGATGCAATCCGCCGGCCGTTTTTTCTCATCGAGCGATATCCGTATGAAACGTCATCTGTTTGCTTTCGTCGCGGCGGCCGCCGTGTCGGTTTCCGCTTTCGCGCAGAGCGCGCCGGTCGACATCGTCCGCACTGCGGTCGAAGGCACCGTCAGCGCGATGAAGGCCGATCCGGGTGCGCGCGGCGGCGACATGACGAAAGTCACGCAAGTCGTCGAGCAGCGCTTCCTGCCCGCGACCAACTTCGAGCGCACGACTCGCATCGCGGTCGGCGATGCCTGGAAGCAGGCGACGCCGCAACAGCAGCAGGAGCTGTACAAGCAGTTCAAGCTGCTGATGACCCGTACCTATGCCGCGTCGCTCGCGCAGCTCGGCAGCCAGGACGCGAAGTTCTCGTTCAAGGCCGGCGGTGCGTCGGGTGCCGATGCGCTGGTGCAATCGACGGTCACGACGCCGGGCGACAGCCAGTCGGTCGGCTACCGGCTCGGCAAGGTCGGCAATGACTGGAAAATCTACGACATCGACATGTCGGGCGCGTGGCTGATCCAGGTCTATCAGGGCCAGTTCAAGAGCCAGCTCGCGTCGGGCGGCATCGACGGCCTGATCGCGTATCTGCAGAAGCACAACTCGCGGACGAATTGACGGTCGCGGCGCGAGCCGCGACTGAAATGCGACGCTGAAACCATGACGCCCCGGTCGCGAATGCGGCCGGGGCGTCGCACATTGAACAATCGCACCGTCAGTGTTTCATCTGGCGCCGAACTACCCGGTTAACGCCCCAAACAGCCAAGCCGGCCACGACGAGACAGACGGCCAGTACGAGCAAGAGGCCGATCCCCTCGACGTCGTCGGCATGCGCAATGGTGTCGACCCCGAAAAATGCCATCGCCGATTCGATTGCCGCGGGAATGGGCGTCTCGATCGGGAGACGGACGAACCAGCGTGCGAGCAGCGTGCCGAGAATGACGGTCTTCACGGTTGTCCAATTGGTGCATGACGCTGACATGGGCGATCCCGCAGTGGATTTGGACGGACCGTATCAGATGAACCTGGGACACTCAACTCGGTAGTCCTGCCGGGGACCACGATCGGGATCCCCTCCTCCGCGAAATCGTCTTGAACCACGACGTCTACCGCCGCACGCGCGCGACTGCGCGGCTGCCGAGAAATGTTACGGACTGTCCGCGAAATCACTGTCGCTGCAGGTTGAGTCAAGGCAAGCCAAGCCGTGCTTCTCGACGGCATCGCGCAAGACGCGACGGCCCGACACCGGATGTGGTTCGTCACGTCGAACATTCATGTCAAAGGACCTGAATGTAAAAAATCGGCCGGCAATCCACTCACCGCCGCCGATGCTCGACCGCGAACTTGATCAGCTCCGCCTGCCCTTCGATCTCGAGCTTGCGCTTCAGATTGAGCCGATGCGTTTCCACCGTGCGCACCGACAGCCCCGTCTGCTGCGCGATCTGCTTGCTCGATAGCCCCTCGGCCAGCGCATCCAGGATGTCGCGCTCGCGCGGCGTCAAGCGGTCGAGCGGCGACGCGGTCGCGCTCGCCTGGATCATCCGCGCGGCGAGCCCTTCGCTGAAGAACGTCTGCCCGGTGAGCACGGCGCCGATCGCACGCACGATCTCGCTCGCGGGCGAATCCTTCAGCAGGTAGCCGCTCGCGCCGGCGCGCACGGCCTGCGTCACGTATTCGATGTTGTCGTGCATCGACAGCATCAGCACGCGAATCCCCGGAAAGCGCTCGTGGAACACGCCGGCGAGCGTGATGCCGTTCATCCCGTTCATGCCGACGTCCATCAGCGCGAGATCGGGCTCGAGCGACGCGGCGAGCGCGAGCGCCTCGTCCGCGTTGCCGGCTTCGCCGACCACGGACAGGTCGGCCGCCTCGAGCCGCATCCGCAGGCCGTCGCGCACCAGCGGGTGATCGTCGACGAGCAGCAGTCGGGCAGCGGGCCGGGCGGTATCGGGGGCGCTCATGGGCAAAGGTCTCCGGTGATGGGGCGCGTGTTCAGGCGGCGCGCAGCGGCACGCGCGCGGCCACGATGGTGTGGCCGACCTGCGACGTGATCGTCAGCGTGCCGCCGAGCGCGTCGAGGCGCTCGCGCATGTTGCGCAGCCCGATGCCGCGGCGCGCATCGGTCTGCGTGCGCTCGGCATCGAAGCCGCAGCCGTTGTCGGCGATGGTCAGCGTGACGGAATGCGCGCCGACGTCGAGCGTGACGGCCGCGCGCGACGCCTGCGCATGATGGACGATGTTGCTGAGCGCTTCCTGCGCGATCCGGAACAGCGCCGTATTGACCGGCGCGGGCAGCGGTCGCGCGCCGCTGTGCGCAACCTGCGTATAGCCGATGTCGATGCCGCTTTCCGTGCCGAGCTCGCGCACGAGCTGCTCGAGCGCGGCCGCGAGGCCGAGATCGTCGAGCATCGCCGGGCGCAGCGCATGCGAGATGCGCCGCACTTCGCGCAGCGTATCGCCGAGCCGTCCGACACCCGACGCGAGTGCCTGCTCGGCTTCGGGCATGCGTGTCGTGCCGCGCTCGAAGCGCGCGAGCGCGGATTCGAGCATCAGCTTCGCGGACACCATCATCTGGCTGATCCCGTCATGCAGCTCGCGCGACAGACGCTCGCGCTCCTGCTCCTGCGATTCGACGACGCGCTGCGCAAGCTGCTTGAGCTTCGCGTCGGCGCTGCGCGACTCGCTGACGTTCAGCACCAGCGCACAGACGGCGATCGCCGCGGCGCCGGTCAGCGCGATCGCGGTGAGCCAGCTCATCGTGCGCTCGATGTTCGCAGATGCGCGCGCATCGATGCGTTGCAGCGCGGTGTCGACATCGTCGAGGTAGATGCCGGTGCCGACCATCCAGCCCCAGCGTTCGAGCGCGACGACGTAGCCGAGCTTCGGCGCGGGCTTGCCCGTCGACGGCCGCTGCCAGGTGTAGCGCACGTAGCCGCCGCCGTGCGACGCGGCGCCGATCAACTGCTGGATCGTCAGCGCGCCCTGCGGGTCGCGCATCGACCAGTAGTTGTGACCGACGCGCTCGGGCTCGCGTGGATGCATCAGCGCATTGCCGTGCAGGTCGTACACGAAGAAATAGCCGTCGGGGCCGAAATCCATCTTCTGCAGCATCGCGAGCGCCTGCGTGCGCAGCAGCCCGTCGTCGCGCGCATTGCGGCCGCTCGCGTCGTACAGCGGCATGATCGCGCTCGTCGCGAGCTCGACGTAATGCTTCAGCTCGACTTCCTTGCTCGACAGGTAGGCGGCCTGGATCGTCGCGTGCTGCGTGCGTGCGAGCGACGTCGCCTGCTGGCGCACGCCGAAGCCGATGCCGGCGATCGCGAGCAGGAACGGCACGATGGCCAGAAGGAAGATCTTTGCCTTGAGTCTCATGGTGGTGCGAAGCGGGCGCGGGCCGGCGGGCGCGTGCGCGGCGGTGCGGCGAGCCGACATTGTCGATGATTTTGCCCGCGGGTGACGGTGGCGCGGCCGGACGGCCGGCCGACGCTCGGGTCAGGCGCGCCGCTGCATCCGGTCGACGGACGGCGCCGCCTGCACGACGACCCGGTTGCGCCCGCGTTCCTTCGCGCGGTACAGCGCGTCGTCGGCGAGCTTCAGTGCGGCCTGGATGCTGTCGTCGCGTTCCGGGTAGCAGGTCGTCACGCCGATGCTCGCGGTCAGGCGGCCGGACGATTCGGAGTCGTGCCGGATACCGAGATCGAGGATGCCGGTGCGGATCGCTTCGGCGATCGTCACGGCGCCGGGCGTGTCGACATCCGGCAGCACGACGACGAACTCCTCGCCGCCGTAGCGGGCCGCATAGTCGGCCGGACGCCGCAGGCAGCCGGCGATGCAGCGGGCGACCGCGGCGAGCGCGTCATCGCCGGCCTGGTGGCCTTGCGTGTCGTTGTAGCGCTTGAAGTGATCGACGTCGACGAACAGCAGCGACACCGCATGCTGCGAGCGCGCCGCGCGGCGCCATTCTCGCGCGAGCGTGACGTCGAGCATCCGGCGGTTGTCGAGGCCGGTGAGGCCGTCGGTGCGCGCGAGCGCCTGCAGCTCGGTTTCCGCGCGGTGACGCTTGCGCAACTGCACGTCGAGCAGCAGCGACAGGGCGACGAAGCCGAGCGCGAGCATGGCCATCGCCGAGCCGATCGGGATCGCGCGGTCGTACCACGCGGCGTAGGTGTCGGCTTGCGAGCGCGCGACCATGATGATCAGCGGCAGATTCTCGAGGTGCCGGAACACGTACAGGCGCCGCACGCCGTCGATCGACGCAGTATCGGCGAAGCTGCCCTCATTCGCGGTCATGAAGTGCCGGAACGTGCTGGCGCCGCTGATGTCGCGGCCGACGATCTTCGGATCGTACGGCTGGCGCGCGACCATCCGGCCGTCGGTCTTGATCAGTGCGATCGAGCCGCGATCGCCGAGCGCCAGGCGCGAGAACAGGTTCTGGAAATATTCGAGCCGGATCGACATCACGGCGACGCCGCCGAACGATCCGTCGGGCCGCGTGATTCGCCGGCTGAGCGCGATGCTCGGCGAGCCGTCGCGCAGCCGCGAATGGTACGGATCGCTGACGTACAGGCCGACGTCCGGATGATCGCGGTGCACGGTGAAGTACGATTCGTTGCCGAAGTTGGCCTTGCGCGGCACGTCGGTCTTGCCGTCGACCGCGATGTCGCCGTTCGCGTCGAGCACGTAGATGCCGCCGAGGTACTTGGCCGTCGTCGCGCGATCGAACAGCACCTGGCGGCGCAGCGGCATCGGCAGGGCGACGACCGCCGGATCGTTCGCACCTTCGACGACCGCCTGAAGCGACAGCGCATAGATCTCGATGTTGCGCTCGATGTCCCACGACGCCATCAGCGCGATGTTCTGCTGCGTGGTGCGCGCGCGATCGCGTGCGTCGATGCGGCCTTCGTACAGCAAGATGCCGCACAGCAGCAACAGGAGCAGCGCGATCAGCAGCCCTGAATAGAAGATCAGGTGCGGCAGCAGGAACCGGCGCAATTGAGCGGCGACGCGGCTCGTCAGGCCGGATTCGCTGGGCATTGCGTAGTCGGTTTCTGCCATGGTCCGTGGATCGATGGGCATCGCCGCCGGGCGGCGGGCCGATGCGATAGTTCGTATGATTTGCCGGCGGCGATCCGCTATGCGCCCCCTGTGCGCATTCTGCCCGCCCGACCGGGAAACCGGGCCCCGATTATCTGTGACGACGGCCGGATAAACCGCTGAATCACCCCGCGATTCAACGATCCGACGAATCGGGCGCGGATTGGTCCGAGTATAACGCGCGCATTCGTGCACGCGGAAAATGTCGAGGAGCGTTGATCCGGATCAAATTGTCGCGAAGGCCGATGCTTGCCAATCAACCGTAGAACGTTGCAGCGCAAGGCTATTCGCCCGGAGCGCGAGCTTTGCGCATTCCACGGTCGCCGATTTTCATGCTTTAACGGCCGGCGCACCCGGAACCAGAAGTCGTGCGACACGGACCGATTATCGGTTTCAGCGTCCGCGTCAATTTTGTATATGAAAACGGGCGGCCGTGATGGCCGCCCGTTTCGTGAAACCGCATGCGGGAAAGCCCGCATGCGAAGGCTTACGCGCCGTGCTGTTGCGCCTTGTACGCGAGCCGGAACCGATGCAGCAGCGGCTCGGTATAACCGCTCGGCTGCGACGTGCCCTGCAGCGCCAGCGCGCACGCGGCCTTGAACGCGGTCGACTGGTCGTAGCCGGGCGCCATCGGGCGATAGTTCGGGTCGCCCGCGTTCTGCTGGTCGACGACGCGCGCCATCCGCTTGAACACGTCGAGCACGAACGCCTCGGTGATCACGCCGTGGCGCAGCCAGTTCGCGATGTGCTGGCTCGAGATGCGCAGCGTCGCGCGGTCTTCCATCAGGCCGACGTCATGGATGTCCGGCACCTTCGAGCAGCCGACGCCCTGTTCGACCCAGCGCACGACGTAGCCGAGAATGCCCTGCGCGTTGTTCTCGACCTCGCTCAGGATCTCGCTCTCGCTCCAGGCGGCGCGCTCGACGACCGGCACGGTCAGCAGTCCTTCGAGCAGCGTGTCGCGCTCGCTCGCGTACGGCGTCTTCTCGAGTTCCTGCTGGACGGCCTGCACGTCGACGAGGTGGTAGTGCAGCGCGTGCAGCGTCGCGGCGGTCGGCGACGGCACCCAAGCGGTATTCGCGCCGGCGCGCGGATGCGCGATCTTCTGCTCGAGCATCGCGTGCATCAGGTCCGGCATCGCCCACATGCCCTTGCCGATCTGCGCGCGGCCACGCAGGCCGGCCGACAGGCCCGCGAGCACGTTGTTGCGCTCGTACGCCTGGATCCACGCGGACGACTTCATGTCGCCCTTGCGGATCATCGGGCCCGCTTCCATCGCGGTGTGCATCTCGTCGCCGGTGCGATCGAGGAAGCCGGTGTTGATGAACGCGACACGCGCGGCGGCTGCGGCGATACAGGCGGCGAGGTTCACGCTGGTGCGGCGTTCCTCGTCCATGATGCCCATCTTCAGCGTGTTGCGCGGCAGGCCGTACAGATCCTCGATGCGCGCGAACAGCGTGTCGGCGAACGCGACTTCGACCGGGCCGTGCATCTTCGGCTTCACGATGTAGATCGAGCCCGTGCGCGAGTTGCGTTTGGCCTTCAGGTCGTGCAGCGCGCACAGCGTCGTGACGACGCCGTCGAGGATGCCTTCCGGAATCTCGTTGCCGTCGCGGTCGAGCACCGCGCCGTTGGTCATCAGATGGCCGACGTTGCGCACGAACAGCAGCGAGCGGCCGTGCAGCGACAGCGTGCCGCCGGCCGGCGTGGTGTACTCGCGATCGGCGTTCAGGCGGCGCGTGAAGGTCTTGCCGCCCTTCGCGACTTCCTCGACCAGCGTGCCCTGCATCAGGCCGAGCCAGTTGCGATAGAGCTGGACCTTGTCGTCGGCGTCGACCGCCGCGACCGAATCCTCGCAGTCGATGATCGTGCTGACCGCGGCTTCGAGCACGACGTCCTTGACGTTCGCGAGATCGGCGCGGCCGATGGGGGTCGACGCGTCGATCTGGATCTCGAGGTGCAGGCCGTTGTGCTTCAGCAGGATCGCGGACGGTGCGCCCGCCGCGCCCTGGTAGCCGACGAACTGCGCCGGCTGCGCGAGGTGCACGACGCCCTTGCCGGTTTCGACGGCGAGCTGGCCGTCCTGCACGCGGTAGCCCAGCGCGTCGCGGTGCGAGCCGCTCGCGAGCGGCGCCGCGTTGTCGAGCACGTTGCGCGCGTAGTCGATCACGCGCTGGCCGCGCGTCGGGTTGTAGGCCGTGGTGCGTTCGGCGCCGCCGTCCTCGGGCAGCGCGTCGGTGCCGTACAGCGCGTCGTACAGGCTGCCCCAGCGTGCGTTCGCGGCGTTCAGCGCATAGCGCGCGTTCGACAGCGGCACGACGAGCTGCGGGCCGGCCTGCGTCGCGATCTCGCTATCGACGTTCGCGGTGGCTGCCGCGACGTTCGACGGGACCGGCACGAGGTAGCCGATTTGTTCGAGGAACGCGCGATACGCGGCATGGTCGCGTACCGGGCCGGGGTGCGCGCGATGCCACGTGTCGAGTTCCTGCTGCAGGCGGTCGCGTTCCGCGAGCAGTTCGCGGTTGCGCGGCGCGAGGTCGTGCACCAGGGCCGAGAAACCGCTCCAGAACGCGGCCTTGTCGATACCGGTGCCGGGCAGTGCTTCGTTTTCAATGAACTGGGTCAGCGCTGGCGCGACTTGCAGTCCTGCTTGGTCGATCATCGTGATTCCTCCCGGGGAAAAATACGCGCGCGGCTTGGCTGGTTATCCCGCGACGCTTTGTGTGCCGGCGCGGGCGATCTGCGCATCCTGTTCGGACTTTACGCCAGACACACCGATCGCGCCCGCAATGCGGCCGTCCACCGTGACCGGCACGCCGCCTTCGAGCAACCCGGTCAGCGGCACGCTCAGAAACGCCGTGCGGCCACCGTTGATCATATCCTCATACGCCTTCGTCTCGCGACGGCCGAGCGCCGCCGCGCGCGCCTTGTCCTGCGCGATGGTGGCGCTGGCCGCCGACGCGCCGTCGAGGCGCGCGAACGCGAGCAGATGGCCGCCGTCGTCGACGATGGCGATCGACACGGCCCAGCCGTGACGCTCGGCTTCCGACCGGGCGGCGGCGAGCATGTGTTCGACGTCGGCGAGCTCGAGTTCGGGTTTCGTTTTCATGGGGTTCCTCCGGAATCAGCGGTCAGTTGACGAGTCGGTTGTCGACGAGCTCGATCCAGTGGCGCACGGTGGTTCGGCCCGCGCCGTTCAGGTGAGTCTGGCAGCCGATGTTGGCCGTGACAATCAGGTCCGGCCGTGCGGCTTCGAGCGCGTCGAGCTTGTTGTCGCGCAGTTTCGTCGCGAGTGCGGGTTGCGTCAGCGCATAGGTGCCGGCGGAGCCGCAGCACATGTGGCCGTCGGCGACATTCGTCAGATCGAAGCCGAGCCGCATCAGGATGCCTTCCACCGCGCCGCCGAGCCGTTGCGCGTGCTGCAGCGTGCACGGGCAGTGGACCGCGATGCGGCGCTGCGTCGACTCGGCCAGCGCGTCGAGCGGCTCGGCCGCGATCACTTCCGCGAGGTCGCGCGCAAGCGTGCTGACGCGCCGTGCCTTGTCCGCATAGACGGGGTCGGAGCGCAGCAGGTCGCCGTATTCCTTCACGAACGCGCCGCAGCCGCTCGCCGTCAGCACGATCGCTTCCGCGCCGGCCTCGATCGCCGGCCACCACGCATCGATGTTGCGGCGTGCGCGCGCGAGCCCGGCGTCCTGTGCGTTCAGGTGATATTCGGTCGCGCCGCAGCAGCCGGCTTCGCGCGCGGGCGTCACGCTGATGCCGAGGCGGTCGAGCACGCGCGCGGCGGCCGCGTTCGTGTTCGGCGACAGCGACGGCTGCACGCAGCCTTCGAGCATCAGCACGCGCCGCGCATGGCGTCTGGGTGGGCGCGGCGTGGCGGCGGGCACGGCGGCCGGGATCTTGTCCTGCAGCGTGCCGGGCAGCAGCGGGCGCAGCGCGCGGCCGGCCTTCAGCAGCGCGGCGAAGGTCGCCGGTCGCGGCACCACGTGACGCAGGCCGGCGCGCAGCAGGCGCTCGCGCGCCGGCCGCCGCGCGCGCTTCTCGGCTTCCGCGCGGCCGATGTCGAGCAGCGTGTGATAGCGCACGCCGGACGGACAGGTCGTCTCGCAGTTGCGGCAGGTCAGGCAGCGGTCGAGATGCTGCTGCGTGCGCTCGCCGCACGGCTCGCCTTCGAGCATCTGCTTGATCAGGTAGATGCGTCCGCGCGGCCCGTCGAGCTCGTTGCCGAGCACCTGGTAGGTCGGGCAGGTCGCATTGCAGAAGCCGCAGTGCACGCACGCGCGCAGGATCGCTTCCGCTTCGTCGGCCCGGTCGAGGGCCTTGCTGGCTTCGCTGAGATTGGTTTGCATCGGCGGTTCGGAGTCGGGTTGGCGTCAGACGTCCGCGTACAGGCGGCCGGGGTTGAAAATCGCATGCGGATCGAGTTGCGCCTTCAGCTGCCGATGCACGCGCAGCAGCGCGGGCGGCAACGGCTGGCACGGCTCGGGCGTCGTGCCGGGCGTGAAGCAGGTCGCGTGGCCGCCCCACTGCGCGGGGAACCGCTGCACGTCGGCCGGCGCGGCGTCGCTCTTCAGCCAGCGCTGCGCGCCGCCCCAGTCGACCAGCAGCACGCCGGGCAGCGCATCGAGCGGCGCGGCGGCCGGCACCGACACGCGCCACAGCGGGCGCGGATCGTCGAAGAACGGCAGCGACAGGTCGCGCAGCCGCGCCCAGAACCCGTCGTCGCGATCGTCCATGCGCTCGCCGCCGATCGTGTCGCGTGCGGCCTTCACCGAGCCCTCGCCGCCTTCGAGCCGCACGCGCAGCACGCCGTCCGCATGGCAGGCGCCCGCGAGCGGCAACCCGGCGCGACGCCATCCGGCGACGCGCTGCACGGCTTCGCCCGCAGCGAGCGGCAACGCGAGATCGCCAGTCGCACGCGGCTTCGGCAGCACCTTCAGCGACACCTCGGTCACGACGCCGAGACAGCCGAAACTGCCCGCGAGCAGCCGCGACACGTCGTAGCCCGCGACGTTCTTCATCACCTCGCCGCCGAAGCGCAGGTGTTTCGCGTGCCCGGTGATCACGCGGCAGCCGAGCACGAAATCGCGCACCGCGCCGGCCCACGGGCGGCGCGGCCCCGACAGCGCGGCCGCGAACATCCCGCCGACCGTGGCCGCGCCGCCGAACGTGGGCGGCTCGCACGGCAGCATCTGGCCGGCCGCGTCGAGCATCGCTTCCAGTTCGGCGAGCGGCGTGCCCGCGCGCGCGGTGATGACGAGTTCGGTCGGGTCGTACGCGACGATGCCGCGGTGCGTGCGCACATCGAGCGTGCGGCCTTCGACGGCGCGGCCGACGAAGGCCTTCGTGCCCGCGCCGCGGATGTGCAGCGGCTGGCGAGCGTGGATCGCGGCGTCGACCTGCGCGACGAGCGCCGCGCTGGCGTCGATCGATTCGGGTTCGCGTTCGCGTTGCATCAGAAGCGCTCCAGTTCGGGAAACGGCAGCTTGCCGTGGTGGACGTGCATCGCACCGAATTCGGCGCAGCGGTGCAGCGTCGGGATGTTCTTGCCGGGATTGAGCAGGCGCTGCGGATCGAACGCGGCCTTCACCGCATGGAAGAACGTGATTTCGTCGGCGTTGAACTGCACGCACATCTGGTTGATCTTCTCGCGCCCGACGCCGTGTTCGCCGGTGATGCTGCCGCCTACCGCGACGCACAGCTCGAGGATCTTGCCGCCGAGCGCTTCCGCGCGGTCGAGTTCGCCGGGACGGTTCGCGTCGAACAGGATCAGCGGATGCATGTTGCCGTCGCCTGCGTGGAACACGTTCGCAACCGGCAGCGCGTATTCGGCGGACAGCGCGGCGATCCCTTCGAGCACGCGCGGCAGCTCGCGGCGCGGGATCGTGCCGTCCATGCAGTAGTAGTCAGGCGACATGCGGCCGACCGCCGGGAACGCGTTCTTGCGGCCGGCCCAGAAGCGCTGCCGCTCCGCTTCGTCCTGTGCGACGCGGATCTCCGACGCGCCGGCGTCGCGCAGCAGCGCGGCGACGCGTTCGGCGTCTTCGTCGACATCGGTCGCCGCGCCGTCGAGTTCGCACAGCAGGATCGCCTGTGCGTCGACCGGATAGCCGGCGTGGATGAAGTCCTCGGCCGCGCGGATCGCGAGGTTGTCCATCATCTCGAGCCCGCCGGGAATCACGCCCGCGCCGATGATTCGCGCGACCGCCGCGCCGGCTTCGGCGACGTCGTCGAAGCTCGCCATCAGCACCTTCACGCTCGGCGGCAACGGCAGCAGCTTCACCGTCACTTCGGTGACGATGCCGAGCATCCCCTCGGAGCCGGTGAACAGCGCGAGCAGGTCGAAGCCGGGGGCGTCGAGTGCATCGGCGCCGAGTGTCAGCGCGTCGCCGTCGATCGTCAGGATCTCGACCTTCAGGATGTTGTGGACCGTCAGCCCGTATTTGAGGCAGTGCACGCCGCCCGCGTTTTCGGCGACGTTGCCGCCGATCGAGCATGCGATCTGCGACGACGGATCGGGCGCGTAATAGAGACCGTAGGGTGCGGCGGCCTGCGAGATCGCGAGATTGCGCACGCCGGGCTGCGCGCGCGCGACGCCGGCATCGGCGTCGATCTCGAGAATCCGGTTGAACTTCGACATCACGAGCAGGATGCCTTTTTCGAGCGGCATCGCGCCGCCCGACAGCCCGGTGCCCGCGCCGCGCGCGACGACCGGCACGCCGTGCGCGGCCGCGACGCGCAATACCGCGCGCACCTGCTCGACCGTGTCGGGCAGCACGACCGCGAGCGGCACCGTGCGGTACGCGGCGAGGCCGTCGCATTCGAACGGCTTCAGCGCCTCGCGCTCGTGCAGCACGTCGAGGCCGGGCGCCGCCGCACTGAGCGCGGCGACGAGCGTGTCGCGGTCGATGGTCGCCAGCGGGCCGTCGATCCGTTCGTCGTAGGTGAAACTCATCGTGTGTCTCCGTCTCCGCCATGCAGGCGGCCGCAGGATGCGCGGCACGCCGGATGGAAGGCATTCTTGGCGGGCGGCGGGTGCGTGTCCAGACGTCACGGACGTGGTCATACCAGTTTTTGGAAGTGCGCCTGGAGGGGACGGTTGGATATGACGGAAAATCCAATCAACACAAGGGTTTGTGAGAAAATCGACGCTATTCGTCCGAAGTGGTCATACCAGTATGGAAATGCAGGATCGACAGGCATCGGCGCGCAATGTCGCCGACGTCGTCGCCGAGCGGATCGAGCAATTGATCGTCGACGGCGTGCTGAAGGCCGGACAGGCGCTGCCGTCCGAGCGGCGGCTCACCGAGAAGCTCGGCGTGTCGCGCACGGCCGTGCGCGAAGGGATGAAGCTGCTGCGTGCGCGCGGGATCATCGACACGACGCACGGCAAGGGTTCGTTTGTCGCGAGCCTGACCCCGCAGCGCGAAGTCTCGCCGATGATGCATCTGCTCGGTTCGCAGCCGCGCACGCTGTACGACCTGTTCGAGGTGCGCGGCATGCTCGAGACCGAAGCCGCGCGGCTCGCCGCGCTGCGCGGGACGCCCGCGGACTTCATCCTGATCAAGCGCCGCTACGAGGAAATGACGGCGGCCGATGCGCAGGATCTCGATCCGGCCGCGCGCGCGAAGCTCGACCATGCGTTCCATCTCGCGATCTGCGAGGCGTCGCACAATCCGGTGCTCGTCAACACGCTGCAGTCGCTGACCGATCTGCTGCTCAGTTCCGTGTTCGCGTCGGTGAACAACCTCTATCACCGCGAGCCGCTGAAGAAGCAGATCGACCGTCAGCACGCGCGGCTCTACAACGCGGTGACCGGGCGGCTGCCCGACCAGGCACGCAAGGCCGCGAGCGAGCATATCCGGCAGTGCGTCGACTATCTGCGCGAGATCGAAGCGGAGGAGCAGCGGCTCGTGCGCTCGACGCTGCGCCTCGAAGGGTGGACCTGAGCCGCATTAACCGGCGTGGCGGTTGCCGCCATGACGTGTATCAAGCATGTTGCGCTGTCCACGCGGCCTGACGGCCTAATATGTCATAATGTGATCTATTCGATGCGTGGCCCGACACGAACCGTTTCGCCATTGCGCGACACGCGCTTGGGCGGTTGACCGTGACGCGTCGCCGATCCTTGAAGGAGGACGCTGCATGTCGATTCCGACGCGTGGCGACGGGCCCGAGGCCCGCGCCGTCCAGATCCTGCATCGCCCCGTCTGCGACCTGCTCGGCTGTGCGTGGCCGATCGTGCTCGCAGGTATGGGCGGCGTTGCGCGGGCGGAGCTCGCGAGTGCGGTGAGCGCGGCCGGCGGGTTCGGCTTTCTCGGGATGGTGCGCGAACCGGTCGCGTTGATCCGGCGCGAGGTCGAGCAGGTGCGCGCGGCCACCGAGCGGCCGTTCGGCGTGAACCTGATTCCGGCGTCGACGCCGCCTGAACTGCTTGATGCGCAGCTCGACGCGTGTATCGAATTGCAGGTGCCGGTCGTTGCGCTGTTCTGGGACGTGATGCCGGGCGTCGTGCGGCGTCTGCGCGATGCGGGCGTGCGGGTGGTTCATCAGGTCGGGTCGCTCGACGATGCGCATGCGGCCGAGGCGGCGGGTGCGCAGGCGCTGATCGTTCAGGGGCGCGAGGCGGGTGGTCATGTGCGCGGCGATCGGCCGCTGGCCGAGTTGCTGCCTGACGTGGTTCGGGCGACGCGGTTGCCGGTGCTCGCGGCGGGCGGGATCGTCGACGGCGCGGACGTGGCCGCCGCGATGGCGCTCGGCGCGCAGGGCGCGGTGATGGGCACGGCGTTCATCGCGACGCACGAGTCGTTCGCGCATGCGTATCACCAGCAGCGGATCGTCGATGCGCGCGAAGGCGACACGCTGCTGACTGATATCTTCCACATCAACTGGCCGCGCGGCGCGCGGGTGCGTGTGTTGCCGTCGAGCGTCACGCGCGGCGAGCGAGGGGATCCGTTCGGCGACGAGCGCGTGGTGATCGGTGACGAGGAAGGGCGGCCGATCTACCTGTTCAGTACCGACTCGCCGCTGCGTACGATGACCGGTGATTTCGAAGCGATGGCGTTGTATGCGGGCACGGGGGCAGGGCGGGTCGGCGCGATCGAGTCAGCGGGCGACGTGCTGCGCCGGATCGTGCTCGATGCGGCTGCGATCGTCGAGAAAGGGGCTGGTGCTTCAGCGGCGGGCGAGATGGATGAGAATCGAACGGCGTTGCTCGCGGCGCTCGATGAACTGCTGGAGGCGGAGCGTGCGGGGGCGCGCGTCGCGTCGGAGACGGCTGCCGAGGTCAATGAGGATCCCGAACTGCATCGATTGATCGCGCATATCCGTCAGGACGAGGCGCATTGGTGCAGCGTGCTGGTCGATGCGATTCGCACGCTCGGTGCGACGCCGACGCGTGCGACCGGGTCGTTCTATGAAAAGGCGATGGCGATCGACGATCCGGCCGAGCGGATGGCGTTCTTGAACCGCGGCCAGAGGTGGGTCGTGCGTAAGCTGCAGGCACTGCTGCCGACGCTTGCGGATCCGGATATTCATCACGCGCTGTCGTTGATGCTGGTTGCGCATGAGAAGAATATCGGGGCGGTGGATGTGCGGTTGAGGGAGGGTGGGGTGGGCGACGCGTAGCAGGCGGGTGCAATATTCTCCGCAAATTGTGCGGAGAATAGCCGTTCTATTCACCGCACCGTCAAACCCGTCAGAATGAAAAAAACCCGCCGAAGCGGGCAATCCTCTCGATGAAGAGGGGGAGATCCGAATCCGCAGGACCGCGCCGGCTCAACCTTTCGTCGCCCCGAACGTTAGCCCCGCGACGAAATGCTTCTGCATCGCGAAGAACATCGCGACCGACGGCAGCGCGGCGAGAATCGACCCGGCCGATACGAGGTTCCAGGAAGTGGTCCATTGCCCCTTCAGCGCCGCGACGCCTGCCGTGATTGGCGCGGCCTCATCACCTTGCGTGAGACACAGCGCCCAGAAGTAGTCGTTCCACACGAACGTGAACACGAGAATCGCAAGCGCGGCCAGCGCAGGCCGGATCAGCGGCAAGACGATCCGCCAGAACACCGTCCACTCACCCGCACCCTCGATCCGCGCCGCCTCGATCAATTCGAACGGCAACTGCTTGATGAAGTTTCGCAGAAACAGCGTGCAGAACCCCGTCTGAAACGCGACATGAAAGAGAATCAGCGCCTCGACCGTGTTGAACACCCCGAGCCTGAGCGACAAATCCCGCACCGGGATCATCAATACCTGCACCGGGACGAAGTTCCCCGCGACAAACGTGCCGAACAACGCGGCATTCCCGCGAAACCGGTAAGTCGCCAGCGCGAACCCGGCCATCGCCGCCAGCGCGATCGACCCGATCACCGACGGCACCGTGATCTGCACGCTGTTCCAAAAGTAATGCAGCATCGGCGACGTGGTCAGCGCGTCGCGATAGTTCTCGATCATCGAGAAGTGCCGCGGCCAGCCCCAGTAGTGACCTTCGACCAGCTCCTCGGTCGAGCGCACCGACGTGACGAACACCGCGATCATCGGCAGCAGCCAGATCACGAGCGCGACGGGCAGCGACAGCTTGTACAGCCGGCGCGATACCGGCTTCCAGTGGGCAACGGGTGTCGGAAACATGATGAAGGCATCCCCGGTAGGTCACTGTTCGTTGCGCAGCAGGCGGCGCAACTGGAACACGATGTAGACGAGCATGATCGCGAACAGCACGACCGCGATCGACGCGGAATAGCCGAGCCGGTAGTACTTGATCGCCTGGTCGTACATGTAATACGCGAGCACGGTCGAGCTTTCGAACGGGCCGCCGCCCGTCATCACCGAAATCAGGTCGAAGCTGCGCAGCGCGCCGATCACCGTGACGACGATCGCCATGAACGTGGTCGGCCGCAACTGCGGCAGCACGACGTGCCACAGCAGCGCGAAGCCGCGCGCACCTTCCATCCGCGCCGCTTCGATCTGCTCCGGGTTCACCGACGTGAGGCCGGTGAGGTACAGGATCATGCAGTACGCGGTCTGCGGCCACAGCGCGGCGAACACGATGCCGAACGTCGCGTAGCGCGCATCGCCGAGCACCGGGATCCCGTGTCCGGCGATCAGCGCGAGCAACCCGAAGGTCGGATCGTAGAACCACGAGAAGATCAAACCGACGACCACGCCGGACAACACGAACGGCGCGAAGAACAGCGACTTCACGAGCCGGATGCCGGCGACCGCCTGGTTCAGGTACAGCGCGAGCGCGAGGCCGAGCGGCGGCGCGAGCATGAACAGCGCGAGCCAGATCACGTTGTTGCGCAGCGCGGTGTAGAAGGTCGGCGCGTGCAGCAGCTCCGCGTAGTTCGCGAGACCGACGAACGTGCGCTCGGTCATCCCGTCCCAGTTGCAGAGGCTCAACCACAGCGTCGACAGGATCGGCCAGATCACATAGACGGCAACCATGGCGCACGCGGGCGCAAGAAAGAGCCACGCGGCACGCCGTTGCCGCCGCACGGCCGGCGACGGGCGGCGCGCGGGCAGCGCAGTGGCGGCGGATGCGCCGCGCGGTGGCGGCGCGGCGCCAGCGCCAGCGGGCGGGGTGGACGTGATCGGACGGGACACGGCAAGCCTCCTGGGCGGACGCGGCGGCGCAAGGCCGCCGCAGGGGTCACGCGGTTACTTCTTGTAGATCCGCTTGCGGGTCTGCTCGAGTTGCGCGAGCACGGTATCGAGCTGCGCGGGATTCGCGACGAACTGCTGCATCCCCTTCATCCCTTCGTCGGCCATTTCCTTCGTCATGTCGCGGTCGTAGAACTGCGCGACGCCGCCCTTCGTGTCGGCGAGGATCCGGAAGCCGATCCGCGAGATCGGATCGGCCGGCTCCGGCGACTTGCTGTTGGCCGACAGCGAGCCGAGCCCTTCGGCGAGCTTCGCGCCCAGCTCGGGCGTTTCGACGAACGCGAGGAACGTATGCGCGTCGGCCTTGTTCTTCGCCTTGGTCGGGATGTGCAGCGATTCGACCGGACCGTCCTCGGCGGTCGGCACCTTCGGGTCGATGATCGGGAAGCGGTAATAGCCCATTTCCTGCTTCACGTTCGGCGGAAAGCCCGCGGCGATGAAGGTGCCCATCAGCATCATCGCGGCCTTGCCCTGGAACAGGAACGGCTGTGCGCCATCGAGATCGTAGGACAGCGCGTTGTCGATGAAGTAGCCGGCGTCGATCAGCGATTTCCACGTCGTGTAGACCTTCTTCACGCGCGGGTCGGTGTACGGCACGTCGCCGGCCATCAGCTGCTGGTGGAACGCGTTGCCGTTCAGGCGCAGGTCGAGATAGTCGAACCAGCCGGCGAGCGTCCAAGCGTCGCGGCCGCCGACCGCGATCGGCGTGATGCCGGCCGCCTTCAGCTTCTTGCACGCATCGAGAAACTGGTCCCAGGTCTTCGGTTCGTCGGCGATGCCGACCTTGCTGAACAGGTCCTTGCGGTAGAACAGCCCCCACGAGTAATAGACGGTCGGCGCCGCGTACTGCTTGCCGTGGTACGACGACGCGTCGCGCGTCGACGCGTACATCGCGCCCCAGCCGTTCTTCGTCCAGTCGCCGCTCAGGTCCTCGAACAGCCCGCGCTTCGCGTAGTACGCCATCCGCTCGCCCGCGTGCCAGTTCACCACGTCGGGCGCGACGGTCGTGAGCCACGCGGGGAGCTGCACCTTGTACGCTTCCTCGTCGACGAAGGTGGGCTTCACGTCGATGTCGGGATGGGCCTTGTGGAACGCCTCGAGCGTCGACTGCCAGACCGCGCGCTGGCTGGCACCCTTGAACGCGATGTTGATCGTCAGCGTGCCCGCGTCGGCCGGCGCCGCGGCGCCGAACGAAGCGAACGCGATGGCGGCGGCGGTCGCAAGCCGGGCGGCAACGCGAAGGGGGCGATGTGTCATGTGTGTCTCCATTCCTGTGTGTCGTTGTGCGTGACCGGCGCGTCGCGGCGCCGGGGGCGGTTGCTACGAACGGCTTCGATACACGGCGACGCCTTGCGGCTCGACCTGCGCGGCGCCGACCACGAACGCGGACGGCGGCATTCCATCGATCGTGTGCGGCGTGCCGCCGTAGTTGAATACGTAGGTCAGGCCGCCGCGTCGGCTCACGCGCACGCCGTCGCCGAGTGGCGACGGTGTCAGGCCGGCGTCGGCCGCGACGTCGGCGAACAGGCGCGCGGTGGTCGCGTCGTCGAACAGCGCGGCCCAGTAGTGCAGCGTGCCGTGCGACACGCAGGCCGGATGACCGTCGGCGAAGCGCGCACGCACGACGCTGCGTGCGTCGTCGTGCAGTTCGACGAGGTCGCGCCAGTGACGTGCATCGCCGGTGAGCGGCGAGCCGTCGCGCAACGTGCCGTCGATCCGCTCGGCCACGTTCGGCCGCAGCGATTCGACGCGCCACACGCGCATCGGCAGGATCGACCCGAGGGGGCCCGGTGGCAGCGCGGGCGGAATCTGCAGGTCGGCGGTCTTCGAGCCGGTGCGCGGGCCGAACACCGCATGCGCGCCCGATGCGGCGAGCCGCGCCGCGAAGTCGTCCGGCACGATCGGCAGCGGCGGCACGACGACGAGCCGGTACCCGTCGAGCGGCGCGTGCGCGGAAATGATGTCGACGTCGAGGCCGAGCGAGCGCAGTGCCGAGTAGTACTCGAACGCGAAACGCGGGTAGTGGAAATCAGCGCCTTGCGGCTGCACTTCGAACAGCCACTTCGCTTCATAGTCGAACACCAGCGCGACGGGCGCGCGCACCGGGCCGTTCGCGTCGGCATCGGCGCCGGCGTCGAGCACGGCCGCGATCTCGCGCGCGACGCGCTGCGCTTCGCGGCCGCCTTCGTCGAGCTTGTCGTCCGGCGTGTGCAGGCCCGCGTGCATCTGCTCCTGCGCGAACGGCGCCTGCCGCCAGCGGAAGTACGACACGCAGCCGGCGCCGTGCGCGAACGCTTCCCAGCTCCACAGGCGCACCATGCCCGGCAGCGGCGCGGGGTTCCACTGCGCCCAGTTCACCGGCCCCGGCTGCTGCTCCATCACCCAGAACGGCAGCTTCGACATTCCGCGATAGAGGTCGTGATTGAACGACGCGAAATCCGGATGGCCGGTGCGCAGCCAGCGGGCCTTCACGTCGGGCGCGAACCATTGCTCCTCGAGCGCGCCGAGCGGATAGCTGTCCCACGTCGCGACGTCGAGGTCGCGCGCGACTTCGTAGTGGTCGAACTCGGTGAAGAGCTGCATGAAGTTGTGCGCGACGGGGCGGCCCGGCGAATGCGCGCGGATCGCGTCGACCTGCATCCGGTGATAGCGCGCGACTTCGTCCGACGCGAAGCGCCGGTAGTCGAGGCGGTGCGACGGATGCGCTTCTGTCACGGTGCCGACCGGCGCGTCGACTTCGTCGAAATGCCGGTACTCCATGCTCCAGAACACGGTGCCCCATGCGCGGTTCAGCGCGTCGATCGTGCCGTAGCGCGCCTTCAGCCATTCACGAAAGCGCACGAGCGCGGCGGGCGAGTAGCTGACGACCGTCTGATGGCAGCCGAGCTCGTTGTCGGTCTGCCAGTAGCGCACGGCCGGGTGGCGGCCGTAGCGTTCGGCGACCGCCGTGCAGATGCGGCGCGATGCTTCCAGATAGGTCGGCGACGAGAAGTCGTAGTGGCGGCGCGAGCCGAACTTGCGCGGCCGGCCGTCCGCGCCGATCGCGAGGATGTCGGGGTGACGGTCGACGAGCCACTTCGGCGGCGTTGCGGTCGGCGTGCACATCACGATCTCGAGGCCGGCCGCGCCGAGCACGTCGACCGCGCGGTCGAGCCAGCCCCAGTCGTATTCGCCCGGCGACGGCTCGATGCGGCTCCATGCGAATTCGGCGATCCGCACCTGCGCGATGCCGAGTGCCTTCATCCGGCGGGCGTCGTCCGCCCACATCGATTCCGGCCAGTGTTCCGGGTAATAGCAGACTCCGAGGCGCATGCCGATCCTTATGCGTAGTGGTGGACGGGAACGTCGGCGCACGCGGGCACCGCGCGGCCGTCTTCGGTGAAGAGGTGACAGGCCGCGGCCGGCGCATGCGCGTGCACGCGCTCGCCGCCGCGCACGGCCGCGTCGCCGGGCACCTTCGCGATCAGCGGCGTGCCGCCGGGCTGGTCGAGGTGCACGTAGGTCTGCTCGCCGAGGCGTTCGACGAGCGCGACGTCGCGCGTAAGTGTCGTCGCGTCGTGCACGGCGCCGAGCGTCAGGTGCTCGGGGCGGATGCCGAGCGTGACGGTCGCACCCGGCGCGAGTGCGGAGCCGTCGCGCGGCAGCGTGAAGGTTTCGCCGGACGGCAGGACGGTGACGGTCGTGCGTTGCGCGTCGCAGGCGGCGACGACGGCCGGCAGGAAATTCATTCGCGGCGAGCCGATGAAGCCGGCGACGAAGCGGCTGGCGGGATGGTGATAGAGGTCGAGCGGCGCGCCGACCTGCGCGATGCTGCCGTGCCGCGCGGTGTCCGCGCCGGCGTGCAGCAGCACGATCTTGTCGGCCAGCGTCATCGCCTCGGTCTGGTCGTGCGTCACGTAGACGACGCTCGCGCGTTCGAACTGCCGGTGCAGCTTCGCGATCTCGATGCGGGTCCGGCCGCGCAGCGCCGCGTCGAGGTTCGACAGCGGTTCGTCGAACAGGAACACGCCGGGCTCGCGCACGATCGCACGGCCGATCGCGACGCGCTGACGCTGTCCGCCGGACAGCGCCTTCGGCTTGCGCTCGAGCAGCGTGTCGAGCTGCAGGATCCGCGCGGCGTCGCGCACCTTGCGGTCGATCTCGGCCTTCGGCATGCGCGCGAGCTTCAGCCCGAACGCCATGTTCTCGTAGACCGTCATGTGCGGAAACAGCGCGTAGCTCTGGAACACCATCGCGACGCCGCGTTCGGCCGCCGGCACGTCGTCGACGCGGCGGCCGTCGATCGACAACTCGCCGTCGCTCAGGTCCTCGAGCCCCGCGATCATCCGCAGCAGGGTCGACTTGCCGCAGCCGGACGGACCGAGGAACACGCAGAACTCGTGCGCGCCGATCTCCAGATCGACGTCGCGAATGACCGGCGCGTGCTCGCCATAGGCTTTCTGCACGCGCCGCATCGAGATGCTCGCCATTGTCTCCGCTCCATGTTCTAATGCGCCTGAATCGATGCTTAAGCGCTTAATCATCGCGATCAAAAAAAGAGCCGATAGCGATCGCGGCCGAGTCGCGCCCGTCGGTCGGGCGGCAGGGTGTGCGGCGATAGTGCGCCGCTTCGGTAAGCGAAGCAAATACTGGATCAACGTCTCATATAGTGGGCGAGTCATGGCGACACTCGACGAAGTGGCCCGCCGCGCCGGCGTGACGGCCGCGACGGTCTCGAACGTGCTGCGCAATCGCGGCCGGGTCGGCGAAGCCACCCGCGCGAGGGTGCTCGACGCCGTGCAGGCGCTCGGCTACCGGCCGCATCTCGCCGCGCGGGCGCTGGCGGAAGGGCGGGCGCCGACGGTCGCGCTGATGGTGTCGAGCATCGCGAACCCGTTCTATCCGGAGTTCGCGCTCGCGGTCGAGCGCGCGGTGCGCCGCAACGGACAATTCCTGATCGTCTGCAATACGAACGAAGATCCGTTGCAGGGGCGTGCGTATCTCGACCAGATCGCCGGCACGATTTCCGAGGGCATCCTCGTGACCAATGCGAACCTGCATTTGCCGGATCTGGTCGACGTCGCGCGGCGCGGCGTGCCGGTCGTGCTGTGTCTGTGGGAGCGGCCCGATGCGCCGCCCGAAGGGTTGCCGTGCGTGGCGGTGGATTTTCGCGAGGCGGGGCGGATCGCGACGCGGCATCTGCTCGAACTCGGGCACCGGACGATCGGCGTGATCGTCGGCGGTTCGGCGAGCGGCGTGCAGGCGGCGCGCTACGACGGCTTCGTCGACGTGATGCGCGAAGCGGGGCTCGACGCGTCGATCGTCGCGGCCGAGCACGATTCGATCGAAGGCGGCGTGCGCGCGGCGGGGCGGCTGCTCGACGCGCATCCCGGGCTGACCGCGCTGGTCGCGGCCAACGACCTGCCTGCGATCGGCGCGCTGCACGCAGCGGCCGATCGTGGCAGGCGCGTGCCCGACGACCTGTCGATCGTCGGCATCACCGATATTCATCTGGCCAGCGATACGCGCCCGACGTTGACGACCGTCGCGATCCCGACCGCCGAGGCCGCAGGGCTCGCGGTCGAGCTGCTGAACGCGTTGCGCGAGGCGGGCGGACAGATCGACGATGCGTCGCGCGTGCGGACGGCGTCGGTGCCGCGGCTGGTGGTGCGGGGGACGACGGGGGCGGTGCCGGGGCGGCGCACGGCCGCGTAGCGACGGTCGACGCGCGCGGCATGTTCACATATCGGGCAATGGGTGGAAATGCCCGTGACGTCTCTGCCGTGGTTGCTTCTGCGCGCCGCACGGTTCGCGTCCGGCGCGCGATGCACGTCGACCCGCCGTTCTAGAACGCGTACGCGAGTGACGCGAACAGGCTGCGCGGCGCGCCTGGCGTGACCCACAGGTTGTTGTACGAGCTGACGTAATACGTGCGGTTGAACAGGTTGTTCAGCACGACCGACGCGCGCAGATGCTTGTTGACCTGCACGTAGCTGTTGAGCTGCACGGTCGCGTATGCGGGCAGGTCGAAGCCATCCTGCGTATTCGCGGTGTTGCCCGCGCGGCGCCCGACGTAGATCACGCCCGCGCCCGCGCCGGCCTTGTCGACGAGCGGCAGCGCGGTTTCGTACATCAGCAGCGCGCTACCGCTCACCTGCGGAATGTCGACGAGGCGTGCGCCCGGCGTCAGCACGCTGTCGTGCGTGACCTGCGCATCGACGTACGCGAGGTTGACGATGCCGCGCAACCCGTGGCCGAGTTCGCCGTTCCATTCGAATTCGACGCCGCGGCTGCGTACCTCGCCGGCCGCACGGGAGAACCCGGCATTCGCCGGATCGGCTGTCAGCACGTTGCGTTTATTGACGTAGAACGCGGCGACGGTCGCGAGCCAGCGCGTGCCGGCCCATTTCACGCCGGCTTCATAGCCGTGCCCCTTCTCCGGATCGAACGCGCGGCCGTTCACGTCGGCGCCGTTGTTCGGCCGGAACGAATACGCGGTGTTCGCGTATAGCGACAGCGCGGGGCTGGCCTCGTACACGATGCCGAGCCGCGGGCTCAGCGCCGTTTGCAGCTGGCTCGTCGTCACGCCTTTCAGGCGATTCTCGACCGACTGACGAAAGCGGTCCCAACGCAGTCCGGCGAGCACTTTCCAGTGCGGCCCGAACGCGAGCGTGTCCTGCGCGTACAGGCCCTGGCCGTCGTCGCGCTCGAGCAGGTTCGTCGCGGTGCGCGGCACGGGCGCCGGCTGACCGTAGACCGGATCGAAGATGTCGATCGCATAGGGCGCCGCGGCCGTCGGCGTCGAGCGGGTGACGAACTGGTCGTAGTTGAAGCGATACGCATCGGCGCCCACCACGAACGAATGGCCGATGCCGGCGGTGCGGGCCTTGCCGGCCACCTCGACACGCCCCTGCACGTCGTTCGAGTGAAACGCGACCTGCCGGTAGCGGCGCCACAGCGTGCGGCCGTCCGGCTGCAGCGAGAACGCTTCGGACGAGCGGCCGGACAGGTCGGTATCGCGCTGCGCGAAGCCGGCGTTGACCGACCAGTCGGCATTGAAGCGATGTTCGAGCGTGAACTGATGGCCGGAGTTGCGCACGTCGTAGTCGCCGTCGCGCGGCTCGCCCATGAACCTCGACGCCGGCACCGCACCGAGCTGCCCGTTGACCGCGACCACGCCGCGATCGAGCGGCGCGCGCTGGCGAGCGGTCTCGAATTCGTAGTGGACCGTCGTGTCCGTGCCGATGTCCCACGTGAACGACGGCGCGAACAGGTAGCGCTTGCTCGACACCGTATCGCGGAAGCTGCCGTTGTCCTCGTTCATCGCGATGAAGCGGTATGCGAGCGACTTCGTGACGGGGCCGGTCGAATCGAGCGTCTCACGCAGCGCGCCGTAGCTGCCGGCCGACACGCCGATCGTGTTCGCGCGCGCGAACTGCGGCTGCTTCGTCGTGTAGCTGATGAGCCCGCCGGGGTCGCCGCGGCCGTATAGCGCCGACGCGGGCCCCTTGAGGACTTCCATGCGCTCGAGCGCGGCGGTGTCGCGCGGCACGCTGATTCCGCGATTCCACGAGAAGCCGTTGACAAGGTAGTCGGTGCCGGACGTGTTGCCGTCGCCGGCAAAGCCGCGCACCGCGTAGTTGTCCCACAGCCCGCCGAAGTTGTTTTGCCGCGCGACGCCGGCGACCCAGTCGTACAGGTCTTCGCCGCGTGTAGCGGCCACTGTCTGAATCAGTTTCGTATCGACGCTGCTGATCGCGAACGGAATCTCCATCACGTCCGTCTCGGTGCGCGTCGCGCTCGTCGATTCGGGCGCGCGAAACGGTGCCTTCGTGCGCTGCCCGGAGACTTCGATCGCGGGCAGCGACAGTTCCTGAGCATCGGCAGCGCTCAGCCCGGCCGTGCCGACGACGATGGCCAGCGGTGCGGCCGCCCATTTGTTCCTGCTCATACCCCGTCCTTCAAAGATTGGTCCGCGTTCGGGCACCGCGGGCCGTCTCGCGCCGGCAACCGTGTTCCAAACAGTACATTTGTGCGCCGAAATCTAATGCAAATGAGAGTTATTTGCAATCGTAAGTTGGCCTTGTTGCGTATGGGCTAAAGGGCGTGGGGTCGGGCGGATCTGCCGGAGCGCCTCGGCCAGGCGCGTCGGGCTTCGGGGGAGTTGCCGGCGGCCATTGTTCGCGCCGTGCGAATTGGGGAAGGGTGCGCGGAAAGCCGAATGACGGCTCACCGACTTGCGCGGTTCATGGTAGCGGCGGACAAGGCGCCGCACCGTTCATACGCGCGCAGAACACCCCGGAAGTGCGAAGAACCGGGACGCCAGCACCGGTCAGCTGAGTGCTCGCGTGACCGTGGCCCGACACGTGCCGGCGTCACCCGCCTTCGACGAGCCGCAACACGATGCGCCGGGCCGAATCCAGATGCGCGACCGTCATCGCACGCGCGGCGCGCGCATTGCGTTCGCGGCACGCTTGCAGGATCTCGTTGTGCTCTACCTGGAACGAAGGTGTGTCCGCGAGCAGCGTGGCCTGCAGGCGCTCATATCGTTCGACCTGGCTTCGCAGCTCCGCGATCGCCTTCAACTGCCGCTCGTTGCCGCAGCACGAATACAGCAGCGCATGGAACTCACGGTTCAGCTCGCCTTGCCGGCGCGACACGTTCGATTCGCCGAGCAGCCGATGCACGAGTTCGGCGCGCGCGAGCGTCTCGTCGTCGAGCCGCTTCACGCTGCGATGGATCGCGTCGCCTTCGAGCAGTGCGCGCATGTCGTAGATCTCCCGCACGTCGGACGCGCTCAGCATCCGCACGACCGCGCCGCGATTGCGGAAGATCTCCAGCAGCCCTTCGCGCTCCAGCCGCTGGATCGCTTCGCGCATCGGAATCCGGCTGATGCCGAAGCGCTCGGCGAGGTCGCGTTCGACGAGCCGCTCGCCGGCCTGCAGTTCGCCGTTGACGATCATCTCCCGCAGCGATGCGGCCACCGCGTCCGCCGTCGAATCGAGTCTGACTTCCATCCCGTTGGATTCCTCATTTTGGAATAATGGTATACCAAACGGTATTCCGATGCCACAATGACCGCCTCACGTTCCGATTTCGAAGGAGAGCGAGATGGCGCATGGCGAACACAAGTACCGCGTGGCAGTGGAGTGGACCGGCAACCGGGGAACCGGCACGTCGGGGTATCGCGAATACGGCCGCGATCATGTGATCCGCGCGGGTTTGAAGCCGGACATTCCGGGCTCGTCGGACGCGGCGTTCCGCGGCGACGCGGCGCGCTGGAATCCGGAGGATCTGCTGCTCGCGTCGGCGTCGGCGTGCCACAAGCTCTGGTATCTGCATCTGTGTTCCGATGCGGGGATCCGCGTGCTCGCGTATGTCGACGATTCGGAAGGGACGATGATCGACAGCGCCGGCGAAGGGCGCTTCACCGAAATCGTGCTGCACCCGCACGTGACGATCCGTGCGGGCGACGATCGTGCGCTCGCCGAGCGGCTGCATCACGACGCGCATGCGAAGTGTTATGTGGCGAATTCGGTGAATTTCCCGATCCGGTGCGAGCCGGTGATCGAGGTCGCGGCCGCGTGACGCGCGCCAGGGAGAAGACGTGCAAATAATCAATTGTTATTAGGCAGGGCCCGAGGCAAATTATTGGTTGTATGGGGTGGCGCTAGGTCGTCTAGTGCTACCCACTGGTGTTACTTCTGGCTGTCGATAGCGGCCTTTTTGTTGGAAAAGCCGGAGCTGACAATTAAATAAAGATCGATTATCTCGAAAATCGGCGGTGTGTGAAAATGATAACAATAGTCAGGTGGCGTTGAGAGTGAGAGGTATTCTGTAGATAAATGTGCTGAGGTGAGGTTTGGGTATTCGGCCTGCAAGAACAGCAGCCCGCGAGTGAAACTCAAATCTAACCTAGATCCTTTGTTCGATTTTTGGAGAGCACATGTCAGAGTTACTGTCCTACTACGAAATAAACAAGATGCTTTGGCGATGGCGAAAACAGGACGGCGCGCGCATCGTGGATGAAGCCAAGCTCTCGATGGACGCAGCCCCGCCATTGCCCCCAGAGCCGCCCAAACCACCGGCACCCAAACCGGCTCCGGCACCCAAGCGGGATTCGCTGGACAAGATGGCCGACGACTTCGAAAGGATTGGTAACGCTTTTTCACGATTCAAGAGATGGCTGGATACCCCCGATCCGCCAAAGCCCAAACCTCCGCTCAAAGTCGAACCGACCATTCCCCCCTTCGACATTCAAGAGATTCCGGACGCTATGCGCCGGGAAATGATGCCGGTCGGCGCAAAGCTGATGGAGCGATGGTTTGCTGGCAGGCTCAATTATTCAACCAGTTCGGATGATCAAAAACATGCGATTGACCAGAACGGGAAGCCGTATGCGGATGACATGTACGACTACTCAATCGTCAAGTTAGACTGGGTTTTGAAGCACCGGAGAGCGAAAGAAAAGTATGACCAGCTAATTGAGGTCGGCATTTATTCGCCCGATGCACTCAAAATATTAAGGGAGAGCTTGTCCGCATACTACGATCACTACGGCTTCTTTGGAACGGCGGAAGTTTTTAAAGATGACGTGAGGATGACGCACGAACTGTTCCAGTTTCAACGGGCAACGGTTGATGGAGGCTTGGCGGATAAGATAAAGTCGTTCATGTACTTCACCGAAGAAAACAAGGGGGTGCCGGATGATTTATTTGCCGCTCTCGGAAGTTTCAACATCTGCGCGGCAGTTGCGCAAGCCAACTTCTACATTGACGAACGCAGCCGGAGTAGATGCGTTGACATAATTGGCATTTTTGTTTATGTAAAAGATGGATACACCTTTGGGGCTGATGCGGGTAAGCCATCGCAATACTTGGGTCATTGGGGCGAAAACGGAATCATTGTAGTTCCATACTCGTTTGTCAGTTCGCGAGATTCTCGAATCCCGCAACTTAATTATCCGTGGCCGTCGGAGACGTAAGGAAAAAAGAAACATTTATTATCCGGTTCGCAATAGTGACTTCCGGGAGTGGCAAAAAAAGCATAAGCGGGGCGGGGACTTCATTATTTTTTCAGATAAGAAATTTGTTCGCCTCGATAAGCCAATCCGGGTGTTCCTATGAGTCGGTGCAAAGTAATACTACTTGTCGCCCTGGGTGCGTGGGCTTGTTACATGTGGGGGGGGGGACCGAAGCCCTATGGGGGAGGACTGCCAAAAGTCAATCTCCCCTGACAAAAAATACTATGCCACGATGTGCTTTATCACTCATGAGACATTTAGTGAGCAGCCGTTTAACATCATAGACTATGTATTTGTCGCCAGACTTTACGACAACAAAGACAATAAACTTTTGGCAATAACAACTTTTGACTCACCGGTTCCAGACTTTATCTGGGGGAAGGATTACCTACTGCTTCAAAGGGGAGACGGCGATGGATCGGAATTTACTTTGCCACCATCCCTAATGGATAGGATTTTGGCGAACCGCCCACGGTTAGTCCCACTCAGACAAACTTGGTCCAAATACGAGCGGATAGACTAATCCGGGTGTTCCTATGGACGGGATTCGACCGCCTGTATCAGACGGCCATAGCTCGGCTGGGTGTGTGTCGTGAGCCTTTCGAGCACGATGGACCTTGGGCGGTGTTCAGTGTGCAGGATGATGCTTGGATAGCGGGATTTGAAGCGCCGACCGTGACTGCGCACCGGCTGCATTGATTCAGACGGGCCACCGGTTCAGAACGTCGTCAGGACGGCTCCGATAGCTCTGTCAGCGTGGGTTGCAGGGCAGGCTAAAAGGCGGAGCTGAAGCTTCTACACTGAGCGCGACGCTTCAGGCGTGCGGCAGGTAGCTAAGGGGGTGTTGCGTCAACGCTGAGAACAAGCGGCCGCGCGTCTCCTTTTCTTTTTCTGGAATCAGTAAAGCCATCCGTACGCGCAGACACGAAATGCTTAGCCGTTGAAAATAAAGGAAAAGTGCACGGATTCACCGTACCTGCAAGGGGCCCTTCAACGGGCACGCGGCCCACACGAACCCGAGGCCGCCGCGTTACAACGCGACTCCGTAAACCTCCCGCGCGGCCGCGCGAATCGCATCGGCCATCACCTCGACGGCCGGCGAAGGCAGCCGGTCGGTGCGCGTGATGATCCCGAAATCGTCCATCCGGCAATCCATCTGCAGCGGCAGCACCGAGACGATGCCGTGTCGCGCGTAGTACAGCGCGACATCTTCCGCGAGCACCGCGATCATGTCGCTCTGCTCGATCAGCTGCGTGATGAACAGCAGCGCGGCCGTCTCGACCACGTTCGCGGGCGGCGCGAGGCTCGCGCGCTGGAACACGAGCTCGAAGCGGTGGCGCAGCACGCTGCCGGCCGGGGGCATGACCCACGCGGCGCGCTGCACGTCGGCGAGCGACAGCGGCGCCTGCGCGAGCAGCGGATGGCCGGGCCGCACGACGGCGGCGACCGGCTCGCCGGTCAGCGGCTCGTAGCGCAGGTGCAGCTTGTCGTGTTCGGCGGACAGCCGCCCGAGGACGATGTCGAGTCTGTCCTGCGCGAGGTGTTCGAGCAGCGCGTTGCTGGTGTCGATCGCGACCGACACGCGCACGTTCGCATGTGTCCCCTTTACCGCGGCGACGGCCGGCGGCACGAGCCGCAGCCCCGGCGACGTGATCGCGCCCACCGCCACATGCCCGAGATGGCCGGCCTTCAGCGCGGCCAGTTCCTCGCGCGCCTGGTCGAGGCTGCCGAGCGCCGCGCGCGCGTGGCGTATCAGCGCGTCGCCGTACAGCGTCGGCCGCATTCCGCGCGGCAGGCGCTCGAACAGCACCGCGCCGATCGATTCCTCGAGCTCGCGCAGCAGCTTCGACGCGGCCGGCTGCGTCATGCTCAGCGCGGCCGCCGCGCGGTGAATGCTGCCTTCGTCGGCGAGCGCGACGACCAGCAGGAGCTGGCGCGTCTTCAGGCGGTTGCGGTTTCCCCACGGGCTGGCTTCGGGCATCGTACGGGTTTATATCGATATCGGAATCGATATCGTAATCGCCAAAAACGTCATTAGCCAGTTATCAAAATTCTGCCCATACTGCGCCGGTATCCCGTCACCACAGGACTGACGATGTCGGCAACGAAACCCAGGCTGCGCTCCACCCAATGGTTCGGCACGAATGACAAGAACGGCTTCATGTACCGGAGCTGGATGAAGAACCAGGGCATTCCAGATCACGAGTTCGACGGCCGGCCGATCATCGGCATCTGCAACACGTGGTCCGAACTGACGCCGTGCAACGCGCACTTCCGCAAGCTCGCCGAGCACGTGAAGCGCGGGATCTCCGAGGCCGGCGGCTTCCCGGTCGAGTTCCCGGTGTTCTCGAACGGCGAATCGAATCTGCGACCGTCGGCGATGCTCACGCGCAACCTGGCGTCGATGGACGTCGAGGAAGCGATCCGCGGCAATCCGATCGACGCGGTCGTGCTGCTCGCCGGCTGTGACAAGACGACCCCCGCGCTGCTGATGGGCGCGGCGAGCTGCGACGTGCCGGCGATCGTCGTGTCGGGCGGGCCGATGCTGAACGGCAAGCTCGAGGGCAAGAACATCGGCTCGGGCACGGCGGTATGGCAGCTGCATGAATCGCTGAAGGCCGGCGAGATCGACCTGCATCACTTCCTGTCGGCCGAAGCCGGCATGTCGCGCTCGGCCGGCACCTGCAACACGATGGGCACCGCGTCGACGATGGCGTGCATGGCCGAGGCGCTCGGCGTCGCGCTGCCGCACAACGCGGCGATTCCGGCCGTCGATTCGCGCCGCTACGTGCTCGCGCACATGTCGGGCATCCGCATCGTCGAGATGGCGCTCGAAGGGCTCGTGCTGTCGAAGGTCCTCACGCGCGCCGCGTTCGAGAACGCGATCCGCGCGAACGCGGCGATCGGCGGCTCGACCAACGCGGTGATTCACCTGAAGGCGATCGCGGGCCGCATCGGCGTGCCGCTCGAACTGGAAGACTGGATGCGTATCGGCCGCGACACGCCGACGATCGTCGACCTGATGCCGTCGGGGCGCTTCCTGATGGAGGAGTTCTATTACGCGGGCGGGCTGCCGGCCGTGCTGCGCCGGCTCGGCGAAGGCGGGCTGCTGCCGCACCCGGACGCGCTGACGGTCAACGGCAAGTCGCTGTGGGACAACGTGCGCGAAGCGCCGAACTACGACGACGAGGTGATCCGCCCGCTCGACCGCCCGCTGATCGCGGACGGCGGCATCTGCATCCTGCGCGGCAATCTCGCGCCGCGCGGTGCGGTGCTGAAGCCGTCGGCGGCGAGCCCCGAGCTGCTGAAGCATCGCGGCCGCGCGGTGGTGTTCGAGAACCTCGATCACTACAAGGCGACGATCAACGACGAAGCGCTCGACGTCGATGCGAGTTCGGTGCTCGTGCTGAAGAACTGCGGGCCGCGCGGTTATCCGGGGATGGCCGAGGTCGGCAACATGGGGCTGCCGCCGAAGCTGCTGCGCCAGGGCGTGAAGGACATGGTGCGGATCTCGGACGCGCGGATGAGCGGCACCGCGTACGGCACGGTCGTGCTGCACGTCGCGCCGGAAGCGGCTGCCGGCGGGCCGCTCGCGGCGGTGCGCAACGGCGACTGGATCGAACTCGACTGCGAGGCCGGCACGCTGCATCTGGACATTTCGGATGACGAACTGCAGCGCCGTTTGTCGGACGTCGATCCGACCGCGGCGCCGGGCGTGGCCGGGCAGCTCGGCAAGGGCGGCTATGCGCGGCTGTATATCGATCACGTGCTGCAGGCGGACGAGGGATGCGACCTCGACTTCCTGGTGGGCATGCGCGGCGCCGATGTGCCGAGCCATTCGCATTGAGCGACCGACCGCGAAGCATGGGACCCACGTAAGCGCTGAAGCGCTAACGCAGACCGACCGCGAAGCATGGGGTCCCCGTAAGCGCTAACGGGGACCGACAGGAGACAAGATGACGACGCAGTACACGCCCGCGCACGCCGCGGCGGAACAGTCCGACTCGCCGGCAGCCGTCGACGAACGGCAACTGACCCGCATGCTCACGCGCAAGCTGGTGCCGTTCCTCGCGCTGATCTACGTGGTCGCGTACGTCGACCGTACCGTCGTCGGCTTCGCGAAGCTGCACATGAACGCGGCGATCGGCCTCGGCGATGCCGCGTACGGGCTCGGCGCCGGACTGTTCTTCATCGGCTACTTCCTGTGCGAGGTGCCGAGCAACCTCGCGCTCGAACGCTTCGGCGCCCGTGTCTGGTTCGCACGCATCCTCGCGACATGGGGCGTGATCACGATGGCCATGGCCCTCGTGCAGGGGCCCACCAGTTTCTATGTGCTGCGCTTCCTGCTCGGCGCGGCCGAAGCCGGCCTCTATCCCGGCATCCTGTACTTCCTCACGCAATGGTTTCCGATGCGCGACCGTGCCCGCGTGATCGGCCTGCTCGTCCTCGCGCAGCCGCTCGCCGGCATCGTGACGGGGCCGCTCGCCGGGTGGCTGCTGTCGACGCATGGGCTGTTCGGGCTGTCGGACTGGCAGACGCTGTTCGTCGTCAGCGGCTTGCCGGCCGTGCTGCTCGCATGGCCGACGCTGCGGCTGTTGCCCGAGTCGCCGGCGCAGGCACACTGGCTGAATGACGACGAATGCCGCTGGATCGCGCGGCAGCTCGCCGCCGACCGCGACACCTATCGTCCCGATTCGCACGGCAATCCGCTCGCCGCACTGCGCGACCGCCGCGTGCTGCTGCTCGCCGCGCTGTTCCTGCCGTTCCCGCTGTGCATCTACGGGTTGTCGCTGTGGCTGCCGACGATCATCCACGCGTTCGGCGCCGGCGACGCGGCGACCGGGCTGCTGTCCGCGGTGCCGTACCTGTTCGCGGTGGTCGGCCTGCTGGTCGTGCCGCGCCACTCGGACCGCAAGCGCGAGCGCTACTGGCACATCGTCGTCGTGTCGGCAGCCGCCGCCGTGACGATGGCCGCGAGCGCGTGGGTGCGGCAGCCCGTGCTGCAGTTCGCGTTCATCTGCCTCACCGCGTTCTCGCTCTATTCGATCCAGGCGGTCGTGTGGGCATTGCCCGGCGAATTCCTGACCGGCACGAGCGCGGCGGTCGGCATCGCCGCGATCAATTCGCTCGCGAATCTCGGCGGTTACTTCGGGCCGTATGGCATCGGCTTGATCAAGGCTTCGACCGGAAGCCTCGCGGCCGGCCTGTACTTCCTCGCGGCGACATTGCTGTTCGCGGTGCTGATGACGTTCGTGGTCCGCGCCGCGCTGCGCGCGCCCGAGCCGGCCGCGGGCACATTCGCCCGCGAATCCTGAACGCCTTGCTTTTCCGGCTGAACGCCGCTTCGACTGATGCAGGACCGAACCATGACATCGAGCAGCACGCCGCGCTATCGCGGCATCTTCCCCGTCGTCCCGACGACGTTTTCCGACACCGGCGAGCTCGATCTCGCGAGCCAGAAGCGCGCGGTCGATTTCATGATCGACGCGGGCTCGGACGGGCTGTGCATCCTCGCGAACTTCTCCGAGCAATTCGCGATCACCGACGACGAACGCGACGTGCTCACGCGCACGATCCTCGAACACGTCGCCGGCCGCGTGCCGGTGATCGTCACGACGTCGCACTACAGCACGCAGGTTTGCGCGGCGCGCAGCCTGCGCGCGCAGCAGCTCGGCGCGGCGATGGTGATGGCGATGCCGCCGTATCACGGCGCGACGTTCCGCGTGCCTGAAGCGCAGATCTTCGACTTCTATGCGCGCGTGTCGGATGCGATCGACATCCCGATCATGATCCAGGACGCACCCGCGAGCGGTACCGTGCTGTCCGCGCCGTTCCTGGCGCGGATGGCGCGCGAGATCGAGCAGGTCGCGTACTTCAAGATCGAGACGCCGGGCGCCGCGAACAAGCTGCGCGAGCTGATCCGGCTCGGCGGCGACGCGATCGAAGGGCCGTGGGACGGCGAGGAGGCGATCACGCTGCTCGCCGACCTGCACGCCGGCGCGACCGGCGCGATGACGGGCGGCGGGTTTCCGGACGGCATCCGGCCGGTCCTCGAAGCGTTCCGCGAGGGGCGGCACGACGATGCGTTCGCGCATTACCAGGCGTGGCTGCCGCTGATCAATCACGAGAACCGCCAGTCCGGGATCCTCACCGCGAAGGCGCTGATGCGCGAAGGCGGCGTGATCGCGTGCGAGCGGCCGCGGCATCCGATGCCGGAACTGCATCCGGACACGCGCGCGGAGCTGCTCGCGATCGCACGCCGGCTCGATCCGCTCGTGCTGCGCTGGGCGCACTGAGCGCGTGACGAAGGAGGAACGCAGATGAGCAAGGTGATTTCGCTGGGCGTGATCGGGATCGGCAAGATCGCGCGCGACCAGCATCTGCCGGCGATCGCCGCCGAACCCGGCTTCGCGTTGTCGGCCTGCGCGAGCCGTCACGCGGAGGTCGAAGGCGTACGCAACTATCAGGACCTGAGCGCGCTGCTGGCCGCCGAGCGCGAGCTCGATGCGGTGTCGCTGTGCGCGCCGCCGCAGGTGCGCTACGCGCAGGCACGCGCGGCGCTCGAAGCCGGCAAGCACGTGATGCTCGAGAAGCCGCCGGGCGCGACGCTCGGCGAAGTGGCCGCGCTGGACGCGCTCGCGCGCGAACGCGGCCTCACGCTGTTCGCGACCTGGCATTCGCGTTGCGCGAGCGCGGTGGAACCGGCGCGCGCGTGGCTCGCGACGCGCACGATCCGCGCGGTGCAGGTGCGCTGGAAGGAAGACGTGCGGCGCTGGCATCCGGGGCAGCAGTGGATCTGGGAGCCCGGCGGCCTCGGCGTGTTCGATCCGGGCATCAATGCGCTGTCGATCGTCACGCGGATCCTGCCGCGCGAACTCGTGCTGCGCGAAGCGACGCTCTACGTGCCGAGCGACGCGCAGATGCCGATCGCGGCCGAGCTCGATTGCGCCGATACCGACGGCGTGCCCGTGCGTGCGGAATTCGACTGGCGCCACGGCCCCGTCGAGCAATGGGAGATCGCGGTCGACACGTCGGACGGCGTGCTCGCGATCAGCCGCGGCGGCGCGCAGTTGTCGATCGACGGCGCGCCGGTCGAGATCGGGCCGGAGCGCGAGTATCCGGCGCTCTATGCGCATTTCCGCGCGCTGATCGCGCGCGGCGAAAGCGACGTCGACGTACGGCCGTTGCGGCTCGTCGCCGACGCGTTCCTGTTCGGGCGGCGCGTCGGGACCGACGCGTTCGGCCGCTGAAAACGTGCCGGCGCGCTCCATCGCGAGCGCGACCGTGCACGACGGATGTTGAAGACCCAAGCCAATACTAGGAGACACGCATGAACCGCACGATTCGCCGACACACCCTGCGCGCGCTGCTGGCCGCGCTTTGCCTCGCACCGCTCGGGATGCAGGGCGCGGCGCACGCCGACGCACCGCTGAAGATCGGCTTCCTGGTGAAGATGCCCGAGCAGGCATGGTTCATCAACGAGCAGAACGCGGCCGCCGCGCTCGGCCAGAAGGAGAACTTCTCGGTCGTGAAGATCGGCACGCCGGACGGCGAGAAGGTGCTCGCCGCGATCGACAACCTCGGCTCTCAAGGCGCGCAGGGCTTCGTGATCTGCGCGCCCGACGTGCGCCTCGGGCCGGCGATCGCGTCGCGCGCGAAGCGCTACAACATGAAGTTCGTGACGGTCGACGACCAGCTCGTCGACTCGACCGGCAAGCCGCTGCCGAACGTGCCGCACCTCGGGATGTCGGCGACCAAGATCGGCAACCAGGTCGGCCAGGCGATCGCCGACGAGATGAAGCGGCGCGGCTGGAAGCCGGAAGAGGTCGGCGCGCTGCGCGTCACCAACTACGAGCTGCCGACCGCGAAGCTGCGCACCGACGGCGCGACGCAGGCGCTGCTCGCGAACGGCTTCCGCAAGGAAAACATCTTCGACGCGCCGCAGAAGACGACCGACGACGAAGGTGGCTTCAGCGCGGCCGCGCCGGTGCTCGCGCGCCATCCGAACATCAAGAAGTGGGTGGTCTACGCGCTGAACGAGGAAACCGTGCTCGGCGCGGTGCGGGCGACCGAACAGCTGCACATCCCGGCGGCCGACGTGATCGGCGTCGGCATCAACGGCGCGGGCGAGGCGTTCGCCGAATTCCAGAAGAAGGAGCCGACCGGTTTCTACGGGACGATCGCGGTCAGCTCGACGAACCACGGCAAGGACAGCACGCAGAACCTCGTCGACTGGATCCGCAACGGCAAGGCGCCGCCGGCCGACACGCAGACGAGCGGCAAGCTGATGACGCGCGCGAACTGGCAGGCCGTGCGCGCCGAACTCGGCATCTGAGCGTGCGGGGCGACGACGCGATGACGATGCAGACGATCACGGCCGTGTCCCGCGATGGCGACGCGGCTTCGCCCGGCGCCGCCGCGCTGCTCGCGCTCGATGGCATCACGGTGACGTTCCCGGGCGTGCGCGCGCTCGATGGCGTGTCGCTGTCGGTGCGCGCGGGCGAGGTGCACGGGCTGATGGGCGAGAACGGCGCGGGCAAGTCGACGCTGCTGAAGGTGCTGTCCGGCGTGAACCAGCCGCAGGCCGGCACGCTGACGCTGAACGGCACGGTGCAGCGCTTCGCGTCGACGCGCGCCGCGCTCGAGGCCGGCATCGCGATCATCTACCAGGAGCTGCATCTGGTGCCGGAGCTGACGGTTGCCGAGAACCTGATGCTCGGGCAGTTGCCGAGCCGGCTCGGCGTGGTCGACGAGCGCGCGCTCGCGGTGCGCGCGCTCGATGCGCTGGAGCGGCTCGGCGAGCACATCGATCCGGACATCCCGGTGAAGTATTTGTCGATCGGCCAGCGCCAGATGATCGAGATCGGCAAGGCGCTGATGCGCGACGCGCGCGTGATCGCGTTCGACGAACCGACCAGTTCGCTGTCCGCGCGCGAGACGACGCAACTGTTCCGGATCATCCGTTCGCTGCGCGCCGAGGGCCGCGCGATCATCTACGTCACGCACCGGATGGAGGAAGTCGACGCGCTGTGCGACCGCGTGACGGTGTTCCGCGACGGCCGCCGGATCGAGACGTTCGAATCGGTCGCCGAGCTCGACCGCGACCGGCTGATCGGCTGCATGGTCGGCCGCTCGATCGAGGACGTGTACGGCTACCGGCCGCGCGCGGCCGGCGACGTGCTGATCGAGGCGAAGGGGCTCATCGGGCCCGGCCTGTCCGAGCCGGTGTCGTTCGCCGCACGGCGCGGCGAGATCGTCGGCTTCTTCGGGCTGGTCGGCGCGGGCCGTTCGGAGCTGATGAAGCTGCTGTACGGCGCCGCGCGCCCGAGCGGCGGGCACGTGGAGCTGGGCGGCAAGCGCGTCGCGTTCGCGAGCCCGCGTCATGCGGTGCGCGCCGGCATCGCGCTGTGCCCGGAGGACCGCAAGCAGGAAGGCATCGTCGCGATCGCGTCGGTGGCCGACAACCTGAACATCAGCGCGCGCCGTCATTTCAGCCCGGCGCGCATGCTGCTCGACGCGCGGCGCGAACGCGAACTCGCGCAGCGCTACATCGAGCGGCTCGCGATCAAGACCCGCGACGGCGACACGCCGATCGGCGCGCTGTCGGGCGGCAACCAGCAGAAGGTCGTGCTCGCGCGCTGGCTGGCCGAGCGCATCGACGTGTTCCTGATGGACGAGCCGACGCGCGGCATCGACGTCGGCGCGCGCGCGGAAATCTACAACCTGTTCTACGAACTCGCGGAAGCGGGCCGCACGGTGATCATCGTGTCGAGCGATCTGGCCGAGGTGATCGGCGTGTCGGACCGGATCATCGTGATGAAGGAAGGACGGATCGCGGGCGAGGTGGCGAAGGCGCAGGCGACGCCCGACGCGCTGATCAAGCTCGCGCTGCCGCGCTAGCGGCCCGCAGTCAACCGGAAAGCAACTGATATGAGCCAGGCAATGCAACCCCAACGTACTTCCCCATCCCCGGATGCCGCAGCCGCGCCCGCGCGAGCGCGCGGCGGCGTGTGGCAGCTGATCAACCGTTCCGGCATCGTGATGGTGTTTCTCGTGCTGTTCGCGACGCTGTCGCTGACCGTGCCGGACTTCCTCACGCCGCGCAACATCCAGGGCCTGCTGCTGTCGGTCACGCTGATCGGCTCGATCGCGGTGACGATGATGTTCGTGCTCGCGCTCGGCGAAGTCGACCTGTCGGTCGCGTCGATCGTCGCGTTCTCGGGCGTCGTCGCGTCGACGCTGATCACCGCGACGCACAGCGTGCTGTTCGGCACCGCGGCCGGCATTCTCGCGGGCGGCGCGGTCGGGCTCGTGAACGGCGTGCTGATCGCGCGCTGGCGGATCAACTCGCTGATCGTCACGCTCGCGATGATGGAAGTCGTGCGCGGGCTCGCGTTCATCACGTCGAACGGCGACGCGGTGATGATCTCCGAGGAACGCTTCTTCGAGCTCGGTTCCGGCTCGTTCCTCGGCATCTCGTATCCGATCTGGAGCAACATCGTCGGCTTCGTCGTGTTCGGCTTCCTGCTGCGCAAGACGGTGTTCGGCAAGAACGTGCTGGCCGTCGGCGGCAACGGCGAGGCCGCGCTGCTCGCGGGGCTGCCGGTGATGCGCATCAAGATCGCGGTGTTCGTGCTGCAGGGGCTCGTGACCGGCTTCGCCGGCGTGATGCTCGCATCGCGGATGAGCCTTGGCGATCCGAAGACGTCGGTCGGCCTCGAGCTCGGCGTGATCTCCGCGTGCGTGCTCGGCGGCGTGTCGCTGACGGGCGGCGTCGCGACGATCTCCGGCGTGCTGGTCGGCGTGCTGATCATGGGCTCCGTGCAGGACGCGATGAGCCTGCTGAACGTGCCGACCTTTTACCAATATCTGATACGCGGCGGAATTCTGTTGCTGGCGGTGCTGTTCGACCAGTATCGTCGCAACCAGCGGCGCGCGATGAAGATCTGACGAATGCGCGGCTGCCTGCGAATGCGACACATATCGGGAGACGGAATGCAACAGAATCATCCGGCAGCGTCGGCGACGCTGCTGGCGAATACCCGCAACACGCTCGGCGAAGGCGCGACGTGGTGCGACAAGACGCACGCGCTGTACTGGGTGGATATCGAAGGCGCGCAACTGTGGCGCTGCCGCGCGGACGGCTCGGACCTCGCGCAGTGGCCGATGCCCGAGCGGCTTGCGTGCTTCGCGCTGACGCACGATCCGGACGTGCTGCTCGTCGGGCTCGCGACGCATCTCGCGTTCTTCGACCTGCGCAGCGGCGCGTTCACGCGGATCGTCGACGTCGAGCCCGAATTGCCGACGCGCCTGAACGACGGCCGCTGCGATCCGTCCGGCGCGTTCGTGTTCGGGATGAAGGACGAGGGCGGTGACCCGCCGCGCGCGGTCGGCGGGTTTTACCGGCTCAATGCCGACCTCACGCTCGAACGGCTTGCGTTGCCGCCGGCCGCGATCGCGAACAGCATCGCGTTCTCGCCGGACGGCTCGAAGATGTATTTCTGCGATTCGCTCGTGCGTGAAATCCGCGTGTGCGATTACAGCCGTGCGGGTGTGGCCGGCGTGCGGCCGTTCGTGCGGCTGACCGATGCGGACGGCGATCCGGACGGCTCGACGATGGATCGCGACGGCGGCCTGTGGAACGCGCAGTGGGGCGGCCGGCGGGTGGTGCGCTACGCCGCGGACGGCGTCGAGACGGAACGCATCGCGGTGCCGACCGCGCAGCCGAGCTGCGTGACGCTGGACGGCGAAGGCCGGTTGTACGTGACGAGCGCGCGCATCGGGTTGAGCGACGACGCGCTGGCGAGCGATGCCGATGCCGGCGGCGTGTTCGTCGCGCAGACGCGGTACGCGGGGTTGCCGACTGCGAGGTTTGCGGGGATGCCCATGGCCTGAATGGCCGGCAATGACGGGAGGAGTCCATCCATTCGCGGACAAGAATCCGGTTTGTTCGGAAGGGATGTCTTGAACGCGATTTTGCTTATGGACTTTCGTCTTTCCGGCTCACGCTTGATCCGGGTCAGCCTTCCTTCCTCCACTCCGGCTCCACATATTCTTTTACCCACATCCACTGACCCGGCTCAAACAAGTTCGTGTACTGGTTTCGCTCCGCTTGCTCCCGAGGGGTCAGCGTGCGGACATCGGGGAATTTATGTCCCTTCCGGATCATATGAATATCCGAACTGGAAGTCTTGGTATATCCCTGCCAGATCCCCGTTTCAGGACACAGCATGCCCGTACACAGATTCATCAGCCCGTATTTGTGGCGCTTCACTTGTTGCTCTTCTAACCGGCGCTGTTCGCGTTCTTCTGGCGTCAAAATCTTGTATGTGCGGCTTATTCTAACTTCATCGAGGAAGGGTGAAAATGATCCGTCCGGGGGATTTATATAAAAAAGCTCGACATCGATAGGAAATTTACTGCCCGGGATATCTTTTGAGCGGTAGCGAAAGGACTGCAAATTGGGAGCATCGGGGGTGCGCCCCATTATTTCATTCCCATATCGACGATTCCCTCGATGATCAATCCAATAGTCCTCTAGCTGAAGAAGCGATTTGATTTCCGTATCGGGTAGATAGGCAACCCTTGCGTCAACGACAATTCTTACTCCGGCCGGGACAATCTTCACCTTGTCGCGATCATTGCTGTAATCCTCCGGATCGTCACCTGTGGAAAACTCAATCTTCGTCCCGCGCAGCGCACGATTGGCGTATTTATAAAGAAACCCTTTTGCAGGAGGGTGCGTCCACGTTGTGTAGTTTTTTCCAAAGACAATATGTTCAGGATCGTATGGCGCGTCATCGCGCAGGATCGCCATTGCTGTTTTAAGGATGGCGCGCAGCATGACGCGCTGCTCTTCGTCGGTCGTCTGCGTTTCAAATCCCTCCCCCAATGGCGTTAAGTGAAGCATCGTATCCTCCTGTGCATGTACCGGGGTTACGCACGAAAGCACGACCAGGGCGGTCCCAATAGGCTTGCACCACTTCTGCACACGCATAAGCATCTTCTTCATGTAACTGACTCCGGTAACCCTCTTCGAAACTCACCATCTTGGTCGCCGTTTCTGGCGACGCTCTCAACAGTTTGCACACCTCGGCCTGTGCAATTGGTACATCGAGTTTTACATAGGCTCCGCCCGTCTGATTTTGTAGATACGAAATCATCCAGTAATAGTGAAAAACCAACATGCGATGCAGCCCCGCCATCACCCGCGCGTCATCTGGAAGTTGCGTCCTTTTGGCTGCGTCAAAGATATCCTTATGCATACTGTCGTCATACACCCGCATTGCCTGCGAGAAAATCGAATAGTCGCTCGGATGTTATTGAAGCAAGGCCATCATCCAGAACGCCTGCTGGCAATGTCGTGCTTCGTGATAAAGCATGTCCGCGAATGCCTTCAGCGTCCCATCCAAGGTGGTATCATTTTTTGTCGCCGCAATGATCTTCATGATTTCTGCCTCTTGAATTACAATCGTCCACTTCGGCGTGGAAAACGACGCGCTTACGTCCGGGCGCATGTTATATCTGGACTGACCTTCCTTTGAATTAACAATATCGATCTTGGGAGTCGCCCCATTTGACCTCATCCGGTCACCTGAAGAACCTCTTGGCAATCCAAACGGCCCCGCCGCAAGGGCGGTATTCAATACATTGCCAACCGCAAGCGCGATACTTTCCTTCGCCTCGTCCGATATCTCGCCACTCGGCGACGTTTTGAACTTGCCCCACTCGATCCCGGTGAGCACCGTCTTGATCGCCGCCGTATAGGCCTTCGTCACCGGATACTCAACATTCCGGCGTATCGGCATATCGGGTGGCGTATCGCCCTGTTTAGCCCCGTCGATGAAGTGATGGAAGCGCAACCCGAAGTTGAGCGGATCGCAGCTCGCGAACGCGGCCGGCTGACTCTCGGATGTAGCCCCCTGTTCCGGGGTGCTGACCTTCTTGCCCTTGATCGTTGTG
>NZ_QTQF01000032.1:0-93549 GCF_003854235.1 Burkholderia sp. Bp8998
CGGCTCGCGGATTACCGCAAGAGTGGCTATGATCGCGGGCACATGAGCCCGGCGGGCGACCGCTGGAACGACGAGGCAATGGCCGAATCCTTCTCGCTCGCGAACATGGTGCCGCAGAACCCGACGAACAATCGCCGGCTGTGGGCGCACATCGAGGAGGCCGTGCGCCGGATCGGCATGAGCGCCGCAGACACTTACGTGGTCACCGGCCCGATGTTCAAGGGCGCGGAACTGAAGACGATCGGCGCAACGGGCGTGATCGTCCCGACGCAGATTTTCAAGGTAGTCTATGTGCCCACGCAGCGCCTGGCGTTCGTCATCGTCGTCAACAACACGACGGCGAACCGCTACGAGATCGCGACGGTGCACGAGTTCGAGGCACAAAGCGGTTTGCGATTCCCCGGCATCCCGGAGTCGCTGAAAGACACACGTATCGGAGGGCTGAATGGCGTTCAAGGCGTTCGAGGATGACACGTCCATCCTGAATATCCACGGTGACGCGTTCACCGTGACCAACGACCCGGAGCGGGTGGTGCTGTCCGGCACGCTGGAAGTGACGCGCGACCAAGCCGGCCTCGCCGCCGCGCTTGCCTTGCAGCAAGCCATCGCGAGCATCGTCGACGCGCTGCAACACGATCCCGCGCTGCCCGAGCAGGTTACCGAAGCGCCGCCCGCGCCGACCGGCAAGATCAAGAACCCGTTCGCGGGGTGAGCGCCGCCCCGACGGGATCTGACATAACGCGCGGGAAGTGAACGAATGGGTCGGTCGGGCCAGCCACCCATTGCTGGGTCGGGTGATTTATCCGTGCCTCACCGAAGCGGCGCGAGCGCTGCTTCGTCCATGCAAGGTGGCGAATGACGCGCCTGGAGTGCCCCTCCTCGCTGAACGTGTCGACATGCATATCGACACGCAACGAGGAGGCTGGCGGCGCGGTGCGTGGCGAATTTGACAAATGACGGACAGGCAACAGCGAGAATTCGTCCGGCGTAGCCGACACCATACCGCCATTCCGGTCAGCGCGACGGCAAGGACCGTTCTCAACGTCATTCGCGCATACGCTGACGCGACATTGCCGTCGGCTGGACGGCCTTTGTATTCGGGGGAGTGATTCCGTGAAACGGCTACACGGTGTTCTTCGGACCCACACCTGACTGGGCGCCCTTTGATTTTTGCCCGGCTTGCCGATGTAGCCCGATCTAGCTGCGACAAAGCGTCGCGGCTCGCCTACACTCTACGGCGACGAAATCAAAGTGATCCGCACGTCCAACAAAGAACTAAAAGGGCTCGATAGTCTTTGTAGGCGAAGTCGCTAAGTAGTCGCGGAGCTGAAACCCGAGCGACGACCCGGCGTCGACGAGTGTCCAGTATGTCGAGTGTCCTGGCGAGCGAGCCACAGAAGTGCTCCGCTTTCGTGGATTCGGGTGTATTGGGAAACAGTCCGAGATACGTGCTGACCAAGAAGAGCAACGCCGTACCTATTTGTTTTTGCACCGGGCACAGAAGTAAACACGTTGCCCGCCGTCGTCGCGAAACCAAACCTGCTTCTTGCCGGAACTCCGCCAGCCGCGCAGTTCAACATTGCATCTCGAACAGACAATTGGACCGAACGCCGACCCCGGCTTGTTTCGAGAAAGGAACGATATCAGCAATAGAGGAACGAGAATAACGATGACAATACCCGCAAAGATGTCCATAGCGCTCCAAAGTCTTCGACGGTGTAACAGCTAAAGATGCCGTCGCAATGCTCCACCTACACCGTGGTTACGGCCTGCCCACTCTTTCGGCCGCACCGGCGGTGCTCCCCACGGCTGCGTCCCAGAACGAAGACTATTCGGCTGCCACATTGCCTGACTCCGCAATATGCTGGAGCACGGTACTTTGATCTGCATACCACCTTGCCAGACATTCGCGGTCATGGCAGGTTTTCTCGCGGTAGTTCCACTGCTCCAGCGTTCGCGCCTTGAAAGCTACCTGGTCCGTGACAGCCGCCTTTGCTTTGGCATATATGGCAGCCAGCTCGACATCAGCCGCCGCCAGTTGGGCATCAGTGCAGATGAGGTGTTCAGCATCCGAATGCGCCTTGCTGCAATCGAAGCTTGGCCGCAGGGTCGATTGCACCGGTGCGAGTGCGGCTGTGACGGAAGCCGCTTCCGTCTCCGTCAAATGCACCCATTCGGGGAGCGGAGTTGAATCCAGCGGAAGGTCCTTCCATGCCACACTTTTGATGCCCGAAGGCTCAAGCAGAACGTTGCTGTCGCCAAGCAGAAGGGCGACCGGGGCTTTGACCGCCGCAAGCAGTTCCGGTGTGTTCGCGAGGTTCGCCAGCGCGGCCGAGAATTGCTCGAAAAACTTGAGGGCCGGCTCGATACCATCAATCTTGGTTTGCAGACCGCTCCACAGACTGGATGTCTTGCCTGAGAGGTCTGCGAACTCCTGAATGCGGGCATGCAACGAAACCAACTCGCGCATGTTCCGGATGTCGGCAGCCGCCGTTGCGCCCGCGCGTCCAGACTCGATTACCGTATATCCGTCATCCGCCCAGTGGCTTTCTGCTCGTGCAGCAGAGAGCGATCCTTGAAAAGGCACATATGCCTTCGCGACGACAACATCAGTCTTGTAACCGGCCCAGACATGGCCCATCTCGGTTTCCAGATGAGCGAGACTCGCAATAACCTGCTCGATTTTACGCAGCTCACGCATCCGCTGCAGGTCATCTTGAGCGGCGTCGCCACATTGCCCTTGGCTGACCGGGTCAAGGCCGACATCATCCCAGTTCGCGCGTACACGTGCACGTTCGAGGGCCGTCTGGAATGACAGGAGTGCACGAACCACATCAAGGTCGGTTTTGAGCCCCGTCCATGCGCTCGACGTGAGCGAGAACAGGTCGCCGTATTCCTTGATTTCGTTATTGAGGGCGTCAATTCGCGCAAGACACTCGATATCACCATCAATGTTCGGTTCGCCACCGCTAGCGTCGGAGCTCAAAAGCGCTTTACACTTTCACTCTATGACGGGGGGGCGAATACATGGCACTGAAGCCCATTTCGTGAAGCTCGGTTTCAAGCATTAGCACGACCACGTAGCACAAGAGCGAATCGCACGATTATGAAAATTAAGACCACATTGACCTTCGGCGATGACAGAGCAAAGACGAATCCTTGGCACGAGGATCGACTGGGCGTTGCTCCCCTCGCCCAGAGACTTGCCCGCGTTATTTACTCGCTCAAGGCACCGTACGGTTACGTCATCGGGGTGAACGGCATGTGGGGACATGGGAAGTCAACGCTCCTCAACTTCGCGTGTGCGTATCTTGAAAAGTACAACGAGGAGGCAGCCAACGAGGACGACAAAATTATTGTCATTGAGTTTCGCCCATGGATGGTCTCCGGCCACCAAGACCTGGTCTCCGCGTTCTTCAAGGTTCTGTCGGAATCGCTAGGTCCCCGTGAAAGCTGGATTAAGCGTACATGGCGGAAGGCCGTGAAGCAGTTCGGCGGTTCGAGCGACGCCGTCATGGACGCTCTTGCAAAAGTTGCTATCGCCGTCGACATTGGTGTCACGAAGGGCGTAGCGACTGCTGTTGTGAATATCGCGAAGCGCCCAGTCAAGGACAAAATCGACCACTTCCTTCGAGACGAGTCACTGCAATCTGCGCACTCTCGCCTCGTAGAGCAACTCGAAAAATCGAATAAGAGATTCCTTGTTACCGTCGACGACATTGATCGTCTCTCAGGCGATGAAGTTACTTCCATCATGCAAATGGTCAAGACCGTCGGGCAACTTCCCAATGTCGTGTATCTGCTATCGTACGATCGCAATAAGATTTCCGAAGCATTCAAAGAGCCGGACACCGAAACTGGCCCACTCTATTCGGATAAAATTATCCAGCACGAGATAGAACTTCCGAGGCCCTCCAAGAACTCGCTTTTGAGAATTTTGGATAATGAAATTTCATTCATGACCGGCTATGCAGAACCGGACGACCTTCGCTGGTTCACAATCGTTAGCGACGGCATCCGTCGCTGGGTTGAGAATCCTCGTGATGTCCTGCGGCTCGCCAACGCCGTTAAGTTCTCCTGGCCGGCATTGGAAGGTGAAATTGACCCCGTTGACTTGCTGGCAATGGAAGGAGTGCGCCTCTTCGAGACTCAGGTGTTCAATTGGATACGTGATAATCGGGACTTTCTGTTCCGAGAAGGCCAATTCCGGTTCCTAGATGCAAGCGCCCGGCAGCCGTTCGTTGACCGCTTCAAGGAGTCGCTTGCGTCAGGAGAAGACCGCGACCAAATCCTCAAAATCGTCTCTGTACTCTTCCCTAGTATCGGCGACCTCACCAAGCAAGGTGGGCTGTACCACTCCGAACCGTATCACCTAATCGCAAAACGACGGGGCATTGCATCTGAAGCGGGATACGATGCGTACTTCTCGCTGAACCCCTCGCCTGATGCGATCTCGAAGCGAGTCATAGATGACGTTGTCTCTGGCGACAGTACAGAGGAACAACTGAACTCGACGATATCCTCGTACATTGGAAAGCGAAGCAGTACGGGGAAAACGATGGTTACCGAACTCATTGAGGAGCTTCGATACAGATTCGATTCACCTACGCCGCCAGTTGTCAGTCAGCCTATCGTCAACGCCCTTTTTTCCAATGCAGACGGAATTCTGAGCGAACCACGGTCCAATGACATATTCGCACTGTCGCCGTCTTCGGCACTGTTGTTTCTTCTTGAAAAGATGCTGCGGTTGGCTGGTACCGCGACGGCAGCGCGGTTCCTGGAGTCAGCATTCTCGGCGAACTCGTCCATTGTTTTGTGCGCCGACCTCTACCTGGGAATAGGGCGGGACTTGTCGGTGTTCCCTGCCGACAACGAGTCACATCGGGAGAGCCCCGTCGTTGACCATCAAGCGTTCGAGGAGCTAGGGCGGATACTTCTTGGAAGAATTATTCAAGCTTCCGGCGATGGAGAACTCGCTAAGGCGCATTACTTCTGGAATGTCCTACGCGTCTGGACGCACTTCGACAAGAGCGACGAGCCTAAAATATGGTTGCATCGATGGATGATGGATGACGCGTCATTCATGTTGAAAGTCGCGCATGGTCTCGTTGGGGTTTCCCATTCGACGAAGGGCAAATCATACCGGTTTACCGACACGCCAGACCTAGTCTTGTATGACTTTCACGCCATTTGCAACGCCGCGCGCAAACACTTGCAAGGCGCCAAGCTCGCCGATGATGACCGACACCTACTGGAGGTCGTGTTCGATGGGGCAACAAAGCTGCGATGCCAATCAGAAGCAGATAGCGGCGAACCTGCGTAATGACTTCGCCCTTGCCGCACGCATCCCATAACGGATGCGCTCAGAGCGCTTGCCCTTGCTGAAGACCTCGAACGAGTGCGCTTTCTCCTCAGTAGGTGTATTGAAGTCCTTGATACGCCTGCGGAGCAAGCGGGCTACGAGTTTGACTATCAACGAATGTTCTGAGCGAAAGCCCGGGCGAGGCCGCTTACTTCAGCCTGAGCGCGGGCCTCCACGTTGGTGCGCGCCATTCCCAGACATGCACCTCCTCGAATATCTTCGGTAGCAGCAACCGGCCAATCTCGACACTCGCGCACAGGGGCGTTGCGGGGTGAACATGGATTACCCGAGCGCCCGCTCGGACTACCCTCAGCAAGAAGTCGTTGAAGTCTCGACGGAAAATTCGCAGGTGTCCTTCCGTGCGTATGATTCCCCTTCCAGGAGCGTCAGCGTGAAACTCGACCACGTTTGCCGCCTCGGGGCGAGTCGCGTTGTTCGAGATACTCACCACAATCGCCACTTCCCGTGGAAGCTTTTCCGGCACCTCGAAAGTGAACTCTGGAACTAAGCAATCGGGTGACTTGTCCCACAACCAACGCTCACTCGGCAAGTCGAGCACAGTTGCATCAGTTTTGTCACCGACCAACGCACCAAGCTTCATAAGCATCGGTATAGGCGCGAATCCTGCAATCGTCAAGTGAGCCGCGCCATTCCTATCCGTAATCTCTGGGTAAATTAACCTGTCGTACGCGTCGGTAACCACACGTTCAGCCCGCGGCCAGAAATCCGGCGAATCGTCCTGAGTGTCGAAGTCGCCCTTGTCTATGTGGATGTGTTTGCCGGAAGGGAAACGCGTGTATTGGGTGTTATTGAGCATCGCGAAATGGATATCGCCAAGCTCGATAACTGGCACGTGGGCACCCACCGGGAATGACATCAAAATGGGCAGGCTCTCCTTTACTCCCGTCGCGGAATAGATGAGCTCCATGCGTTTCTCGTGCTCGCGCTTCATCGCTCGCAGCTGTTCGGTCGTGTATTCGTTCCCCTTACCGTTACGGTCAATACGAGCATGACAGTCGTAGCACATGAGCATCAAATTGCTCGGGGCCTTGGCAAGGCGTTCCGATTCGCCCTGGATGCCACGGGCGCCGTCAGGGCTATCCGCGATGATATGGGCGTACTCGCTGACGTTAGCCTTCTTCAGGGTCAGGAAATCACGGTCCACCGGCTTGCAGCATCCGCGGAACTCACATCGACCAGCGGCCGCCACCCAAAGGTCACGACGAACATCCACTGGGATATGCATACGTCCTTGCGTCCTTGCCATTTTTGACTTCCTCTTTCAGTTCGCGAAACGTCCCGCGGCGACTTAGCGTCCATACCCGGATGCGGTTCCTACCGATGATAGGAAAGAACAACCTGTCGCCTTCAAAATTGTCTCTCGATACAGCCTGCTGCCAGTCCGAACGGTCCACTCCGCTCGGAATTGGGTCTGCCTCTGGATGGGTATGCCACAGGCCGAGATACGCCATGGTGCTTGACTGTTGTTGCCAGCGTTCCCGGGCGCGCATCTCATGCTTCCTCGACCGAAAGAAGCCAAATCGACTTCTTCGGTCAGTGTCTTGAGGGATCGTCACCTCGTCGACGACCACGTCTCGAGAATCGAGCAAAAAACGCCCAAGCAAAACGCCGCCCGCCTCTTTCTGACACGACTTGTGCTGGGCGAACGCATTCATCTGCTCGACAGCATGCTCGACAATAATGAGTCGCTGTCGCGGCGTAACGCGGAACACAAGCTTCACATTGTCCCTCTGCAGCGTTTGCACGGCCGCCCGAACACGCGCAGCGACGCGGAATCTGATGAAGTCTGCTTTGCGCTCATCCACCAGTTGGTTGTGCGCAATCCTTCATTCTGTGCGGCAACGCCGTCGCCCACCCAGAATTTGTAAGATGCTTCCGGCTTGCCGTGCAGCGCACCAAGGATATGTTCGACTGCAACGAGGCCGGTTTTTCGCGCCTGGAGTGCGCCGTATGGAACGAAAGTACTGGCGCAGCCCGTGAGATTGCGAGACACATGCTGGTTTGGCTCTAGGAACGAAGTTCTCGGAGCAAGGGCCGATTGGCCTTCATCGTCGCGATAAAGGCAATCCAGGCACCCTTCCTGGTCGCACCATGTGAGTACGGAATGACCGCCAAGGTCGAGCGCTTCCAGCCAAGTGAAGACCACGGGCAGATGCGCAGCGCTCCTCCGGATGCCCCGAGCAATTGCCCTTTCAATGGAAGGCGCGCCGATGGCAACAACGATTCCATCGAACTCATCGAGCTTTGCCGTGCTCAGCCAAGTCTGGGCAGACCAAGGGACTGCCTCGACGCTAATTCCCGGGTATCTGCGCTCCAAGGTGTGCCGCAAGCCGGCTACCTTGTTGGCGTCAATCCACAGAGGGGTAAGCAAATGCCGGAAGACGTTGTCCTCGGAGAATTCATCGTTGTCGACCAACGTCAACTTGCCGACACCCGCCGCCGCAAGATTGTCTGCGACAACGGCTCCGACCGCCCCACAGCCAAGCACCGCAATATGTTTCTCCAACAGTTCAAGTGACGCTCCCCCTCGTTCACGCATGTAGGTTGGAGTATGGCGTCGCATCACGAGCGGGATGATCGGCCTGCTGCGATCGACGGCGCCTCGGATGGCAGTAAAGGCCATCCCAACCAATGAGCGGCCGCCATCGGCTCGCGGGACAGTCACCAGCAACGCTATTTGTTTCGGGCCGCCCTTCGACGGTCCAAACAACTGGGCCCACAGTTGCAGTTGTGTCACGGAAAGCTTGGCCCGAACCGCTTCGATAAAGTCGGCGTCAACTTTCCCAGGATTCTCCGGCGGTAACGGAAAGTCATCCAAGTGAAGGTACAACGCTCGCTTTGTCGCAAGGTTCTCGCCGTAGAATTCGGGCGGAAGCGGTTGATTTTGGTCGGCAAAATACCACTTGGGCTGCTTCCCCCGCGCATTCAGGTACGCCGAAATAAGCCGCTCCTTGCCATCCGGTTCAAAGGCCGCGCGACCGCGCAGTGTCTCGGGCATGCTGGCCCAGTATCCCTCGAGCTCGTTGAAGAACTCGTCTCTACCTGCGACAGCATCAGTGGCTGATTTTTCAAGCAGGTCGTATGCAGCCAAGAGCGTGTACGCGACGATGTCAGCACGTCGGTCAGGATCAATGGACAGTCCCTGTCCATCGTTCACGCAGATGATGCCGGAATACGAGACGTGCGCCAGAAGTCCAGCCGGCGAAACCAGGGAGACACGCGGCAATCTCAACAAGGTTTCTGTGCAGTCGATGCTGATGTCCCAAGTACGTGTTGCGCCATATAACCGGACAGCAAGGTGTCCGTCTGAGGCACAGGCGAGGCGAATGGGCGGCACCAACCCGCGCTCGACGCATTGCGTCTCGACGACTAGAAAGCACGCGTCCACCTTCTCTTGTGCAGCGGACACAGTCGCAGTCACGCAGAATTTCCCGTGCTAATGACCGGGGCAGCGACGGCCTTTGCGGTCTCCGCCTTCTCTGGAATTTTGAAATCTTCACCAAACTGCTTCGTCAGCAGCTTGCAAGCGTCCTCCGGTAGATCCTCGTCATATGCGTCACTCAGCGCGTCGCGCAATCCTTCGAGTTTCTCCTTGAATGTGCTCATTTGCCCTTTGGTCATCCACGCCATCAGGTCGTTGTACGGGGTCACCGGTAACGAGACCTTCAACCGCTCGTGCCAACCGTCATCGTTGGTGTAGACATTTCCAAAGCGTGACAGCATGGCCTTGATCCAATCGAGGAGTGCCAGCAGGTCAGTAGGTTTGCCCGACGTTTCAAACCGTGGTCTAAACCACTCCTTCGCCGCCACGGTGAGTGCGATGCTGAGCGGCGCGCCTCCATTGCGAAAATGGACGTTGCGCCAGCGCTTGATATAGCGAATGCACCGACGATACTGTGCTAGCTCGCTCGAGTCCTTGAACGCGGTGCAGATGATCTCAGTTAGCCTCTTCGGATCCGACGCATCCCAAACTCGGAAGCTATCGCCCGAGTTCTCTTTGCCTTTGGCCAAGTCGAGCAATCCGTCATCACGCTTGGTATAAATGGCCAAGTCGACGTGGTACTCCGGCTTGTCGCCGCGCATGTAGTTGACGGTCACGCACGGTCGCCGGATAGCGACCGTGCGTCCGTTCGAGTCGAGCGCATCACGGACCTTCTTCTTAAGTTCCACTGGGTCGGGGTACTTGTCCCGCTTGCAATCGAAAACGAGCCCAACGTCGATGTCGTAGTTCTGATCGAGCGGCACGATCCCGGTGTGCATCGAGTAGCTACCCTGATTGAAGTTCTCGAAGGACGGGACGTCATCCCCGAGGCTGGCCCGCAACGTCCTAAGCAGCGTCTCGCGTTTTTCGCGAAGCTTCGCCTTCTCATCATCATCGTCGAGCTTGATGTTCGCGTGGAAATCTTCGAATTGCTTTTGTATCGCGGGCATCTTGGATTCCTTGTTGTCAGAACAGAGCCAGGCCACAGCAGCCGCGAACAGTCCCAAGCCAATTAGGGGGTGCATTAATTTCCAGCGATTTCGCGGTCGTCACAACTATTTTTGAGGAAGGACGCCCGTCCCCCACTCAAATGGGATTTCGGGCCGGGAGATCGATAGCCATTCAAACGTGCCGTTCGAAGCACGTCCACTGGTTGCTATGCACTCAAAATGGACGTGATCATAGACAACCGCCCTTATGACCACTATATATCGCGTCACAACCAACATCAAGCACAATATATAGCGTTTGCCCGCAAACGTTTGCCGTAATTTCGGAGTCGCCGACTGAAATTCCCCCGTTGCTTGCATTACCGACTCCCACCTTGCAAGTAGCGTGCGGCGGCCGAATGCATTTAGGGTTGCGCTTCGGCCGAGGCTGGGAAAACGCCATTCCAGGACTGAACACGACGGAGCGACGCGTCCCGCGGTGGATGCGCGCACAGGCCGCTTGCGATAAATATCTTGTTTACCACGAGGCAATGGTTCATCAGACGAAGCGCTAACGACCGCTCTTCGACATGCTGCATCGCGTCAAGGTCCATCATTGCGCCGAGGATCTCTTCATTCGCCCATGCTTGATAGCGGAGCATTCTGAACAGCAGATCGCATGTGTCCATACACGTAGTTCCTTCATTTCAAGCAGTGTGCGCAACATTGCGATTGGCGTGCAATGTCCATCGGCATCAACAGTAAGGATCGAAGAGACGAGACATCCGTTGGTCGCCAATACCTTCGTTGAAGACGAGCAACATGGCTGCCCGGCCGGTCAGGCACCTGACGTAATCTTGAGTCCAACAATTCCTAATACGATGAACGTGGCACTTGCTACGCGAGCTACGCTCGCGGCCTCACCCATCATCACAATGCCAAGAATGAATGCGCCCACTGCTCCGATACCGGTCCATACGGCATAGGCCGTACCAAGCGGCAAATGGCGCATGGCAACAGCAAGAAGCCAGAAGCTGCCGAGCGCCGTGACGACCGTGAATACCGACGGCCAAAGCCGCGTGAACCCTTCGGAAGATTTGAGGCCAGTGGCCCAAGCGACCTCAAGCAAACCGGCGATAACGAGAAGAAACCAATGCAACGGGAATACTCCGTAAAGAACGGGGTCGCCCCCGAAAAATGAACAAGCACAAGGACATTCTTGCACTCGATGTGAGGTCGTCCACACACGAAAAGAGTCTAGCAACCCTATAAGAAAAATGAAAACGTGTGAGTTCAGCTCACCAAGAATGTCAGATTTGGTCGCTTTTCCGTATATTTACGATTTTTTATAATGACTCCACGTGACGTAGCAGAGCAGTCGACATTCTCACTCAACAGCGCTGCCGGAACGAAATTGATCGTGGCACTTATACCGTATTTGAGGCAAACGATGATTGAAACGCTAGCCAACCTGGAAGAAGAAGCAAATCGCCGTGCTGCCGCCATCATGGCCGGCAGCTCGCCGATTCCACTTCAAGACGGACCGAAGTGGATAGGAAGAATCTCGAGTGAAAGAAAAGGTGATGGTGTAACCCTCGGCTACCCGCTGCAGACCAATCTCTCTGGCCTGTTGCTTGCAATGAGGCCGGTCAACGTGATGTTGAGCTGCATCGAACCGTACGAGAATGGCTGGCTAGCCAAGTCAACCCCAGACGGCAATGGCAGATACAGCGGATATGTCTACATCGACGGTAAGAATTCCATCGAAATGGTTGGTGTATTGCACGTGGGTCCATGGCTGACCGAATCCCGGACTTGGTGGCCTGGCGTCTACGAGTTGCAGCTATTGAAGGAACTCCCCACGACAGTCAAACAACTCATTAGCAAGCTCGATCTACCTGCGCCGCTCTATCTTTTCATGAATCTTGTCGACGTTTCAGGAACAGCAATCGTGACTGAGTCGGACGACGGCATTGAGCGTCCATTCCCAATCCCCACCGACTCCGGCACGATCAACTTCACGCCCGTTCTGCTGGACAAGCTGACCTATCACGAGTCGGTCGTGAACGCCCTCAACAAAATCCGACGCGTTATCGGATTAAAGAGCAGTCGGCCGTTTTATCTGTAAACGAACCGAAGCGCGAAGACATTGACGTTGCCTTCGCGCGCCAAGCGGCTCCGCCTGAATGGCGGAGCGTCATCGCTCGGATCACTTACTTCGTGAACGTCGCGTCCAGGGCCGCGGAGATATCGGCGATGAGATCATCCGGATCCTCGAGGCCGATCGACAGGCGCAGGTGGCCGTACTTCTGGAACTCGGCAGGGTACTTCTCTGCCCCGCCTCGGCCATCGCCGCCGACGTGAACGATGAGCGTCTCATCATGCCCCAGCGATACCGCGGAAGTGATCACGCGGAGGTTCGCGACAAAGCGGTTCTGAACATCGGGGCTGCCTTCGACGGCGAATGCCATCATTGCACCGAAGTTCGTGCCACCGAACTGGCGAACCGCCACTTCGTGCTGGGGGTGCGATGCGAGTCCCGGGAACATCACATACGCCACACGAGGATCCGAATCGAGGAACGCTGCAACCTTCTTTGCCGACGACAGCTGGCGTTCGAAACGCAGCGGCAAGGTCACCGAGCCTCGCATGATCAGCCAGGCATTGAAAGGAGAGATGGTAGCGCCCAGATCGACGAGAGCATTGTGCTTCAGCTCGCGGATCAACGCCGAGCGGCCGATCACGGCGCCCCCCATCGCGTCGCCGTGGCCGTTGATGTACTTGGTCAGAGAATGAACCACGAAGTCGGCGCCGTGCTCTGCAGCCCGATACATCGACGCCGGCGTGAACGTCGCGTCGACCGACAACATCGCGCCGCCACGATGGGCGATCTCCGCCACGGCCTCGATGTCCGCGACCTTCGTCGTCGGGTTCGCAATCGTCTCCGTATGAACGAGCTTCGTGTTCGGTCGCATCGCCGCCTGGACAGCCGTCAGATCGCCCATGTCCACAAACGTCGCTTCGATCCCATAACGCTCCGGAAGGAGCTCCGCGAACAAGCGCCACACGGCCTCATAAGTCACATCGCCAAGCACGACGTGATCGCCGCTCTTGAGAAATGTGAAAAAGATCGCATGTAGCGCTGCAACGCCAGTCGCGAACACGGCTGCTTCTTCACCGTGCTCCATCGCGGCCAGCTTCTTCTCGAGGCAAACCTGGTTGTGGCCGGCATTGCGCGTGTACGTAAGGCCGTCCGGGCTTGACCAATCCATGGTCGACGGATCCTCCGGCAGCAGATACGAATTCGCCATCACGAGCGGCGTACGAACCGCGCCCGTCGTCACGTCAGCGACGTTACCGCCATGGACCGCCTGAGTCGAAAACGACAGGGTCGACAGATTGCCCTTGTCCGGGCGTTGTTGCTTGCTATTGGTTGACATGTTCCACCTGTTACACGATGAATGGGAATGCATTCCCGGGTTAGTCGTTCGACGCCAATGCCTGCCCGCCGTATTCGCGCGGCTCGGCTTGACCACTGACCGTCAATTCGCCGTTTGCAATGGCCTGGACGCGCTTGCGTACCAGATACCATCCAACCACCAGCGCCGCACCGTAGAGGGGAACGGACACGATGGTGAAGGTTCCGACCGGATAGTCGAACCCGATCAGCACCAGAATGAACGCGAAGAACGCAGCGTTGCGTAACCGCTGTAAGGGGCAAATGCCATCCTGAATTCCGGCCGTTCGACCAACCCGTCTCGCGACCATTTCCACAGCTTGATCTGGCAAAGAATGATCGTTGCCCACGAGCCGATCAGCAGCACCGCAGTCAGTGTCATTGCGATCTCGAACGCTTGGCCAGGAACCAGCGCGTTCATGACGACCCCGACTGACGACGCGACGGTGGTCAGCATGATTCCCGAGAACGGCACGCCTTGCCGATTCATCTTGGCGAGGAATGCTGGTGCGGAACCGGATATGGCAAGCGAGCGCAAGATGCGACCGGTCGAATAGATGCCTGCGTTGACGGAGGAAAGCGCCGCGGTCACAAGAACGAGGTTCATGATCGCGCCTGCCCCCGGCACGCCGATCGAGCCAAAGAACGTGACAAACGGGCTGACGCCGGCACGATAGGCGGTGTGCGGCAACAGCATCGCGAGGAGAAGGACGGAGCCGATGTAGAACACGACGATTCGAAACAGCACGGCCCGAATTGCCTTCGGCATGACGGTCTTGACGTCCTTTGCTTCACCTGCCGCGGTGCCGATCAGCTCGATGCTCCCGTACGCGAAGATTACGCCCTGCACCATCACGATGGCGGACAGCACACCATGCGGGAACCACCCTCCGTTATCGTTGATCAGCGTGATCCCGACTGAATGTCCTGGAAGTGGCGTACTGAAGAGCACCATGTAGCTCCCGACACAAAGAAACAACACGAGGGTCGCCACTTTCACGAACGAGAACCAGAACTCGAGCTCGCCAAAAATCTTGACCGACAGCAAGTTCAACGATGTGATGAAGACTAGGGTTCCCAGTGCTAATACCCATTGCGGTATGCCATCCAGGAACGGCACGTAGGCTTTGAAGAAGCCGATGTACAACGCGATTGCCGTCAGATCGGCAATTGCAACTGTCACCCAGTTGGTCCAGTACATCCAGCCAGCCGCATAGGCCAGCTTCTCACCGTAAAACTCGCGAGCGTAGGAAACGAAGGACCCGGTTGTCGGCCGGTACATCACCAGCTCTCCCAGCGCCCGAATGATCAACCAGGCGAAGAATCCGCACACCGCGTACACAAGAACCAACGACGGTCCTGCCGCTGCCAGGCGAGCACCCGCCCCCATGAACAGCCCGCTTCCGATCGCGCCACCAATGGCGATCATCTGTACCTGACGTGGCCGCAACGTCTTTTGGTAGCCTTGATCCTCGCTTCCCAGCTGCACGTCTGAAACCGCCGAGCGCGACGCTTCAGCTCTCGATTGATTGGCGCGAATATTCGAACTCACTAATATTGTCTCCTTCCGGTGTGTCTCCGGAGCTCGACCGGCGATGCCGATCGAACTCCGTTTGCAAGCAAAGCGGCTCACCATTTACGGTGAGCCGTTGGGGCAAAACATTTACTGCATTAAATCAACGCCCCGTCTTGCGGATGCAGACAACCTTCGGTTGCGTCATGTCCTCGTACGCGAATCGCACGCCTTCACGTCCGAGGCTCCCATACTTGAAGCCGCCAAACGGCATTGCATCAAAGCGATAGTCCGAAGAGTCGTTGATCATGACCCCGCCTGCCTCGAGCTTGTCGGCCGCCTTCAGGGCGATCTCCAGATCCTTGGTGAAGATACCGGCATGCAGGCTGTACTCCGGGCGATTCGCCAGGTCCAGTGCTTCATCGATCGAGTCGATCTTCTGCAGCACAACGACCGGGCTGAAGATTTCCTGAGTCCACAGATCGCATTGGAAGCTCACGTCCTCGAGAACGGTCGGCGCATAGACTGAGTCGTCACGGACGTTGCCGCACAGCAGCTTCGCGCCCTGACGAATTGCATCGTTGACGACACCTTCGGTGCGTCGCGCGGCTTGAGCCGTGATCATCGGGCCGACATCGGTATCCGGCAGAGCGGGGTTGCCCGTCTTCAACGCCTGGGTAAGCGCAACGAAGCGCTCCTTGAATGCGTCGTAAATTCGCGAGTGGATGAGGATCCGTTGCGTGCCGATGCAGTTCTGGCCTGCAGCCCAGTAAGCACCCGACACGCACGATTCGACAGCGTCCTCGAGATCGCAGTCGTCCATCACGATGACGGGCGCGTTACCGCCGAGGTCCATCGCGAGTTTCTTCAGACCGGCAGAGCGTGCGATCTTTTCGCCCGTCACGAATCCACCCGTGAACGAGATCATCCGTACATCGCGAGCAGAAACGAGCGCTTCGCCCAGGGCCGGACCGCCAGTCGCGATCGAGATGACATTCGACGGCAAGCCGGCGATGTTCAAGTAGTCGACCAGCTTGATCGCCGACAACGGGGCCAGCTCCGACGGTTTCAGCACGATCGAGTTGCCGCCGGCAATCGCCGGCCCCAGCTTGTGAGCAACCAGGTTGAGCGGATCGTTGTACGGCGTGATGGCAACGATGACGCCCAGCGGTTCGCGCGTGAACCAGCCCTGACGGTTTTCCGAGCCGACGTACGAAGCGAACGGCACGACCTCCCCGCCGTTGTGGCGAGCCTCGTCGGCCGACAGCTTGAGCGTATTGACGCAACGAAGCACTTCCTTCTGTGCCTGCTTCAGCGTCTTGCCGGCCTCGGCCACGATGAGCGCGGCAAACGCCTCCTTGTCGCGCTCGACCAGTGCAGCACAAGTCTCCAGGATACGGGCCCGTTCGTGACGCGGCAGATCGCGAGACACCTTCGCGCCGTCACGAGCGATGTCGATGAGGGACTCAGCACGCTCCGCCGGCATATTCACGACGGTTCCAACTTGGGTGCCATCGAACGGATTGTTGACAGCAATCACGCTATGGGCCGCGGTGGCGGGAAATGCAACGTTGTTCATGTTCATTTCCCCAGTGCGACTTTCGCTTTGTGGATGCTGATGATGTCAGCGAGCAGTGCGTACGCAGTTTCCACACGGCCGGCGCCCGGGCCTCGCACCGTCACGTCGCCCAACATGCCGGTCCGGAACGTCACGGCATTGATGGCATCGCCCACCGCAGCCAGCGAGTTTTCCAGCGGCAGCAGTTTGGGCTCGACGCTGGCGCGCACCGTGCCGTCTGCCAGCTTGGATGCGCTACCGATCAGCTTCCACCGCGCATTTGATGCAGCGGCGTCGTGGATGCTTTGCAGCGTCAAGCCGCTGATGCCCTTGCACGATACGTCCGCCGGCTTGAGTTTTGCACCGAGAAGCTCGTTGGCCAGGATCACGACCTTCAGGCGAACGTCATGCCCTTCGATATCGGCAGTCGGGTCAGCCTCCGCATAACCAAGACGCTGGGCCTTCTCGACCGCTTCCTTGAAGCTCAGGCCGGACTCCATGCTCGACAGCACGAAATTCGACGTACCGTTGAGAATGCCTTCGAAGCCTTTCAGCTCGGATCCGGCAAGCAGTTCCTTTGCGAGGCGAATGACAGGCGTGCCGCTCATGACCGAGCCTTCGTATTCGAAATGCACGCCGTTCGCGGCAGCTTCGCGCTTCAATGCTTCCGCATGGAAGGCCACCGGCCCCTTGTTGGTCGTGACAACGCTGATGCCCTTGCTCAGCGCAAGCCGGCAGTACGACGTTGCCGGTTCACCATTGACCGCATTGGTGAAGGTCGCTTCAGCCACGATGTCCGCTCCGGACGTCTCAATGACCTGTTCCGTCGCGGCGTCGACATTGCCACCCGGCAGCTTCGCCAGCGCGCCTTTCTCCGTCGGGAGATCGCGCAGTACGTTCAGATCGATGCCCTCGGGGCGAACGACCGACCCCAGGTGCAAGTCGCTGATACCAACGATCTTCAACTGGAAGCCCAGCTCGCTTTGCCACTTGGCATTGTTGTCCGCTGCCAACTGCGCAAGCGCCCTGTTCACGCCGCCAAACCCGATCAATGCAACCTTGTATTCGCTCACTTCAGCACCTTCGTCGTAGTGGAAAGATGACGAAAATGTTATCGAACACGCTTGGCAGTCCAAATATGGCAGCTTGAACGAAATGACGAGCAATTTGCTCGCGAATGTTCAAAACGCTCGATTTGGACGCGAAAGCGTTCAGGCGCCGTGCGAATTGCCTTTTGCACGGGTCAGGACGAACGAGGTGACGGTATTGAGCACCTCGGGAAGCGCAGATATTTCGTCCCAGAGCTTGTGAATTCGATCAACACTTACTGCTTCAACATGGAGGACAACATCCAGGTCGCCGCTCATGACGTCGCATGTAACGACTTCCTGCACGGACCGCACGTACTTCAATACATCTCCGCCCCGCATACGGTCTTTCCGGTACACGAACATCAAGGCTCGAATGGGCTCGGACTCCGGCGTCGCTGATCCTTTCCTGATTGTGTAGCCGCGAATGAAGCCATCGCGCTCCAGTCGCTCGATTCGCAAACGCACCGCGTTGCGCGACAGGTTCACCGTGAGGGCGATATCGTTATGAGACAGTCTCGCGTTCTCCGCGAGTTGCGCGAGGATCTTCTCGTCAACCTTGTCCAGTACACGCTTCATGATCTTCCTCGCAACGCTCCAGACATTCAGATGGTTGCCAGACCGGAGATCTCCCTGGACAGCGCCCGACGGGACCGCACGACATCGACGAAGACTTTCCGACCGCACCAAAAGTTCAATATGAAGGTCATTGTAGAACAGTATATTGAACTATGCTAGCATTTTGACTGCCGGCACGAGCAACGTGCTCACCGGATACTTCCTCAGGCTGGCAACCCGGCTGGTCGACACGAGGATGACGGTTTTCAGCATTAAAACGAGCGAGGTCGGCCCGGGGCAGGATGCGCGTCCTCAGGTCGAATGGATCCACATTACCGGGAAGCCCAATGTTCTCTTCCACTTTTATTTTCAAGGCCGGGCAGTACGACGACGAATTTCACACGCTCGATCAGCAGATCGCGGAGATCGCCCGCAGCACCCCGGGATATCTGGGCGAAGAGACATGGGAAAACACCGCTGCGGGACTGATCCAGAACATTTACTACTGGGAGTCTGAAGAGGCGCTATTGCGGTTGGTCAAGCATCCCGCCCACCTTGAAGCCAAGGCGAAGCAGGCACGTTGGCTCGACGGGCATCGGGTTGTCATTGCCCAGGTGCTGCGGGAGTATGGCGACGATCGCCTGAAAAAACCAACCCTCCCCGCTTAATACTCGAGGCTCCTGAACTGCGCATGGGTCGCGTAGCTGCCGCCCATGCGCTAGGCGATGAGCCTCCCCTTGAGCAACGAAAAGCACCTTGCAGTCACAACGATGACGGAGGCTACTCGGATACTAGATTCAAGAGCCAGTCCCTCACCACGCGGCCGACCTTACTCTCCTCAACGGGAGTACGCGCCAGCAGATAGTAGGCAGAGCCGTCCTCGACAAAACCCATCGGCGCCGCAAGAAGGCCACTGTCAATTTCGCGCCTCACCAATTGCCAGGGGCCGATAGCGACCCCTACGCCTGCAGCAGCTGCTTGAAGGCTGAAATAGAAGTGTTCAAAGGTCTTGCCAGCTGCCGGAAGGGCATTCCCTGCATAAGAGGTCAGAGTTGCCCACGTTTGCCAGGCATCTGGTCGCGTTCTCGTATGCAGCAGGGTCGCAGAATCTTTAAGGCTCCAGCCATCGTCCACTGCGTCGAAAAAATCAGGCACATACTCGGGACGACATACCGGTCCCACTCGCTCTGCAAACAAGCACGTCGCCTCGACATCCGCAGACCACTGAACATCGTTACGGCGAATCGCCATATCGATTCCGTCTCCGAGCGCTGGACCGGATGCCGCGACAAGTCGCAGCTCGAGCCGCGGCAACTGCGCCTGCAACGACGTCATGTTCGGAATCAGCCAACGCATCATCAGCGTTGGCTCGCAAGATAATGTCAAGACGGTCTCACCGGCTCGCTCGCGAAATTCGCGACACACCGCTCCGATCCGGTCGAAACTCTGCCGCACCGCCTCGGCCAACCTTTGCCCATCCGGCGAGAGAAAAACGCGTCGATTTCGGCGAGCAAATAATTGAACGCCTAGATCATCCTCCAACACCCGGACCGCACGACTTACTGCACCGTGTGTCACATGCAACGATTCTGCAGCCCGACTGAAGCTCTCCAGGCGAGCAGCCGCCTCGAAGCAAACGAGCGCCTGCAATGATGGCAAGACTCTCGTTGTCGCCTGAGTGCTGGATCCGTCCTTGATGTCAGAATTCATCGCGTGTTCCTACCCGACTCGTCGACAGAATCGACAAGCCATATCGATACCTGCGTCACCCCTTCTAAAGGGCCACAGCCATACGTCCGAACGCAGTCGCAAAACGCAGCAGATAACCGGGAGTCGGCGTTGTGGCCAACTCCCGCCTCGCGCACATTCCTGCAGAAACAAGCCGCGCCGGGGAGAAAATTATTTCAATCGACCCGACAGAAATTGTCCCAGTCTCTCGCTCTTCGGGTTGACGAGGATGTCCTGCGGATTCCCTTCCTCCTCGATCTTTCCCTTGTGCAGGAAAATTACATGATTGGACACGTTCCGCGCAAACCCCATCTCGTGCGTAACGACGACCATCGTTCGGCCCTCTTCGGCCAGCGCCTGCATGACCTTCAGTACTTCGCCGACCAGTTCGGGGTCGAGCGCAGACGTCGGCTCGTCGAACAGCATCACCTCCGGTTCCATCGCAAGCGCACGCGCAATCGCGACACGCTGCTGCTGGCCACCCGACAGGTGTGATGGATACATGGTCTCGACGCGCGCGGGCAGGCCGACCTTCTCGAGATACTTTCGCGCGCGCGACGTGGCTTCGTCCTTTCCGATCCCAAGTACTGCCATCGGCGCCTCGATGACATTCTCGAGGACGTTCATGTGCGCCCACAAATTGAAGTGTTGAAACACCATCGCAAGCTTGGTACGCATCCGTTGCAATTGCTTTTGGTCTGCGACTTGCAACGCTCCGCGCCGGTCTTGCGTCGTTTTAATCAGTTCGGTCCCGATCGTGATCTGGCCGGAGCACGGTTGCTCGAGGAAGTTGATGCAACGGAGGAAAGTGCTTTTTCCCGAGCCGCTCGAGCCGATGATACTGATGACGTCGCCTGCCTTCGCCTTCATCGAAACGCCCTTCAACACCTCGTTGTCCCCGAACTTCTTGTGGAGATCCTCAACGATAAGCTTGTACATACGTGTGTCCTTCCTGATTCGTTAGTGACCGCGGGGCGCGAGATAGGCGAGCCATCGGGCTTCCAGCTTTCGGAATGCCCAAATCATCCCGAAAACGACGGTTGCATACAGAATCGCCGCGAGACCGTAGGCCTGGAACGACATGTAGGTCGCGGAGTTTACATCGCGCGTGACTTTCAGAATATCCGGCACGGTCGCCGTGAATGCGAGCGTTGTCGCGTGCAACATCAGGATCACCTCGTTGCTGTAGCTCGGCAACGAGCGCCGCAGCGCCGACGGCAGAATGATCCGCGTATAGAGCTTGAAGCGCGACATACCATAAGCGATGCCCGCTTCGATTTCGCCGGCCGCCGTCGACTTGATCGCACCCGCGAAAATCTCGGTCGCATACGCGCATTCGTTCAGCACGAACGCGAGCAGCGTGCAGTTCATCGCGTTGCGGAAGAACGTGTCGAGCAACACGTGTTCGTGAACGACCTGCAGGCTGTAGATGCCGGTGTAGCACATCAAGAGCTGCACATAAAGCGGCGTACCGCGGAACACGTACGTGTACAACCACACGGGCCGCGAGATCCACCGATTGGACGACACTCGCGCGATCGCAAGCGGTATGGCAAGCAGGAATCCAAGCACAATGGATATGACCAGGAGCCACAAGGTGACAGCGAGCCCGCTGAAGCCGTACCCGTCGGTATACAGATAGTTTTGCCAGTATTGACTGATGAGACTGATCACAGTGCGAGCCTCCGAACGCCGACCGAATAACGCTTCTCGAGATGGTGCAGCACGATGTTTGAAACAGTCGTGATCGCGAGGTAAATCGCGCCCGCCACAAGCGTGAAGAAGAAGAAGTCCAGCGTAGTCTTGCCCGCGTCCTGCGACGCCTTCACGACGTCGGCGAGACCGATGATCGACACCAGTGCAGTCGCCTTCACCAGCACCTGCCAATTGTTGCCGATTCCAGGCAGCGCGAAACGCATCATCTGCGGGAACAGGATGCGTCGAAATACCCGCCAGCCGCCCATCCCATACGCAAAGCCCGCCTCGAGTTGACCGCGCGGCACTGAAAGAAATGCTCCACGGAACGTTTCAGTGAAGTACGCGCCGTAGATGAAGCCCAGTGTCACGACGCCCGCCACGAACGGATCGATGTCGATCTGATCCCAGCCGAGCATGTCGGTCGCGTTGTTCAGCAGAATCTGCATCCCGTAGAACAACAGGAGCATCAGAACCAGGTCAGGAACAGCACGAATCAGCGTCGTATAGAAGGTGCCGAGCGCTGCCAGCACGCGATTCGATGACAACTTTGCGGCCGCGCCAAGCAACCCGAGCACGAACGACGCAGCCAGCGACAGCACCGCAAGCTTCACAGTCGCGACGGTGCCGGTCCACAGCAACGGACCAAATCCTTGGAAAAGCATGTCAGGGTATCCAGAAAGGGACACGGCGCAGCACGGTCATCGCCGTGTGCGCCGCGAAAAGGTCAGTTCCCGTAGATGTCGAATGCAAAGTACTTCTGCTCGATCTTCTTGAACGTGCCGTCCTTCTGCATGTCGGCAATCACCTGATCAAGCTTCGCTTTCAGGTCGGCGTCTTCCTTGCGCAGACCGATACCTGCGCCTTCGCCGAGCGTCTTCGGATCGGTGATATCCCCGCCGGCGAACTGATAGGCAGCCCCGCGCGGCGTCTTGAGAAAACCGATGTCAGCTTGCACTGCATCCTGCAGCGATGCATCCAGTCGCCCAGAGAGCAAGTCGGAATAAACCTGATCCTGGTTCTGGTACGCGACGACGCGCACGCCCTTGGGTGCCCAGTAGGTCTTTGCGTACGTCTCCTGGATCGTGCCCTGCTCGACGCCCACCGATTTGCCTTTCAGCGAATCGGCTGTCGGCTCCAACGTGATGCCCTTCTTCGTCACGAGTCTCGTCGGCGTGTTGTACAACTTCGCGGAGAACGCGATCTGCTCCGCGCGCTGCGGCGTCATCGACATCGACGACAGCACGCCGTCGAATTTCTTCGCCTTCAATGCCGGGATCAAGCCATCGAAATCGTTCTCGACCCACACGCACTTTGCCTTCAATCGTGCACAGATCTCGTTGCCGAGATCAATATCGAAACCGACGACCTTCCCGTCCGAGCTCTTCGACTCAAACGGTGCATAGGTCGCATCCACACCAAATCGGATTGTCGACCACTCTTTCGCAAATGCACTGGATGCAACGACGGCAAGCGCGACGCACGCAACGAGCTTCTTCATGACTGTCTCCGGGTAATTTTGCTTTTCAAGTACATCACTACAAGGGGCGGCCCACCTGGTCAAAGCTACGCCTCCCCTGATCCACCACAAATTTCGTATACCTAATTAAATTATTAATATAGAATTACACCGCAACATACGGGCGACCAGTCCATATGGCTCAGTCGATCGTCGCCTGGAATTGGGCTCTCCAGGAACAGTATCGTGCAACGCTCGAATGCAACCCTGTTTGGGCTACACACACCTCGTCCCATCTCGAACCTGGACACTGCCTTACCGCGGTCGGCCCCGTCGCTCTTTGTCTCACTACAGCAGAATCGGTGATCAGCAACAGCAGGAACATCGGTATCGTGTCCGGTGTTAGAGACACCGGAACGTACACATTTCCCGCACCACTAACCGACACACCCAACTGCGATACCAGCCTTCAGTGCATCAAAGCGGCAAACTACCGACCTTGATGAGTCGATAGCCAACTTGTGCTGCGCCGGCATGGGCTCGAAGAATGTCGGTCAGCTCTTCGACGATTTGCACGATCTCTTTTCCGCCAGTCGACGGAACAGCCGCATCGATAACGAAATAGGCGTTCTTCGTCTCTTCCGTGAGCCGCGTACGTCGTCCTTGGCGCCAATTCCAACGCCGGCAGGTCGCGCCGAGGTCGTCCGTCCAGATGACCTCCCCTTCAGGCACGATCACATGGTCCGCGGAAGAGTCATCCGCAATATCGAAGCTCTCGCGCCCCGTGGCCGGCCGCAGTTCAAGCACGCCTTGAAGCGCGTCGAGATCCTCGCCTCCGATCGGCACGAGGTGACGCAAGCTCAGCGCGTTATAGAAATCGACCAGGCAGTTGATCGTCGGAACAGCCGAGTCCGGCCGAAGCGCGCGTCGGGCGAGCGACTCGACCGAACACGGGTACTTGCGCGGCTTTGCGTTAAACCGCTTATAGATTTCGTGCCAACACGCGATTTTCGGATGGTCGCGAAGCCCGTCCGCATCGACGCCCGCGCGCAAGGTCGTAGCGGCGTCTGCGAGCGCCTTGCCGCTCTCGGCATTCGTCGGACCGTTGCTCAGCCCGAGGGCCACAATGACTGCGATCGTCGCTTCCGGATACGTATCATCAATCGCATCCGACACACGGAACTGCTCCAGCGCGGTCGCTACAGGATCTTCGATTTCAACAGGCACGGCACACTCCCAAGAACATTCTGGGAATGACTATAGCCCGAAAAAATCGAGAGTTCAATATATTTGTCTTTTGGTTCAGTTTACTGCCATCGACTGAACGTATCGACTCAGGCGCGTGCGGCTGTCCGGGGCTCGACAACCACCATCATGAACACAACCTCTTGGTCCAACTCGTTTGCGTACCGATGCGGGACGTCCGCCGAGAACACCAACGCCTCTTGGGAGTCGACCGTTTCGCCTACCGGCCCCGCAGTGACCGTTAGGGTCCCGGCAGTGACAAACAGCAGTTCCTTCGTACCCGGAGGATGAGCAATTCCATCGTAAGATTCGTGCGGACTCAGGCGCCATTCCCAGAATTCGAGCACGGACGGCTCGTCGAAGCCGGTGATGAGCCGTCCAAGACCGCCAGCGGCCCCGCGCCAAAGCTCCGAGGCGTCCGACAGCTTCGTTTTGTACGCCGTCGGGCGCAAATCCGTCTCGATCAGTTTGGAGATGGGCACGACAAGTGCATTCGCCAGCCTGCATAGCGTCGCAACACTGGGGTTGGTCTTGCCCTGCTCGATCTGTACGATCATTCCGCGGCTGACTTCGGAGGCCTGCGCCAGCTGATCCAGCGTCAGCCCGCGGGCCTTGCGCTGCGCAACCAGATTTCTTCCGACGATGGTGTTGATGGCGTCGACGTCGTTCATGCAAGAACCGGTACATGTTGTGAGATCAATATAATGTACCATGCATGCAGGTTGCTATTGGCGCCGACGGGCGCATGCCCGCCGCAGCGCCCCGAAGATAGCAAGCCGTAATCTCCGGCAAGAGCCAGCAAACCGACCCCGATGCCGGGGACGTGCCAGTGGTTGGGGCTCGGCGCCGGCCGGCGGTGAACCTGTCCGCATTTTTGTGGGCGAGGCGGTTGAACAACAGGTTATCCGCGCGCCTGCGTAAACCGCTCGCCGAACAGGATAGCAAACTGGTTCATCGCTGATTTCCAGTCGAAGGCGGACCGCACGGTCTTGGCCAGCACGTTGCGCAGCGCCAGCCAGAGCAGCTTGATCGCCGCCTCGTCATTCGGGAAGTGGCCGCGCGTCTTGATGATCTTGCGCAACTGCATGTTCAGACTTTCTATGGCGTTCGTGGTGTACACCACCCGTCGAATCTCCGGCGGAAACACATAGAACGGCACGACGTGCTCCCACGCGCGTTGCCACGACTGCACGATCGTCGGGTACTTCGCGCCCCAAGGTCCGTCGGCGAAGTCTTGCAGCGCCTGCCGTGCCGCATCTTCGCTGGCAGCCGCGTAGATCGGGCGCAGCGCTGCGGCGAGCACCTTACGGTCCTTGTAGCTGGCGTACTCAAGACTGTTGCGGATCGGATGCACGATGCAGGTCTGGACAGTCGTCTTGGGATAGGCAGCGCCGATCGCCTCGGTCAATCCTTTCAGGCCATCGACCACGGCGATCAGGATGTCCTGGCAGCCGCGAGTCTTGAGTTCGTTGAACACCTTGAGCCAGAACTTGGCCCCCTCGGTCTGCTCGATCCAGAGGCCCAGCACGTCGCGCTGGCCATCGGCCTGGATGCCCAAGGCCAGATACACGGCCTTGTTGCTGACCACGCCGTCATCGCGGATCTTGACCCGCAGCGCGTCGAAGAACACCACCGGATACATCGCCTCGAGTGGGCGGCTCTGCCAGCTCAGCGCCTCGGCCATCACCTCGTCGGTGACTGAGCTGATGAAGTCGGGAGACACCTCGGTGCCGTAGCTCTCGGCCAGAAACGCCCGAATCTCGCGCACACTCATGCCGCGCGCGTACATCGCAATGATGCGTTCGTCGAAGCCGGTGAAACGACGCTCGTGCTTGGGAATCAGGATCGGCTCGAAGCTGCCGTCACGGTCACGGGGGACTTCGACACGAACCGGGCCGCGATCCGTGATGACCGTCTTGCCGCTGGCGCCGTTGCGCTCGTTGGCCTGCCCTACGGGCTTGGCCTGGCCCGGCGGGTAGCCCAGATGCAGATTCATCTCGGCGCCCATCGCACGCTCGATGACTGCCTTGTTGAACGCCAACATCAGGTCCTGCACTTCGGCCGGCGTCATCGGCCCCTTGACCAGTTGGTCCAGCAGTTCCTTGGGCAGTTCAGGCAGCGGCCCTCGGGCCGCTGCCTGACGCGCTACAGTTTGCCTTTTCTTCTTCATCGGCATATCCATGACTTTTACACCTCATGATATGCCTCGCCCACGAAATCACGGATAGGTCCCCGGCGGTCGGCTACCGGCCCCTTAGACCGCCCAGCTAGCCCTTACCGGATTGCGGACTTCGCAGCCGTGCGACACACCAGACCAGCAACGCTCCACCAACAAGTACGGACGCGCACGCCATCACGGCGGTCCCCACCGGATAGTCCAGCGCGACAAGCGCGATCATCGCCGCGAACGCACTTAGCGCCGCCGTTCGCAACGACAGCAGTCGACGTTGTCGCAATGACACGGCGTCCGGCTCGCCTGCCGCGTACTGCCTATCCCATTCGTGCCGGCACCTCACAATCGCGAGCCACAGGGGGCAAACGGCCCGGATACGATCGAGCTGTGGAAATGGAACATGAAGCCTGGGGAACATTACGTCTCGCACGGTCATCCGAACCGCACGACCGAGCTTTTGTATGTTGAAGCCGGTGAATTAACTCTGACGCTGGGGGAAGAGATCATTCACGTCCCGCAAGGTTGTTCAATCGTTGCACAAACCAATCGATACCATAGCTACGCGAACGCTGGAGCGGAAGAACTGTTCTTCTCGATGACGGTAGCGAGCCTGCAGCGATAAATCCACGGCTGCAGGAGACTGATCCCCGCACGAGCAACAGCTGCGCATCAGGACGCCCATCGACTTCACACGGTCTATGGACGTCACGCTCGAGAATGTGCCGCGCTCGCCTTGCCGCTCGTCCGAATGCACGCCAGGCACTCGAACGCCTCCATCGACGCACTCGCTCATGGGTGCCCTGTCACGCATTTGGCGCACATGCGGATCCTCGGCCAAATGGACCCATCAGCCTGATCTCCGACGCCCAGGCGAAGTCATTTTGATTGACTAAAGTACAATATCTTGTACTATTCGATCAATGCGTGTCAGTTTGTTCAACTGCGCTCCCACGCGCAGATTCGAATGACCTCTCAACCATCCTGGTAAAAAATGGGCTCGATTCTCGCGCTTCTCTCGTCCGTCTGTTACGGGTCAGCTGACTTTCTGAGCGGCTACTCAACGCGTCGCATATCGATCGGGTATGTGATGCTTTTCAACCAGGTCCCGGCGCTCGCGATCACGGCTTTGCTGGCCATCGCGACCCATGGGCAGATGGCAGGAGCAACCGATTGGTGGTGGAGCGCCGCAGCCGGTCTGAGCATCGCAATCTCACTGCCGGCTCTGTATATGGCACTGGGGATCGGACCCATGGCCGTGGTCGCACCTGTAACGGCGTTGATCGGAATCGTTCTGCCGGTTCTGTTCGGGGTACTGGTTGCGCATGAAAGACCGTCTCTGCAGGCCTATATCGGCTTCCTCCTCGGTGCTCTGGCTGTCGTGATCGTGAGTGGCGCAGAACATGGTGACAGCAATGCCGAAGACAAATCGCGGCTCACCAAGGGCTTGCTTCTCGCTGTTGTCGCCGGAAGCGGGATTGCAGCCACCTACATCTGCCTGAAGCAGGTGTCCCTGCAAGCGGGATTCTGGTCACTGGCGGTGGCTCGCTCCGTATCCCTTTCACTGTTGATCATTACGGCACTCTTCAGCCATCGCGTCACCCTAGAAGCTCGCCCCGACGTTCGCGGCGCCATTTTCATCGCTATCGCTGGCTGCCTCGACGCCTCCGGAACGATGCTGTACAAGTCAGCGCTGATCTACGGCCAGCAGTTGTCGATCGTGGCGACGCTTGTCTCTCTCTACCCCCTCACAACCGTGCTCCTGGCAACGACCATTCTTCGTGAACAGCTCACTTGGCAACGAGTGCTTGGGGTCATACTTGCGCTATCAGGGATTGGGCTATTGGTCAGTTGAACACAATGCACTAAAGCTGCTTGTCACTCAGATCGCTCTCGCCTTATTCGCGCTCACGACAATCAGTACAGCCATAAACGAACTCTCCAGCGCCCCTCGAATCAAGAGGAATTGCCACGGCTCCCGTGACTGGCGGACTCAATGTCTGGATTCCGCTCGAACAAGATGCCAAGGAAATTACCTACGCACTAGCGCTGAAGGGTTGGCTGGTTCGGTCAAATACCGCATTTGACGTCCAAGGTCAGTCACAGGCGATTCGGATCACCGTTTCACTCATGCAAGACGGACAAGCGGAACAGTTTTCGGCAGACCCCGAAAGCATGCCTTGGTTGAATGTCGGCGGTTCGGCGTATGCGCACCCAGCCTACCGATGTTGCCGACATCGAGTTATGCCCGCGCGCGAAGCGGTAGCGAGCAGATCGTGATCGGTCGTCAGGTGATCGAACTTCTCGATAATCGAGAGTACGGATCCAAACGCAGAACATCAGACTTCAATATCGCAATGCGCAAAGGAAACAGAGATGAATATTGAAACAACCACGTCGATCCGCGGTAGCATTCCCGCTATCGTTACCCCCATGCATGAAGACGCCAGTCTCGATCTGCCGGCGTTTCGCAAGCTGGTCGACTGGCACGTCGAACAGGGATCCGACGGACTCGTCGTAGTCGGCACGAGCGGAGAGTCAGCAACGCTGACGGTCGACGAGCATATCCTCATGGTCAAAACTGCCGTCGAACAGGCTGCACGTCGCATCCCCGTGATTGCTGGCGCTGGGGCAAATTCAACGGCAGAGGCGATCGAACTGTCGGTATTGTCCAAGCAGGTTGGCGCGGATGCCACGTTGCAAGTGGTTCCGTACTACAACAAGCCCACGCAGGAAGGCATCTATCAACACTTCCGCATGATTGCTGAATCCGTCGACTTGCCGATGATTCTTTACAACGTACCGGGTCGCACGATCGCAGACATGACCAACGAGACGATCCTGCGCCTTGCCGACATTCCCGGCATCATCGGTGTAAAAGACGCGACGGGCAACGTCGAACGTGCTGCGAATCTCATCAAGCATGCCCCGGTGAACTTCGGGATCTACAGCGGCGACGACGCTACCGCTATCGCACTTATGCTGCTCGGCGGCCACGGCAATATCTCCGTCACGGCAAACGTCGCTCCCAACGCCATGAGCGCCCTCTGCCGAGCCGCACTTGAAGGCGACGCAATCACGGCTCGCTGTCATCACCTTCAATTGCTGTCCCTGCACAAGCATCTCTTCTGCGAAGCCAATCCGATCCCCGTCAAATGGGCACTGCACGCTCTCGGCCGAATCGAAGGCGGCATTCGGTTACCGCTCACACCGCTCGAGGAGCGATACCATGATGTCATCCGCTCGGCCCTGCGCGAAGCCGAACTGCTTGCTTGAGGCACCACTAAACCAAGTTCTAGCTCAGCCGGCGAGCATTGTGGATATCGAGGCTCCACTTCATGAGCAGGCCGCACGCTTCATCAAGTGCGGCCTCCAATCGTCATCGAGGCGCGCTCCGCTCACTCGTCGCCCCCTCTTTGATCATCGCGTGCCAGATTCGAGCAATCGGTCAATCGTTCTCTCTTGTTGAGTTCCACGAATCCGGACATCGCTCGACGCCGATGTATGTAATTGTCAGATGCTGCCACGATGTCGCTGGTCTCGGCAAGACAGCCTCCGGCCTACGGCCGAGTACTCATGAAAGCATGGACTGGGACATTCGGCACGACCCCAAAAATCCTAACGGTTCACTCGCAACCTCGACGCGCGTCTCTCACTACTTTGCAAGCGTCAGCAAGAACGCACTAGCTGCGCCGCTGGCAACCGTGAACGTACCGTTCGCGGCGCTGATCGCGGTTGTCCAGTGGACGCCCAGCAGATTCGCAGCTACCACCGCATGCTTCTTCGAGAGTGGTCCTCGCCCTAACCGACGAAGAACGTCAGCAATTTTCGAAGCACGCCTATCCGCTTGTTCCAAAGCCGTCATTGCAACTCCTTATCGAGCTTCATCAGACGTATTAGCGGAATTAAAGGACAGCAGAACCCCATTAGCAAAATAAACGGGCATTCGACGTGCAGACGTTGTTGAAATACAACACCCAGAAAAGTGTTCGAGGCCGCCGCTGTGCCTTATCGGATGGGGCCGGCTGGCATTATTACATTAGCGTAATCTATGGGCACGATTAGCAGTTTCCAAGCACTTCAACACCAGGAGGCAGCGTTTGGGTCGCAGAGCAGCCTGCAAGGCTCGCTCTTCAGCTTCCAGCGCTCGATAGTGGCCTGTTCCGCCGCTACCGGCCGAAGGCCGTCAGATGCTGTCGCGCCCCGGCTTTCCATTCCACCACCGGCGTACTTGGTTTGAGTCAAAAAGCGTCCCGACTGAACTCTGCGTCGCAACGGACCGCAGTGGATTGGACGGCAAGACGTTACGTGGTCCTGTCAGGAGACGGCCCAGCCTTTCTAACGGCTTCCGCCAACAGTCAGGTCCCACACGATGCATTGAGAACCGAGACGCGATCTCGAATGTAATGGTGTTCAACAACACGGTGCCGCCTAAGCGGCTGACGCACGCGCGTCAGTGGTTGCGCCAGCGCGAATCCCGGCGGAAATGAAAGTCACCAGATGCTCGGCCTTGCGCTTCAGGGCGCCGGCCTTGATCTTGCCGCCCGAGATACGCTCGATGCGACTGTCAAACGCACTCATCACCAACGCGCCTACCGCGAACAAGTAGGCCCAGTGCGCATAGTTGGCGCTATGGCCTGGCAGCGTCTTCCTGATTTCCTTGATGAATTCCGCCGCGAACGGATCGAAATATTCAGCAACGATGCCGCGCTCGGCCTCGCGCGGATCGGAAGCTTCGCGCGCAACGAGTTTGGCATACGCAAGTCCGGACTCGGTATTCTGGATCTGCATCACCGGGAGCACGAAGGCGCGCACGATATGCTCGAGCGGGTCTTCCCCTGCAGCCACGGGTTCACGAAGCAAAGCCAACCGCGTGTCGAGCACGGTCTTGCGGCGCTCGAACAGGGCGCGGTACAGACCCATCTTGGTCTCGAAGTGATACACGATCAACGGTAAGCCGACCTCCGCCGCCGATGCAATATCCCGCATCGAAACGCCATCGAAACCGCCTTCGGCAAACAATCGCTCGGCCACGTCGAGCACCCGCTCACGCTTGCTCGTCTCGACCGTCCGTTGCGCTCCCTTCCCGCTCCGTACGCCGGCCGCCCTTACCGTGACTTCCTTCGCCTGCATGATTTCTCCACTGTCCTGTGGCTCGATTGCCCCGAATGCCGTTCGCTCATTATGCGGCGCCAGTTTACACCAATACGATACTGACTGTACGATCGTACAGTCTTAATAACGTGACCGCTGCTATGCGGCGTTGAAGGTAAGTCCCCAAATCAGGAGCAGCCGCACATGACACGACGCTTCATCGATCTATCGATCTATCTGGAAAACGACGTCATTTCCGATCCGCCGGGTTACGGCCCCAAGATTCAATATCTGACGCACCGGAATACGGCCAAAGCCGTTACCGCCTTCTTTCCCGGACTTCAGGAAACCGACCTGCCTGACAACGAAGGCTGGGCCATCGAACACATCCAGTTGAGCACACACAACGGTACTCATCTGGATGCGCCCTACCACTTCCACAGCACGATGAACGATTCGACGGGCGAGCGGGAGCGCTCGATCACCATCGACGAAGTGCCGCTAGATTGGTGCTTTCAGCCCGGCGTGAAGCTTGATTTCACCGGTTTCGACGATGGCTACGTCGTGACTGCTGCCGACGTCGAAGTCGAGCTTGCGCGCATCGGCCACGAACTCAAGCCGCTTGAAATCGTCGTCATCAACACGCGTGCAGGCACGCGCTACGGACAACCCGACTATGTTTCCTCGGGTTGCGGCATGGGCTTCGACGCGACCATGTACCTGCTCGAGCGAGGTGTTCGCCTGACTGGCACCGACGCGTGGAGCTGGGATGCGCCATTCGTACATACAGCGAAAAAATATGCCGAAACGCGTGATGCATCGCTGATCTGGGAAGGACACAAGGCCGGCCGCAAGATCGGTTATTGCCACCTGGAAAAACTCCACAATCTCGAGGTGCTGCCACCTCACGGCTTCTTCATCTCGTGCTTCCCGCACAAAATCCGGGGCGCCTCCGCCGGCTGGACTCGCGCAGTGGCGATTTTCGACGACGCCCTCAACGCAACAGCTTGCGACCTGCATCGAACCGTATAGGCAAGGAGCCTCGATGGACTTGAATCACACACACGACGTCACTCAACACAGTTGGCTGGAAGCGGCCAACGTGGCAGGGACCGATTTTCCGTTGCAGAATCTGCCACTCAGCGTGTTTCGCCGCAGGGGCGTCGGCGAAACCTGGCGCGGCGGGATCGCGATCGGCGACCAGATCGTCGACCTCGCTGCGTTACAGCAGGCGGGCTGCATGGACGGTCTGGCACTCGAGGCCGTGCGAGCGGCCACGGCAACCACACTGAATGCACTGCTCGATATGGGGCCGACTGCCTGGCAGGCACTGCGTCACGCACTTTTCGACCTGCTTCGAGCCGGCAGTCCGCATGAGCCGGGCGTGCGGAAGACGCTGGTATCACAGGCGGAAGCCGAGTACGCCGTACCCGTGCGTATCGGCGACTACACCGACTTCTACACCTCGCTCGATCATGCGGTGAACTGCAGCCGCCCGCTCAGCATGGCGATCAGCCCGAATTTCGACTGGCTACCCATCGCTTATCATGGTCGCGTGTCGTCGATTGACGTCAGCGGTCAGCAGGTTTACCGGCCAATGGGGCAATACCGCCCGGATCCGTCCACCCCTCCCCTTCATGACGCATGTCGCCGGCTCGACTACGAGCTGGAACTGGGCGCGGTGATTGGGACCGGCAATCCGCGCGGCACCCCAATCCCGCTGCTCCATGCTCAACGGCATATCTTCGGCCTCTGCCTGCTGAACGATTGGTCCGCGCGCGACATCCAGTCGTGGGAAATGCACCCGCTCGGGCCATTCCTCTCGAAAAACTTCGCGACGACGATATCGCCCTGGCTCGTCACCCTCGAAGCATTGCTGCCGTACCGCACCACCTGGTCACGCGTCGCCGAGCGCCCACAGCCGCTCGACTATCTGTCTTCAGAAGACAACAGCACGGCCGGTGCGTTCGACATCCAACTCGAGGCGTCGATCCTCAGTGCGCGTCAGCTTGCGCGAGGACTGCAACCGCGCACGTTGACACGCACCAGTTTCCGGCATCAATACTGGACGTTGGGACAGATGATCGCGCACCACACAATGGGGGGGTGCAACCTCCAGAGCGGCGATCTACTGGGAAGCGGCACCATCTCCGGGCCGTCATCGGGCGAAGCCGGTGCATTGATCGAACTCACGGTCGGCGGCGCGCAACCCGTGGACATCGGCAACGGTGAAAATCGCGCGTTCCTCGAAGATGGTGATACCGTCATTTTCCGTGGCTGGTGCGAGCGCGATGGTTTCGCACGAATCGGTTTCGGCGCCAACTATGGAACGGTATTGCCGGTGCCTGCCGCGGAAAGCGGTCATTGACCGCAAGTCTTTTCCCACCCGCTGCTGAGGCAATGTGAGGACCACGTGCGTGGTTCTCACACTTTGCGGCGGCTTCCCCCTCACGGCACACGTGGCGTCCGCGCACCCTGCTTGAACGCCGCACTGCAATACCCGGACGCGTTCGTGAAATCGCCGCCAGCGTACTCGCTGGCGGCGATTTCAAAGCATGTCGCTTTCGGGCGTCCTAGAAGATGTGGCGAACGCCAAGGACGACGCTCGTACTGCTACCCGTTGGCTCATAAAGCGCGCCATTCACCGTGAATCCCGTGTGCATCAGCCCGTGGTTGTTCACGAATGCCGCCGCGCCATACAAGGTCGTTCGTTTCGACAGAAAGTAGTACAGCCCGGCAGATGTCAGCAAAGAATGGTTCGCTGAGTCGTTGCTGTCCCGCATGTACCAGACTCCCACATCAGTGGACAGTGTGGGAGTGATCAGATATTCGCCGCCCGCAGAGTACACTTTCTCGTTGAAGGAGCCGGCGATCTTGTAGCTTGTGTACGATCCCTTGAGTGTCGCGCCTCCCCAGCTATAGCTCGCGCCGACCGTTCGACCGCTGAATTCGATCGTTGACGGGAATGGTGTGGAAACGCTGGCTGAACCGCCGGGATTTCCACTGAAGAGGGCAGCGTTCACGACCAGGTCTTTCCATTCGTATCTCACGCGAGCCGCATACTGGCGCCCTGCCTGAAATCCCTTTGGATCGCCGCCCAGCGCAAGCAATGCACTCGCCTGCAAGCCGGCGATCGTCGGGCTCGTGTAGGACACGGCATTCGCGACGAAAATGCCGGTCGCAAAAAAATTGCCCATATAGATTCCGGCCTGACTCCCGAAGAACGACGCATGCCGCGCGTCCGTGTCGACGATCGCAAGTCCGAACGGCGAGTACTGCAGGCCGGCCTTGACGGTACCGAAGTGTCCGGAGAGCCCGACGAAGGCTTGTCGCCCGAAGAGATTCCCGTTCGAGTTGCCCAGCGCCCCGTTGTTCATCGTAAAACCGCTTTCGAGCGTAAAGATCGCCTTCGTACCTGCGCCCAAATCCTCGGCACCGGTGATACCGAAGTGAGAACCCGAGATCCCGCCATCCGTTGCCGACACTTGATGCGGGCCGCTCGTACCCGTTGCGGCGTCGAAGGTACGGCTCGCGTACATCACGCCGGAGTCCAAGACACCATACAGCGTGACGTTACTTTGCGCATGTGCGATTGACGGTAAGCCCGATATTGCGATCGAGAAAGGGAACAGCAGCATCGGACGGATTTTTTGCATCTTGCTCACGTTTTAATGCCTCCTCCAGTCATGCAGGACTGCAAAATAATTGAATATGAATCTGCCTCGTGCGGCGCCCGACGTATGGCGATCAAATGAAGCCGGACAGATGGCCGCTTCGGCTTCGGTCCTCGGTGTGCTGCCGGGCACGCACGCCGGAGCATTGGTTTTTCTTGAACCTCCGTCGGCCAGGGATCGATGTCCCTTGCGACGTTGCCGAGGGATCGGATCGCAAATTTGATCGCACATCCGCCGCCATCGGTTCACGGTATCGCGAACCGATGGCGCGGTCATGTATTCACGGAAAGCGCCAACGGCATCAAGTCGCGTGCCTGCGTCCGCGAGAGGGCGTACAGCTCGAACCAGTTGCACCACTCGACCATCAGGTGGTCCGAGTGGCCGTGAATGAGCTCCTCCGGCGCGGTCGATGGCCAGAAGATCTCCAGCCGCGCATCGAACCCCGGAAGCGTGTCCCTGAATTGGTGCAGCAAGTAACCGACAGTCACACCATCGGGCGTCTCGACACGCCCCATCATCCGATGCGGCATATCGGGTGCCAGTTCGATCGGGATACCGCTCCAGTCATCCAGATGGCGGAGCTTAAGGAGGGCCGGCGACTTTGTATGGCCGGGTACTTCCAGAATGCCGACACGCCCGTCCGAAAGCGGTAGCGCACCGAGATGCTCAGGGTGAGCACGAAGCATTGCCGGGCTGTTCGGCCCGCCGTATCCCTCCCAGAACCAGGCCACGAACTCCGCGCTGGTGCCCACCGCTACGTGCGCTTCGGCAACGGACGAACTGAAGCGACCATTCGCACGCAGCGACCAATCCTTCTCGTTCGATTCGTGCTCCGCGATCTCCTTCGCGAACAGGCTGACCATGCCGTCTGCCCCCAGTTTCTCCATGAGCAAGGCCATCATGTAGCGCGCCCTTTTTACCTCCATTCTGAGGATGTCCTCGCAGGCCACTTCAGTACCTGACTTGAAAAACGTCACTGCTTTCACTTGAACCTCCGTCGCGCTGGTGAACGAGTCGCCATGTTTCCCGACTCGCGCCACTAACGCAAGTAAACTTGCGTTAGTGTTTACCGCATGCCTGTCGGTCACCGCCCACCGTTGTGCTCGTGACCGGACCGCCACGGCGACGCCGGCGGTCAACGAAACGGTGTGTAAAATCCGCTCATGCCAAAGTCTGCCGAACAAGAATCGCCATCGCCCCGTCGCCGCCTGGGCGGCCGCAGCGCACGTGTCCGTGAAGCCGTGATCTCCGCAACGATTGCCCAATTACAGGCAGCGGGTTTCGAGGGGCTCAACATCGGCGCCATCGCCGCGCTCGCGGGCGTGCATGAGAGTTCGATCTATCGCCGCTGGAAGAGCAAGGAAGGGCTGATGATGGAGGCCGTCTTCGAGCTTTTTGCCGAGCACATCGCGATACCGGATCGGGGTTCGCTGCATGCGGATCTCGTCGCGCTGCTGTCGGCAACCGCGCGCTACTTGCGAACCGGCGTGGGCAGGTCTGCCATTCAGTTCGTGCTGGCGACGTACAACGATGCGACCGTGGCGGGCGAATTGCGCAGGTTGTGGGCGAACCGCTTTTCGGCGGTTCAGCAGGTTTTCGACCGCGCCGCAAAATTGGGCGAGTGGCCGCAGGGGGCGGATCCGATGCCCCTGCTTCATTGCCTGATCGGTGCCGTTTACCTACGCACACTGATCCTGCACGAGCGCGTCACGACCGATCAGATTCGAGAACTGACGCGTTGGATGCTTCGCGAACGAGACGCATGAGCATCGGGCAATCTAAAAGATCAGACCATCAGGGCCGGGCAAGCGCTCGACGAGAAATCCAGTTTGATCGAGCGGGAATTTGCTGGCGCGCGACCAACGTCACACCGTGGTTGACGTAGCGATCCGTATTCACGAGGCAAGCGTCGCGAAACTCATCGTGCCTCACATGCGTGCATGCCACCAGCGGACAAATGCGTAGCATCGCCGGCATGACAGCCATAGGCCACTGCAAAGTTGTCACAGTTTGCGAAGCGAATGTGTTACCTCACCGCGAGGCTGCTGCAGCGCCCGGTGGCCGCAGTCACGCGCAGTGCGACAGCCGAGTTTGAGCAGCCGATCGTGCGATGGTGATAAGGTTCCCTATCATCCGCACCGTTCTCTCCGATTTGTGCGCGTGTTTGGGATACCTTCTCGTCGCTACATTTAACGACTGAAACGGTCTCGACGCGTCCCAACTAGAGATTTGAGCGGCTGGTCCAGTGGATCAGTCTGCCGATAGCGAAGTCTGGTATCGCCTTTCAAGCGGAGGGGTCGCTCTGATTCTTGTAGTACTTGTCAATTGGGCGACGGCCACCCGAAGGGAGCAGGCACATCATGAGCGGTGAAGTCAGGACGGATACCTTCTCTCACGATGCAAATCAGCCTGCCATCTGCATCTACCACCGGAACCGCGCTAATTGAGTGCTCGGCGAGCAGTTTGGCTGCTTCCTGCACGCCCATCTCCGGAGTAGCGAAAATGACCGAGGTTGTCATCACGTCACGCGCCCACATGAGATTTCTCCCGCAATGCGTTGGACACTAACAGGCACGCCTTCGACAATACCGTCAAAGATACCGAAGAATCCTGCCGGCTGTTGCCGGCACTGGAGAGGCCGCACCGGAAAATCAAGGCTTGTTTTCGTTGAAGATCCACGAAGACCGCACATCTCGATAACGGCCATTGTAGAGATACCGTCATCGATACCGTCGGGTCACACACGGGATCGCGAAGATTGCTACATGCGCTCCCAATGACAGCGTTAATTCCGACGCTTCAGGGGCAGCGGGGCTGAATCCGGCGGCCGGGCGATACAGGTGCCAGAGACGCCCTTCGAAGAACTTGGGTGAACGCGCCACGTAGAAAACCAGCAGACGCCACTTCCAGAGCGCTGGCATCGCCGCTCACACGCAGTCGGAATCCGATCATGCGTATGATGCGGCGACAGTCAATCTACACAGGGCATGCCCGACATGTTCGATCAGTTGTGGGTGACGGCAGCCGATGCAACCGGGTTGCGCAACACGCCAAGCCGTTCAATTGCGACTTCGCATACGTCACCAGATTTCATCCAGAGCTGAGGATCGCGCGCCATCCCGATCCCGGCCGGCGTCCCGGTGACGATCACATCGCCGGGTTGCAGCGTCATCACGTCGCTCAACAATGCGACCAGCGTCGCAACATCAAATATCATGTCGGACGTCGACGCGTCCTGGACGACTTCCCCGTTCAGGCGTGTCTGGATCCGTAATCCTTCACAGCCTGCCGGCAATTCATCCGCAGTGACGAACCACGGCCCGAATGCCCCTGTTCCATCGAAGTTCTTGCCCATCGTCCACTGCGGCGTACGGAACTGATAGTCACGCAGCGTCGCATCGTTGAAGATTGAATAGCCAGCTACGTGATCGAGTGCCCGCTCACGCGAGATTCCGCGGCCGCCCTTCCCGATCACTGCTGCAAGCTCGCCCTCGTAATCGAGTTGAGTGGATTGCGTCGGCAGCGTTATTGGTTCGCCGTGTCCAATCAGGCTCGACGTAAACCGGGCGAATACAGTCGGATATGTCTGCTTCGCAAAACCTGTTTCGTTCGAGTGGTCAAGGTAGTTCAGCCCCACGCACAAGATCTTGTTTGGATGCGTGAATGGCGGCAGCAGACGCACCGAGTCGAGATCGATTCGCGCTCCGCGCGCGAGGCGATCAGCTGCCTCGACAAGATCGGCACCCTGCGCCAGCATCGTGTCCAGATCCCTGGGAGCGTCCGAATCCTCGGCTGATGGGCCGAACCATTCCCCATTTCGTTCGACGGCCAAACCACGAAAACCGTTCTTTTCATACGCAGCAAATCGCATAGCATGCTCCTTATTCGACATCTGAGAAGATGTCGGTTACATGGTCAAAATCCTCTCTAGGCATATCACCAGCGCAGCCGACGGTGTGCCCCCCATCCCCGGCATGCCGAGACATCATTATTCGGCGTGGTACGAGCCGCGCGTCTTGATGATGTCTTGCAATGCTCCGGGCAACGGCCCACCAGTGGCCCAGTCGAGCAACTGCACTGTATGCACGAACGGCACGCTGACCGCGTCAGCAAGCTGGGTCATGCAACCGATGTTGCCGCTCGCTGCAATTGTGGCGCCTGTTGCACTGATCGCCGCGACCTTGCGCCGCTTCAACTCGTTCGCGATCTCGGGTTGCAGCAGGTTGTAAACACCGGCCGACCCGCAGCACATGAAGTAGTCCGACGGTTGGACGACGTCGAACCCCGCGGCATTCAGCAAGTCGATCGGCTGATGCACTATCCGCTGACCGTGTTGCATCGAGCACGCCGCGTGATAGACAACTCGAAACCCAGGCACGATAACTGGCGTCCGAAGTCCGACCTGCGTCATGAACTCCGAAATGTCCCTGGCAAGTGCGCTGATGCGCGCCGCCTTATCCTTCCACGCAGGATCAAGCCGCAATGCATGACCGTAAGCCTTGAGCGACGTACCGCATCCAGACGTGTTGACGATGATGGCGTCGAGCCCCTCCGGCCCGTCGACCTCATGCAACCATGCATCGATATTCGACTTTGCCAGCTGCAGTGCCTGCACTTCATGCCCCATGTGCTCGGCCGGTGCCCCACAGCACCCGGCACCTCGCGCGATAACGACTTCGACACCGTGCCGCTGCAACAGCCTGATCGTCGCTTCGTTGATGGCAGGATCCAGTACAGTTTGCACACAACCATTCAGCAAACTCACGCGCGCACGCCGCGGCCCTTGCGCGGGAAACACCTGTGGTCGGTCGACTGGGCTTGCCTTCGGGAGGGGCTTGCGAGGAGTCATCTCCAGCATCGCGCGCGGCGTGCCGCCGAACACCGACCTCAGCGGCCAGAACAGCCGACCGACAGCCAGTGCGGCACGAAACATTCCGCGCCTGGGAATCAGTCCGGCCAGTGCGCGGCGGATCGCGCGATGCACGAGCGGCCGACGATAATGGCTCTCAACGTACTCGCGGCCATGTGCGATCAACTTCGAATACTGTACGTCGGACGGACAGATTGCCTCGCACGCGAGACAAGTCAGGCAGCGATCGAGGTGCTCGACTGTCTTCGGGTCCGGGGCGCCGCCCGACTCATACATGTTCCTCATCAAGACGATGCGCCCACGCGGGCTGTCGTTCTCGTCGTGGCGAACTTGATAGGTTGGGCAGTGCGAAAGGCAAGTGCCGCAATGTACGCAACTGCGGATGATGTCGTTCGACAGCGCGATATCAGGGTCGATTAGTACGGTGTCGCGAATGCGGGTTCTCATGTCACGCCACTCCCGTATCGAAGGGTACTAGCCGGCCTGGATTAAGCACTCGATTCGGATCGAAGATCCCGCGCACACGTTCACCGAGTGCGCGCAGCGCTGCCGGACGACGATGAAACGCGCCGACCGTGCGCCGCAGCGTCGCAGGCGCTCGCAACAAACAGGCTCGACCGCCTACTGCATCAACAGCGCGCCGGAGCGGCTCCGCTTGGACTGCAACATCTGCCCCGTCGGTTCGCAGGAACACAAGGCTGCCGCCCCAATCGTAGATCGCGTCGCCCCCCATTGATTCGACGATTCCCGCCGCTTGCGTGCCAGGTAGCATGAGGCGCCATATGCATGCGTTAGGGTCGTCAGCGAACACCTGCAGATTGCGCAACGCGCGCCAAAATCCACGACTCGCGTCGGTGCCTATCGATTGAACAGTGAAGGATCGCCCCAGACGCTTCATGAGCTCCTTCGCACGTGCCGCCAACGACACACCGAAACCTTCAAGCCTTAAAGCTGTGGTCTGCGCCTCACGACGTGCGCCGCCGATATGAGCTGCGGCACTAACGTCGAAAGGCAACTGCAGCGCATCAGTCAACAGTTCGATCGCCGTCTCGTCGTCGATCCCGTCGATCAGCAAAGTGATCTCGTCCGACCATGCCGGTTGCAGTTTCAAGGTGACAGTCGTCAGCACAGCCAGCGTTCCGAACGAACCTGCCATCAGCCGAGGCAAATCGTAGCCGGTCACATTCTTGACGGTACGCCCGCCTGCCTTGAAAGCCTCTCCTCGACCGTTCACACCCTCCACGCCAAGCACCGCGTCGCGCACCCCACCCGAAGATACGCGGCGCGGTCCGGAAAGATTACTGGCGACAATACCGCCGATCGTGCTGCGTCCCGCCTGTTCACCAAACAACGCGCCGTAATCCGGGGGCTCGAACGCGAGCTGTTGCCGGTGCGCGGCCAGAGCCTCATGCACCACCTCGATCGGCGTGCCAGCGCGCACTTTGATCACAAGTTCCTCGGGCTCGTAGAAATCGATCCCGGAAACTGAAGACAAATCCAACAGCGCGTCGGCGCTAATCGGTTCGCCGAATCCACGTTTTGTCCCGCCTCCGACGATCTCAAAGGAGCGGCCATGACTATCCGCGTCGGCGACGATGTCGACTAGGTCTTCCGCATCACGCGGGCAGATTCGATCTAGAATTAGGCGATTGTCGGTCGGTACCATTTGCATATCCTAAAAGCGGGGAACATCGGCAAAGCGCACGTTGCCGTCGCGCATACGGGCGCGGCCTAATTCGACGCAACGACAGGCTGTCGGGAACACCTTGCCGGGGTTGAGCAACTCATTCGGATCGAATGCACACTTGAGCCGCTGCTGCTGTGCAATGTCGTTCGGGTCGAACTGGTAATTCAGCAAATCACGCTTCTCGACACCAATGCCATGTTCACCGCTCAGCACACCACCGAGATCGACGCAGGCTCGAAGAATATCCGCGCCGAATGCTTCTGCCTTCTCGAGATCACCGGGAATGGCGGCATCGAACAACACCATCGGATGTAAGTTGCCATCGCCCGCGTGAAAGCAGTTTGCGTACTCGAGCCCATGGCGTTTCGACAATTCCTCAATCCGACTCAATATCTCCGCAAGGCGGCGGCGGGGAATCGTCCCGTCCGTCACGTAGACGTCCCGCGCGATCTTTCCCATCGCACCGAATGCGAGCTTGCGGGCACGCCACAGACGTTCGCGTTCAGCTTCTGTCCGGCTGACCTTCAGGTCGACAGCACCAGCGTTGCGGGCGATGCGCTCGACCTCCTCGACCAGCGCATCCACCTCGCTTTCGGTACCATCAAGTTCGCACAGCAACAACGCCTCGACACCGGAGGACGGCATTTCACCGAGCAATGACGCCACCGCTCCGATCACCCTGCGGTCGACGAATTCGAGTCCGGCCGGCACGATGCCGCTCCCAATGATGTCACCGACACAACGGCTCGCGTGGGCGACATCGGCGAAACCCAGTGACACGACGCGCGCTAGCGGCGGTTCGGGAGTCAACCGCACCGCAATTTCAGTAACGACGGCCAGCAGACCTTCGGAGCCGATCAATGCGCCGCACAGGTCGAACTCGCCGTCCGCGCCGCCAACAAACGCACCGCCCAGCCTGAGCACTTCGCCCGTCATCAACACGATTTCCATTCCGGTAACGTGATTCGACGTGACACCATATTTCAGGCAATGCACCCCTCCTGAGTTCTCGGCGACGTTTCCGCCGATCGTCGAAATCGCCTGGCTGGACGGATCCGGCATGTAGCAGAGGCCAAGCGAACGAACTGCCTCGGTCACCCGGATGTTCTGCACACCAGGTTGAACACGCGCGACACGATTTGCGGCATCGATATCGACGATACGGTTCATGCGTGCGGTGCCGAGCAAGATACCGTCCTCAAGTGGCAGCGCGCCGCCAGACAGCGACGTACCCGATCCTCGAGGCACGACCTTGATGCGCGCGGCGTGGCAGTACGCGAGTATTCGGCTAATCTGCTCCGTCGTGTCGGGGAGAACTACGAGTAACGGCAATGCCGTGTAAGCGGTCAGACCATCGCATTCGTACGGGCGTCGCTCCACCTCGCTGTCTAGCACCCATTCTTCTCCAACGATCTCTCGCAAGTCTTCCGCGATCGTGGCGCGGCGCTCGATAACGGACGAATCGACAACAGGCATTTTCACGTCGGAAGCTCCTTCGGCGACTGGTTGTCCAGACATGCGGGGCACGACCGACTTCGGGCGCACCATCCATTAATAACTTACATGCCAATTAGACGGCGCAGCCCAATCGCAAGAAATTTAATCATTATTAATTAATTGATTAATTTTACGATTAAGAATTTTTCAATGTTTCTATTTCAATCGAACGAAAATCCTGACCAATCTTTCAAGTGAGAGATCTTCTTTAACAACGAAGAATTTTCTATATGAATCGAGAACCCTTCAACCAGCGAACATCATCTAAACGACGAAAAATATTCGACTACAGAGCAGGCAGATATTGCTTGTTCAGAACTGATGCAGATCAATACTCTGCTTTATTTTCGGAATGCAGCCACTCGATCTGGTGTAACTTGCCCTCTCTTTCCGCTGAATTGAACGATGGTGTAGTTTGCAACTGCCGAAATCTCGACATCACTGTATGCGGCACCGAACGCAGGCATTGACGTGGAAGGAGCGTCCTCGCGGCTGTGCGACCCATCGAGCAGCAAGCCTATGAGGTTGTCACCGGCCGGGTCGCTAAGGGCATGGGCCCCGGCTAGACCGGCACGCTTCGTTTGCTGCCCGTCTCCATCGTAACCGTGGCAACTCACGCAGGCAGCTTCGAATACGCGCTTGCCGACACCATCACCACCCTGTACGGTTGCCCATCGCCCCGATCGCGCAAGCACTGACGATGCCACGGAAACGGCGGCCGCCGGATCGCTACGCCGTGGTGGGACGGTCCGCAAGTATGTCACCATATCCTCAATGTCGCGTCGTGGTAGTCGGCCAAGACTCATCTCGACTGCCTCTCGCATACTACCCGACGCCGCGCCATGGCCGATCGCATATCCTCTCGACAAGTACTCGACAAGATCCGAATCGCTCCATCTACCAATTCCAGTGTCCGGATCGGAAGTAATGTTCCAAGCTTTCCAACCATCAACAACACCACCGGATAACATTTCCGTGGTCTTCGTGGCGAACAACATATTTCTCGGCGAATGGCATTCCCCGCAATGGGCAAGACCATTGACGAGATAGTTTCCGCGGTTCCAGGAGATGCTACGTGTCGGATCAGGAATGAATGCCTTGTTATCGAAGAAGAGTACCTTCCAGGCCCGCATCAATCGACGCTGATCAAAAGGGAAGGCGAGGTCATTCGAAGGTGCCGACGCATGAACCGGCTCCAGCGTTGCGAGAAACGCTCGGATCGCCAATGCGTCATCGTTGGAGAGCTTTGAATACGATGTATATGGAAACGCAGGATAGAGATCTTCGCCATGCCGCCCCACTCCTTCACGCAAGGCTCGTACGAACTCCGCGTCACTCCACGCACCGATGCCGTAGTCTCTGTCTGGCGTTATATTGGGCGCGTATATTTTGCCGAAAGGGAGTTTGAAGCTCGCCCCGCCCGCGAAGGGCCGACCGTTCGGTACCGTGTGACATGCAGCGCAGTCAGCGGCGGTCGCAAGATAGCGACCTCGCGCTATCAACACATCACCTCGCGGCAACGCCATACTAGTCGAGACCGGCTCAAGGCGATGCGGCCAGAAAAACACCGACGCCAGGCCGGCTAACGCTGCACTTCCCACGGCGATGGCGACTACCCATTTCTTTTGACGGAGCATCATGCGCGTCTCCCGTCGAACGCCGAGATCGACGGCGCACGTCGACTTTCCCCTTTGATCGCCAACGCCAGCCTGTTGATAGGCAGACTGCGCTGACGCACTCCGGTTGCAGCGAAGATCGCATTCGCTAGCGCCGGGGCTGCCGAGACCGTTCCAACTTCACCGAGTCCGCCAGGCGATTCCTCGCTCGGCATGACGATTACCTCGAATGGAGGCACTTCGTTCATGCGGATCTGTCGATAGTCATGGAAGTTACTCTGCTGGACCACACCTTTTTCTATCGTGATCTCGTTATAGAGTGCAGCCGAGAGCCCGAACAGTACGCCACCCTGGACTTGCGCCACCACGCTGTCAGGATTGACAGCGATGCCACAGTCGACGACCGCGGTAGCTCGCCGCAACCGAATATCGCCTTGTGGATCGACCTCGATTTCCACCACGAGTGCAGCGTGCGTGCCGAAACTGTCATGCAGTGAGACACCTCGGCCGCAGCGTGATGGTAGCGGGTCTCCCCACCCCGCAGCCTTTTCCGCTCGATCGAGCACGGCTAGCGAGCGGGGGTTTTGGCGCAGGAGCGCACGGCGGTATTCGATCGGATCGCGTTTTGCGGCATGCGCGAGCTCGTCTAGAAAGGATTCGACAACAAATACGTTATGAGTCTCCCCGACTCCGCGCCACCAATTCAGTGCGACAGGCCCATCCTGCCTCACCCAATCGGAGCGCATCGCAGCAATTTCATAAGGCAGGTCTGCCGCACCGGCCACGGCATCATGATCGAGTTGGCCCTGTGGCCAGGGCTTGCGATCGTAGTACGAACGGACGGTCGAGCATCTCGTGCGGTGTATCCACGCCGCCGGCATACCGTCGGCTCCGAGCGCCGCCGAAATGGTGTCGTGATACGCAGGACGGAAGCGATCGTGCTGGATATCCTGTTCACGTGTCCAGATCACCTTGAGCGGGTAGCTGACCTGGCGCGCAAAGCGCACGGCTTGCTCGATCGTATCGACAGCCAGTCGGCGACCAAATCCGCCGCCAATCAGGTGATTGCGAACAACGACCCGCTCCATCGATAGACCGGTGATCTGTGCAGCAACGATACGTACTGTCTGCGGCACCTGCGTGCCGACCCAGATATCGCACCCGTCTGACCGCACGTGAACCGTCGTGTTGATCGGCTCGAGTGCTGCATGTGCCAAGTATGGCAGCGTATAAACGGATTCGATCCGGTGATCGCCAGCCTCATCCAACTTGCGTTCCGGCTCACCGACCTGCTTGCCGAGTATAGGTGTACCTCGCGCGTCTCGTAGTTGATTCGCGAGTGCGGCCGAGGTCAGCGCGGCATTGGGTCCTACTTCCCACTCGACCTGCAATTGCGCCAGTGCACGACGCGCAATCCAATAGTTTTCACCGACCACAGCTACGGCATCGTCAATTCGCAACACGTCAACCACGCCTGGCATTGCCCGAACGGCCCGGTCGTCGACACGGTGGACCTTGCCGCCGATGGTCGGACTCATCACCAGTGCGGCTACACGCATTCCTGCGACATGTACATCGATCCCGAACGTAGCGGTCCCGTTAACCTTGGCCGGCGTATCGACCCGCTTGGTTGATTTGCCGATGAGTCGGAAACGTGAAGGTGGCTTCAACGCGACACGCGTCGGCATTGGCTGCCGGCGTGCGGCCGACGCGACTGCTCCAAAAGACAGCGTTCGCCCGGTCGGATCGTGGGTGATGATCGCGCGCGATACGGAACATTCCGTTGCAGGAACATGCCACCGCTCGGCCGCGGCCCCTACCAACATTGTGCGCGCGGCCGCACCGGCACTTCTTAGCGGACCGAAATAAGCCCGAACCGATGTAGAGCCCCCCGTGGCCTGTGCTTTCAGGAGCGACTGAGTATAGGCATGAGCATCGGCGGGCGCCATCACGACCTCGACCTGGTCGAGTTCCACCTCGAGTTCCTCGGCCAGCATCATCGCCTCGCCGGTAGCGATACCCTGCCCCATTTCGACGCTCGGTACCACAAGCACGATTCGCCCGTCGACACCGATGCGAATGAAACCATTTGGGACAAAACCATCAAAACCCGTACCCGCCGCGTCGAGGGCACCGACAGCAGCAAGATCCGGTTCTCTCATAAACGCACGCGCCGGCGCTGCAAGGGAAAAACCAACCAGCAACGCGCCTGCCGTCAAGAACCGACGGCGTGCGATGTCAGGTAAGGTAGCTTCGTCAACGGGCCCATACGTTTTCATGTTGCCACCTTGATTGCCGCACGAATGCGCGGGTACGTACAGCATCGGCACAGATTTCCTGACATCGCTGCGTCGATGGCCGAATCGTCGGGATGGGGGTCGCGCGTCAGCAGGGCAGCAGCCGACATGATCTGCCCGGACTGGCAGTAACCGCACTGGACTACTTCAAGCTTGAGCCAGGCTGCCTGGACCCGCTTGCCGATATCGGTTTTGCCGATTGCTTCGATTGTCGTCACTGGCCCGTTGACGTCAGACACCGGCAGAACGCACGAGCGCACCGGATTTCCGTCCAGGTGTACCGTGCAGGCACCGCACTGTCCGATGCCGCAGCCGAATTTCGTACCGCACAAACCGACGATCTCGCGCAACGCCCACAGGAGCGGCATGTCAGGGGGAACGCGAAGTTCAGTGCGCTGCCCGTTGATGACCAGTGATGTAACCGGCCACGGTGAACTCGTCTGTTGCTCCGGTATTGGCACTTGCTTTCCCATTTGCAGTCGTCCTTGATCAGCGAATTCGATTAATCGCACGCCTTTTTCACCATGTCCTGCGAGTCATCGAGATTGACACTGACAGATTAGGGAATTCCACAACGAGATTCCTGAATCTGCCTGAATCGTTCTTGGAGAATGAAACGAATCAACTGGACGAGGAAGAAGGTCCGGCGATCGGGCATTGATCTTCGAGTACCGTCAGACACATCACCTTCTGACAGTATGCAATTACAAACCGGTCAGTTCGCCGACAGACAGACCGATAGCGCCTCGGTATAACAACCATGCACGTGGCAACCACATGCAGCTCATTTGAAATGCGGATTGGGGATGTACAGTGACAATGCGCGATTCGCGGACAACGCTCAGGGTTTTAGCAGCGTCCGATAAGCCGCACCGGCATATGCAGTCCGATACGCGCGCACTGCGTCATCGAGGTCAAACATGTAGTCGTCGTGGATCGGAAAGGGTCTCAACGCACCGCGCTCAAATGCGGGAAGCAGCTTGTCGAGGATGACCGCACTTTTGCGCGCATCGAGACCGAGCGTGTTGGCTCCAACATAGCTGTGCTGGTCACGATAGAACGTGGAGATATCGAACGGCACCGCCCCCTCGGTCGTTGAAATGAAGATCTGTGCACCACCGACCGCCATCGCCAAATTGGCTTGCTCGAAGTACGGACTGCCGATCGCATTGAATACGATGTCCGCACCGTGTCCATGTGTGACATCACGCACCATCGCATCGAAATCGCTCGAAGACGCATCGATCATACGTACCTTGTTGTTCGCATGACCAAGGTAGGCCGGTGCTGCACGCTCGGCAGCTACCGTGGTGGCGCCCACCATCGTCGCGAGTTGAATCGCTGCTTGTCCGACAATTCCGTTGGCACCGAGGACCAGCACCACATCCCCCTTATTGACCCCACCAGCCCGACGGAAACCCTCGAATGCCGTAACAAACGGCACACCGACTGCCCCGGCTTCGTCCAACGTCAAGTTAGCCGGCTTTTCGCGTACGCTATTGAGCGGAACTGCAAGATAGCGCGCGTGCGTGCCGTCACGCCGGATTCCAAGATCGGCGCCGCTGCCCCACACCGATCTTCCGACAAGCGCCGGAGGCCCATCGATTACTCGACCGGCGTAGTCGCGACCTGGTGTACGCGGCCACACGGCGTGCCGCACGAGGCCAAGCAATGCGTTCACGTCGCTTGGATCAACACCGGCACTTACAATTTCGACGATGCATTCCGAATCATTCGCCTCGGGAAGCGATTGCGTCTCAACTTCCAGGCGCAAGGAATTGACATCGTTGCTTCTCTCAAGGACGCGAACGCGCCTCATTCGTCAGCCTCTCCAAGAAGTTCCAGCTGCCGAAATGACGTTCCCGAGTGCAGCCGTATGCGGTCGGTCACGTACCCGTGGAAAGTCGTTTGCGACGGGTCGAGCATCAGAACCTGCGACAACCGTGGGAGCGTCGCCCGGCGCTTCGCATCAAGGAGACTCCCGAGATGTCGACCCGACCACTGACTATGCGATGTACGCTCTTGCCGTGTTCAGCTGTTAGCAGCAGATTCGAAAAGCGCACCGTGTGCCTGACGTTGCTCATCCAGGCCGTTGCGCTCGAACGCAACGGCCATCCCAGCCGGCAATACTCCGAGTTCTCGTCGCCATCAGGTTTGGCACAACGCTCAGCTTCCGCCTTCGGTAAGCGTCAGTCGGTTGCTCACCGATGTCACGCCAGGCACCGCACTCGCTCGCTTTTCTGCGAGCTGGATCTGCGCGTCGTCCGCGGTCTCACCGGTCAACGTCACCGTGCCGCCTTTGGCAAACACCACAATGCGCGCCGAATCCAGCGCATGATCCTGCTCGAAACTTTTCCGCACACGCTTTGCAAGAGCTCGATCGGTGGCTTTCGCTTTCTTGCGCGATACAACAACAGCCGAATCCTTATGTTTCCGGCCAACGACGGAAGATTCCGGTTCCGCGGGTGCATACGCAACCGACGCGGACGCTATCGAAGGAGCCGCAACGACTGCAGCAATGAACAGTGAAAGAAGGCTAGATTTCATGTGGTTTCCTCAGGGCTATGACGAACGTTACAGAACCTGCTACGCGACGCAAAGATCGAGTTCCGCTGAACGATCTCCGTCATAAAATGAACTTGAATGCTGCTGCAGCTTCCGTTCAAATTCGACACACGTCGTGCTGATTTTTTACCTCCCAACCGAGCGCGGTTAATCGTACGCTCGCACGAAAGCAAGCAGATCTTCATTCAATTGCTCAGCATGCGTCAGGTACAGCGCGTGTGGGCCACCTTCGTATTCGAGCAGGGTTGCGTGAGGCACACGATTCGCTGTCGCTCTCGCCGTAAGCTCGATCGGTGCGGTCTGATCGTCATCGCCGTGCACGATCAATGTCGGCACATCGAGCTTGTCGAGATCTGCACGGAAGTCCGTTTCCGAGAACGCATGCACACAATCGAGCGTGGCGTTCAGGCCTGCCTGCAGCGCCATGTACGTGGTTGCCTCGAGCGCCGCGCGTGAGACTGTCGAACCGGCTCGGTTGGACCCGGTGAACAACGACCAGAAGTTTTCGAGAAAGGTAGCGCGATCGGCGAGTATTGCCGTCCGAATTCCATCAAACACTTCGACCGCGATGCCCTCCTGATAATCGTCGCGCTGCGCAATCAACGGCGTGACCGCACCGATCAGCACGGCCTTCGCCACACGGGCGGCCCCGTGTCGCGCGATGTAGCGCGCAACCTCACCGCCCCCCATCGAAAAGCCGACGAGCGTGACCTCACGCAGATCCAGCTTATCGAGCAAGCCTGCGAGGTCATCCGCCAGCGTGTCGTAGTCGTAACCTTGCCACGGCTGGCTGGACCGACCGAACCCGCGCCGGTCGTACGCGATGCATCGAAACCCCTGCGATGCGAGGTGGTGCATCTGTACATCCCACATATCGGCATTCAAAGGCCAGCCGTGAATGAAGACAACCGGACGGCCGGTGCCCCAGTCCTTGTAGTAGAGCGAAACGCCATCGGGGGTCGTGAACAGACTCATAGTCATTTCCTGACAGGTTGGCGGTCGTCGGATTAGCCCGCGACCTGAATGGGTATCAATGGCGACTCAGTTCGACGATAAGCCGATCCAGTTCGGTCGTCAGAATCATCTCCGCACCGTTCGCCGGCCTCCTTGCTCCGCGCCACTGCGGCTTGTAAACAGAATCGCCCAGGCGAATGACGTGTCCACTCAACGCGCAGCGAGCTCGCATCCGGGACTTCGCGCTGATCCAGCGTTGCTCGTCGTAGCGACAGCACGTCGGATCGCTCCACGATACGAGAACCGACGACTCTGTCTGGCGCTCGACAGAAACGATCGAGCTCCGCGCTCGAACGTTACCGAGCGATTGCATAGATGCGACGTCGCGCCGGCATCGTCCGGCGACGTCGACGCTTTGGCAAACCGGCACATGGCCGTCCGCGCCGAACAACGGAGCAAACTGCGTAAGCATCCGCTCCCAACGACTGATCTCATTCATGGCAAGGCATCCTCGCAAATGACGTGGGCGACGCGTCCCCGTGCCTGACCGCTGCATCACTCGTGGCGTCTTTTGGCATGAAGCGATACGGGTAGGGTATGGAGACGATTCGGGACCAACGATAGCGAGACTCCGCTGAAGCGTCCTTTACCGTTTCTGAAACTTTCTTGCCGGTACGCTTGCTCGGCGCAGCCGTGGCGCTTTCATGAAAATTGAGACGGCTCTCAGTACGTGCTGCCGCAACACGATTTAGGCTGCCTACCGCGCTTGTCAGCATCCGGACGATGCCCGATTCCGACGGCGCATAACTGCCGGCCCGGTGCCATCGTCCCGCGCCGGCAGCATTACCCGCTCGTTCAACGCGACATCATCCCCCGCACGCACCTGGAGCCACGATGCGCATTCCGCAAACTGATGTCCCGCCCTCGCCTCGGCGACGCGACATGATGCTCGCCGGCGCCACAGCCCTGGAGTCGGCGGCACTGCCCGCAGCCGCGTCGGCCGTCAGTCCGACGAGACATTCTTCTGCCACTTCGGCCCATCACGGAGTCAACGCAATGAACACGATCACCACGAACGACGGCACCCTGCTTTACTACAAGGACTGGGGCACCGGCCGTCCGGTTGTCTTCTCCCATGGCTGGCCGCTTTCCGCGGATGCGTGGGACGCGCAGATGCTGTTCCTCGTCCAGCACGGCTTTCGGGTCATTGCGCATGACCGGCGCGGTCACGGACGGTCGAGCCAGCCGTCCCAAGGCAACGACATGAACACCTATGCCGATGATCTCGCTGCGCTGATAAACGCCCTCAATTTGCGCGAAGCGACGCTCGTCGGCCACTCCACGGGCGGCGGCGAAATCGCGCGCTACATCGGTCGCCACGGTACGGAGCGGGTCGCCAAGGCCGTCCTCATCGGCGCGGTACCTCCACAGATGGTGAAGTCGGAGAGCAACCCCGGTGGCTTGTCGATGGCGGTGTTCGACGGTATCCGTAAGAACGTCGCCGAGAACCGCTCACAGTTTTACAAGGAACTCGCACTGCCGTTCTTCGGCTTCAACCGGCCGAGTGCGAAAGTCTCGCAAGGGACGATCGACGGATTCTGGGCCCAGGGCATGATGGGCGGCGCATACGGTCAGTATCTGTGTGTCAAGGAATTCTCGGAGGTCGACTACACCGAGGATCTCAAGAAGGTCAACGTGCCGACGCTGATCTTGCATGGCGATGACGACCAGATCGTGCCGATCCATGACTCGGCCGAGCTATCGGCCAGGATCGTCAAGGACGCCCGGCTCAAGATCATCGCCGGAGCGTCGCACGGGATGTGCGTCGTCAACGCGGACCAGATCAACGCCGAACTGCTGGCGTTCCTGCAAGCGTAATCGTACGATGCCGCGCAAGGGGCCGCTGGAGCCGGCACGCGCGGCTGCAGATGCGTCCGGCCCCGCTTTTGCCTGCCGGCATTGGTGGATTGCGCGCTGGCGCCGCTCCAATCGGAGCGCACAACCCATACTCTTGCCTGCGTGCATGACGCACTATGCGCAGAACGGAACGCATGCGTTACCGCCCCACGCACCGCGGCCATCCGATCACTGCTCCAATGGCCGCGATGCGTATGATGCTCTACGTTCAGTGAACCCTTATGTCGGCAGATTCGACTTCGGTTGCGGCCCGAGGACATGCCGCCAAACTCGCCGAAGGCTCACTACACGCTTCGCGCTCTGTTGGGGCGCGATCGTTGCAAACCTGTACTACGCGCAACGATTACCGGAATGATCGCGCCATGTCTTCACATGTCGGGTGACCCGGCAAGCCTCATCGTGTCGCTCACGCAGATTGACTATGCGTCTCGCCTGTTCTTCAGCGAACCGCTCGGCGCCCCGCTCTAAAACCGCAAGCTGATGATAACGACAGCGCTCGGCGCGAGCGTGAGCCGGGTGGCGGCAGTCGTGCAATCGCCTGGATCTCTCCTCGCCATTTCGCTGCATATCGGTTTCAGTTCGGTGGCCGTGCAGTTCCTGATCCAGCTCGTCGTGCATTTTCCACCGGATGATGCGCGTGGACGCGTGGTCGGCACAATCATGACCGGTCCATCGGTCACCGGGTGACAGTGCGACATTTGCTGGTCCATGTTCGGTAGGTTTAGCCAACTTAGACACATGGATAATAGCGACATACCGGCTCCCGAAATACGATGGCGACAAGTTACCGGGCCGCGTTCCACGCGTCCGGGCGAGTGCTCAACAGACGGCGCGCCTGCGCTATTTCATTGAATGAGCAAAACATGCACACATTCGACCGGGTAGCGGTATCCCTCGAAAGCCGCGAAATTTTCGTGGACGGCGAAGCACGCCATATCAGCATGCGGGCATTCGACATCCTCGAGTTGCTGATCAAGGCGGACGGACGACTCGTCTCGAAGGACGAGATCATGGACAAGGTCTGGCCGAACACCTTCGTCGTCGACAACAATATCCAGGTTCATATCTCGGCGCTACGCAAGATTTTTGGGGGAAAGCATGGCACCATCAAGACGTGCGCGGGACGCGGCTACAGGCTCGCCCGGCCGGTACAAGCACCGTCTGGCGGCGGCCCGATCGATATGCCGAGCCGCATCACGGCCGTGCCCTCCGCCCTCGTGGGACGTGACTCCGTAATCGCCAGCGTGCTCGATTCCATCACGTCCGAGGCCATCGTGACGCTCTGCGGCCCCGGCGGGATCGGAAAAACCACCATCGCCCACGAATGCGCCTGGCAGTTCTCGGCCGGCTCAGGCATGGCAGTTTGTTTGGTCGACCTGTCCGAGGGACAGCCGTACGAATCAGTGTTGCATGCCACCGGACGTGCATTGAAGGTGCCGTCGACTGATCTCGCCCAATTGCTTGCGACGCTCGACGCGCGACCGACTTTGCTGTACTTCGACGGCTGCGAGCACGTCGCCGACGAAGTCGCGGAACTCTGCACCGACCTTCATGCGCATCGCCCTGACACCCGCATCCTTGTGACAAGCCGCGAGCCGCTGCGGATCGCACGCGAACGGGTGTACCGGATCCCTCCGCTAGATTCGCCGGCCGCGGGCGCCTCCGGCGAGGACGTGCTAGCCAGCAGTTCCGTCCAGATGTTCCTGAAGCGCGCGACGGCGACGGGTTCGGACATTTCGCTCGATCCGTGTACGCTGCAGCTCGTCGCATCGATGTGCCGCGCGCTCGACGGCATTCCGCTCGCGCTGGAACTGGCGGCTTCATGTGTCGCTTCACTCGGGATTCCGACGTTGAGCGCCGAACTCGATGCACGACTGCTCGAGTTGCCCAACCTGTTGCGAGCCGCACCGCCGCGACATAAGACGATGGCGGCAGCGCTTGACTGGAGTTATCGGTTGCTGGACGATGACGAGCGAACGCTACTGGGCCGCTTGTCTGTCATCGATGGCCCATTCGAGCTCGCAACCGCTCGCGCAGTCGCCGGTTGTGAGCGCTTTGACTCGGCGCGGATGCTGAGTGGTATCGTCGGGCTGGTGGAGAAGTCGCTGATCCTGACCAGCCCGACCGCCAAATCGCAGCGCTACCGACTGCCGGGGCCTACGCGGGCCTATGCTCTGAAAAGACGGATAGAAGCTGGCGAATGCGGCGAACTCGAACATCATCACCCCTATTGCGAACCGGCAACCTACGCACCTGCCGCCGCATCGGTGGCGCAAGTCACATATTGACGTCGCCGCGAGTCGCGAACCCGGCCGATTCAGGGCTAGCGTGGTTTCTCCGTTCGGTGCAATTATACGAACGACTAATCGCGGCGAAACGAATCTGTCTTTATTATTACAGCTTGCCTCGTAAAGTTCGCGCTCATGGCCTTCGTTTGCATTATCGATGATGACGCGTCGGTACGGAAAAGCCTCGAAAGCCTTCTCAAAGCGGCTGGACATACAGCCTTGTCGTTTGCGTCGGGCGAGGATTTTCTGCTTTCCGACCAACGACTTCACGCCGCCTGCATTCTTCTCGACTTCAAGATGAAAGGAATGAACGGCCTGGAAGTCCAGCGCGCGCTCAAAGAAAAAGGGGCGCGAACGCCAGTCATCATCATGTCCGCCCAACGCGACGACGATGTCGTCAAGCGTGCACTGGATCAAGGTGCTTTAGATTTCCTGCGCAAACCCTTTTCGGATGACGACCTGTTGAATCTGGTCGACCAAGCGACATCCTCCGGCACCGCCGGATCCTACTGATTCCGCCTCGAATCGCCGTGATATTTCAACTGCATAGAACGTTGGGAGCCGTGGCGACATGATGCGCGCCGGTTTAACCACCCCGAAGGGATCCAGAATGACAAGCGAAACAAGCACGATATCGCCGGACGTGCCAAACCATCCGCCTGTCGTTTATATCGTCGACGACGACGAAACTTTGCGTCGCTCGCTCGACTCGCTGCTGCGCTCGGTCGGACTGCACGTCGAAACGTTTGCGTCGTCGCGCGACTTTCTTGCCTTCCATCGGCCGGACACTCCGAGTTGCCTGCTACTCGACGTGCGTCTGCGTGGAGAAAGTGGTCTCGCCTTTCAGGAAGACGCCATGCGAAACGGGCTGAGCATTCCGATCCTGTTCATGACGGGCTTCGGCGATGTACCGATGTCCGTCAAGGCAATGAAAAGCGGTGCAGTCGACTTCCTGACCAAGCCGTTTCGCGAGCAGGATATTGTCGACGCCGTCACGCACGCCCTCGCGGTTGACGCCGCGAGGCTCGATGCGGCGCGCTCGCTGACCGGCCTGCGGGCCGCATACGCTTCTCTGACGCCGCGCGAGCGCGAAGTCATGGGATTCGTCATCACCGGCCTGATGAACAAACAGATCGCGGGGCACCTGAACCTGCATGAAATCACCGTGAAGGTCCATCGCGGTCAGGTGATGCGCAAGATGGGCGCGCGCACGCTGCCCGATCTCGTTCGCATGGCGCAAGCGCTCGGCGTCGAACCACACGACATCCGAAATTAGTAACGGGCTGCTGCCAGGGCAGTCTGTTCAGCGGGCGATGTCGGCAAGCGGCAGCCTGAACACGAATGCCGAACCTCCGGACGGTCCGGCCGTTGCGGTCAACATTCCGCCATGCACCTCCATGATCGATTTGCAGATGGCGAGCCCCATGCCCATTCCGTGCGACTTGGTCGTAAAGAAGGGGGCGAAGATGCGCTCCATCAGCGACTCGTCGATCCCTGGGCCGCTATCGAGTATGCTGACAACGACATGGCCCGCCTCGATCGTCGATGCCACGTCGAGCAGGCGTGGGTGTTCCACGCCGTCCATTGCATCCAGCGCATTTGTAATCAGATTCAGAACGACTTGCTGGATCTGAATCCGGTCTGCCAGGACCTCGACGCCACCGCTATCCAGCCGAACTCGTAGCCGGACGCGCTTCGCGTCGATCTCCATCGCCGTCAGCTTCAGCATCTCTCCGACGAGATCATCGATCACGACCGGCGCGAGCGTGACGGGTGCCTGCTTCGCCAGCGACCTCAACGCTCGTACGATGTCCGCCGCACGAACGCCTGACGCACGGATATCTTCGAGATTGGACCGCGCCTCGGCAATGTTCGGCTGCGCGTTGCCTAGCCAGCGCAGGCTCGCGCCGGCGCTCGATACGATGCTGGTGAGCGGCTGGTTGATCTCATGGGCGATCGATGCGGCGAGTTCCCCCATCACCGTGACGTGGGCCGCATGAGCCAACTCCGTTCGCGCGCGCCGCAACGCCTCTTCCATTTCCTGACGGCGCGCATTCTCCTCGATGAGTTCGGTATAGAGCCGTGCGGTTTCAAGTGAATTCGCGGCCTGAGGCGCGAGCACCTCGAGCATCGCGGTCCGTTTGGGCGTGAATACGCCGTGCACCAACGCGTTCTCAAGATAAAGCACGCCGATCAGTTCCCCCTGCTTGAGCAACGGCAAGCAGAATGCGGATCGGGTCGGGCGAACGGCCAGGCTCGCCGCATGCTCGGGCATACCCTGCGTCGACGCATCGTCAAACACGAGCGGCTTGCGCGTTCGCATGACGCGATTCAGCATCGATGTCGGCATGTCCTTGTCGACTGGTCGCGTCCGCGTGAAATCGACGACCACGTCGTCGCCATCGACACGGGCCGATGCCTCGATCCTCGGCGCACCGTTGCGCACGAGGATCAGCACGCCGTACTGTGCGCCGGCATGTACGACCATGTTGATCATGAGCGACTGGACGAGACGCTGCAGGTCGAGCTCTTCGGAAAGCGATTGCGCGGTACGCATCGCGACCATGAAATCGAGATCCGTGCTGCCTTGAATCTCCAATGGCGCCACCGCCGGTAAAGCGTCAGTCGCGACAAACGAATGCTGCGCTTCAATCCGGGCCGCCTTGCCAAGCGCGCCCCAGCGCCGATAGCACGCATGGGCGATGCGCAAATGGTGGCGCGCGACGCCGGAAAGCGACGACTCGGCCGCGTGCCGGCTTGCCAGTTCGTGGGCCAGCGCCTGTTCGTGCACAAAGCCTTGTGCAGCCGCCATGTTGGCCGACACCTCGTACAACTGCATCGCGCGAAGATCGTTGCCACGCACGCGCTCGAACTCCGCCTCGATCAGCATCAGCTTGTTCTGGAACGTACCCGGGTTCAGTGCCGACCAAGTCGCCATCTGTTCTCGATGAACGGTGACTTTCGCGAGCAGTTGCTCCGGCGACAGCCGCCCCCGATTCGCATGGATCGCAGTCAAAGTCGCAAACAGATAAAAATCGGACAGCATGATATGCGCTGGCGTGGACCAGGTCAGCGAGACAGCCGCCTCGAACGAGGACTCGGCCGTACCCAGGTCGCCGAGCAAAAACGCGGATTGTCCGCGCAGCACGAGCGTCCAGAACGACAACACGGCCATGGGGGGCTTGTCACAGCGTTCGGCGTGCCCAATTTCCCTGCTCCGGGATTGCCACGTTCCGATCGTCCGACCGCTGCCTGTCTGGAGCGACTCGACGAACTCGGCTTGAGTCGCCACCAGATCGACGATGTCGTGGTAACCGGCACCGCGCGCGATCGTCAACAGCGATTCGATCTCGTCACGGATTCGGGGCAACGTCTCGCCCATCGCGATCAAGTCCGAAACGATGTGATTACAGCTGTAGCACTGCCAGCGCAATTCCGCACTTTCGTTTCCGGCCGCCTTCGCCTGACGTGCATAATCGAGCGCAGACGCGAGCGGTTGGGTCCACACGCTGACCTGGTCGAGTGCGACTAGAGTCGCCGTGCGATAGCGCTCGAACCCATGCTTGTCGACGAGCGCAAGTGCGACTTTCGCGAATGCCAGTCCCTCTTCGTACGCATCGTAGGCGTTCGCAATATAGACACCGTACCACGCTAGTCCCTGCACGGAGGCACCCGTGACACCGTATTGCAATGTCAGCCGTACCATGGTCGCTAACTGCAGCAATGTCAGCCCCGCACTCGGATAGAACATCGCCGCCTCAAGGGCGGTCAGCAAACTCATCGCCGCCTCAATGCGCGCATCATTCATCTTCTCGAGCGCGACGAGCTCCGCGATCGAACGCCCCCTAAGTTCGGCCTCGATCTCATGGTACGCGTCAGCCAGGTCATCGGTCGACGGTTGGGCGGGAAAATCGATGTCGAGCGACCTCAAGCCTTCGAGCGCGACATCGACGGCCCCCGCATAGTCCGACTTGACGGTCAGCAGTGCCGCCTTGAGCCGATAGGCTTCCGCGGCATCGATCGCCGAACGCATGCGGGGCAGCAATGCATCGATTTCACGTGCTGCGTTCTCCAGGTGGCCGGTGGCAAGCAATGTGCGACAACGCAGCACGGTCAGAGCCCTTGTGAGGTCGTACGTATCACTCCAGGCGGCCTTGCCGAGCAAGGTCTCGGCCGATGCGAGAAACGCAAGCGTCCGGTCGCGCGCGGCCGCCGCAGCGGTACGCTCCGCTGCGAGAATCAGCATGCTGGCAAACGAAACCGCCCGCCCGCGCTCGACCGGGATGCAAATCGCGCGCTCGATCTGGGCTGCGATATCGAGTACGTTGTCCGGATTGCCTGCAGACGACAGCGAAATCATCGCGGCAGCAATTCGCTCGTGCCGCGCCGCGCGCGTAGCCGGATCGAGCAGCCCGTACGCAGCCTCCCGAATCCTGTCGTGGGTAAATCCCCATTGCTCGCCCCGCCGCAAGACAAAACCCGTCCGCCGCGCTTGTTCCAGCCGGAACAGTACGTCGCCGCGCGCCGTACCCAGTATGCGGGCGATGCGGCCGGAATCACATTCCGTCCCAATACATGCAAGCCAACTGAGCATATCCCGCTCGGCCGGCGACAATCCTTCCAGTCGATGCTCCAGCAATTCGACGACATTCTCCGCATCGTGGTGTCGGTCGATTGCCTCTCGGTCCCAAGTCCACGCATGGCTATCACCATCGAAGCGAACCAGTCGGGCGTCGAAGAGCGCACGCAATAGTTGCCGCACGTGGAATGGATTGCCTTCCGCTTTCCTATGGATCAGTTCACCGAGATCGCGCACGCGGTCGAACGGTTCGTTAAGAAACGATCCGATCATTCGAACGACATCGGACACTTGCAGCGGCGTGAGATCGATCGCGGTCGTGCAGATACCGCGCAGACATTCGACGAACGTTCGAAAACGGGTTGTCTGATCGGACTCAGCAGGCCGACAGGTGATGACAACGCACAGGTTCGCCGGCGCATCGGCAATTAACGCCTCGAGGAAGTCGAGCGTCGCGTCATCGGCCCATTGAACGTCGTCGATCGCAAGCAACAGCGGCGATCCTGGTGACGCAAAGGCAGAAAATGCGCTCGCCAGTATCTGGTGAACGCGCGACACCGGCATCGTGCCGGTCCCATCCGCTTCGACTTCCTGCATGCCCATCGTCTGCCCGATCTCGGGAGCCAACTGAGCCAGCAAGCCGGCGTGTTCGCGCAGGCGCTCACGGATTCCCTGCGTCAAATCTACGCGGGCATCGTCATCCAGCGGGGCGGCATGAGGTAATAGTAATAGCGAGCGCAACGCGCTGACGACCGGCGCATACGGTTGCGAAGACTGATATTGATCGACCTTTCCGCTACCGCAGAACTGCGACGACGGGTTCAGCCGCACCTTGAGTCGGTTGACAAGCATCGTCTTTCCCAGCCCGGCCCCGCCCTCGATCATTACGATCGACGCGCGCCCCGTCAGCGCTACATCGTCATAGGCATCGACGAGCTGGCGCAGTTCGCCTTCGCGCCCGACGAAAGCGCCGGGACCGGCATCCTGCAAGAAGCGGTCGGCACGCGCGAGATCGAACGGTGCGGCCGCACCCGATGCCTTCCACGCTACCTCGATGTACGCGAGATCGTGATAAAGGGATTTGGCGGTCTGATAGCGGGTATTCGGATCCTTCGACAACAGCTTGAGGATGACCTCGTCGAGTATCGGCGGCACGTCTGCCCGGTGCTTGCCCGGTTTCGCAGGTTCGATTGCGACATGTGCATGCAACCATTCGGCCAGCGAGGACGCCTTGAATGGATACGCGCCCGTCAATAGCTCGAATAGCGTGACGCCAAGCGAATACAGATCACTTCGCTCGTCGTCGAACGCGTCCTCCCACATGGTCCGCTCAGGCGCGGCGTACGGCGCCGCAGCCTCGCTGGGCTGTCGTCTGAAACGTAGCTCGCCAGTCAGATCGCATGCATGCATGAACGAGCGAATACGGACGACGCCATTCGACTCATGAACGAAATTCGCGGTCCGAATATCGCCGTGCACAAGACGCTGCTCATGCGTCTTCGCGATGCACCGCGCCATTCCAATCGCGATCGAGAGGAACTGAGCAACGGACAGTTTTCCCGCTAGCGCCGAGAGGGACGTGCCTGCGGTCATCTCGTAGATCAACGCTGGTCCGTCCGCGGTCCGGACCAGCGCATGCGGAACAACAGCCCAGTCCAGTGACAGCTTGGCTCGGACATTGAATTCGCGTTCCATCTGGCTGCAGGACAGTTCATTTGACCATTCCGTCTGCAGTGCAAGCCAAGCTGTATCCGACACGGGATCGACGATCTGAGATTCAACAAACGTGTCTGACGCCCGAATGAAGTTCTGCGTGGCTTGCGCGTATCGTCTCTCGTCCCAGACGATCCCTTCAGCGACGTGATTCTCCATGCTTCGTTTCACTATTCAACACAAAGTCACATACGACGAATCGTTTCCCCGACCCGCCCCTCCCACCCAGCGCCGCTAGCGGCACGGCACTTCAAACGGCACGCCCCGTTGATTATATGTATCTTGTACGGTCACAATTTTCGCGACGTCTGTGGCGCCATCGCAATCGCCTGTCGGCAAAACCGCGCATCCTTGTTTCGGGTTCGAGCGTGCCGATACTGGAACCGCTGGCTACCTGCATCGGGCGAGCGCCGGTCATGCGCGCCCAAGATCCGCTCGGTTGCCGCGCATGTCAGCAAAACAGCTGAGGGATCGTCCGTTTCGAATCGCCTCTCTCCCGCGGCGAACCTTCGAAATTACTTTCAACGCTCACTCACATTGCGGCGCAACGATCTACGCGGTGCCGACTTTATCCGAAAAGATGAGGCTGTTCTTGTACTTTTGTTACGTGAGTTGAAGGAGAGTTACGTAAGGGTAAGTCGATACGATCACCGGATGTCGCATGCACCGATCGTGTGCACCATTGTTTTCATCGATTCGAGGTTTTTTTGTGCATCGCAACAGTGTAAACTTGCTTCCTCGCCAACCTTCCGTATGTTGATCCGAGGTACGCAGCATGCTGCTTACTGCCCAGCCCGCCGCCGGCGCGATGAAGAAGGATGCGCTTGGGTGCACTTCAAGCCAGTTGCGCACGAATCTGGAAATGCGCGGCACCGACTTGACGTTCTACCGCAAATGCATGGACAACGATACCGTCCATCGTGTTGCGATGCCTGCGTCAGATCGCGGGTACCTGATTGGCGTGTCGATGAACAGAGGTCATCGGCGCGACATTTTTCAGGGTCAACGCAAGATTGCACGACATTTCAGCGACGACTCGATCTATATCCGCGACATGTCGGACGATTATCGCGCCGATCTTCACGGCAATTTCGATTTCGTGCTCATCGAACTGCCGGGATTGTTTTTCGACCGCCTCGATGACGAACGCGACGCGGGCCGATTTGCCGGACTGACATGTTCAATCGATCAGCGTGACCCGGTACTGGGCCACCTTGCCCGCGCGGTTGCCGGGTGTTTCGATACCGCCGGTGCGCTGAACTCGCTCTTCGTGGAACAGATGGGGCTCGCCATCGGCATCCATCTTTCGAAACAATACGGAACGCCTTTGCTTCCCGCGAGCCGCATTGGCGGTATGCTGTCGCGCGCGCAGGAAGCGCTGGCAAAGGAACTGCTAATCGCGAACCTGAATGAAGGCGCGGCAATCGCGGACGTGGCACGCGAATGCAATCTGTCACGAGGCTATTTCATTCGAGCATTCGCCAAAACCACCGGTCGCACTCCGCATCAGTGGGTACTGGATCAGCGCATTCAGCAGGCCCGCAAGCTCGTCGAGTCATCGGATATGACATTATCCGAAATTGCCAGCTGTTGCGGATTCGCCGATCAAAGCCATTTGAGCCGCGCTTTCAGCCGAGTAGTCGGCAAACCGCCCGGCGCCTGGCGACGTCGGAGCGGCCGCTAATGCGATACAACATCTGGGCAATCAGCGCCCGGTCCAGCCGCTCAGAAAATCGAGCAGCAACGCATTGACGCGCTCGGGCTGCTCCTCCTGCGGCAGATGACCGCAACGGGCGATCGGCTCGGCGCGCAGATTGGTCGCCATCCCCTCCCACACCGCCTTCATATCGAACATCCCGCCGACCGCGTAAAAGTCCTCGCCCCAAATTGCCATCGTCGGGCAGGCGATCCGGGTATCGGCGTCCGCCTGATCCTGCTCGACGTCCTGCGCGTTCGCACGGTAGTCCGACATTGCGCCGCGCACGGCGCCTGGTCGCTTGTACGCTTTCACGTACGCATCGAAATCTGCCCCCTCGATCGTGTGCGGGTTGTAACACCAATCGGAGAAGAAATGGCGCAACCAGGCTTCCTCGTTGCCGGCGATCAGGGTCTCGGGCAAGTCCACCACCAGATGGAACAGGAAGAACCAGTACGCACGTGCCGTTTTCGGACTCATGTTTTCCGCGACGATACGCGTCGGCACGTTATCCATGACCACCAGACGATCGACACGTTCCGGATGATCCTTCGCAAGCCGTGTAGCAACTCGCGCGCCGCGATCGTGCCCGACCAGCACGACTTTCTCGATCCCCAGCGTGTCCAGCAGGCGGATGATGTCGAGTGCCATGTTGCGCTTGTCGTATCCGGACGCCGGCTTGTCGGTTTCGCCGTAGCCGCGCAAATCCGGCGCAATCACGCGATACGTACGGGCGAGCACCGGAATCTGGTGGCGCCATGCGTAGCTGGTCTCCGGGAAGCCGTGAAGCAACACGACAACCGGCCCGCTGCCGGCGTCGAGGTAATGTTGCCGGATGCCGTTTGCGACCAGCGTATGGTGAGTTACTGCAATGTTTTCCAACGTTTCCACGATCGATCCTTAGAAAAGTAGACGCCTGGAGAATTGTTGCCGCCTGCCCGGCATCAAGGGCGAGGCGCTACACCGGCTCTGGGCACGGGCGACCAGTCGTAGTTGACCGGCACCCAGTCGAAGGTGTCACCATCCTTCCGCACGTGCCCGAGTCCCGGAAACGAAACATGGGCCGCACCAACGAGGTAACGTCGGTCCGCGACTTCACGCAGAATCTCTTCTCGAGATTCACGCGCTTCCGAAGGATCGCTGTCGTACTTGACGGTAGCTTGCAGTTGCCGAAGCTGGATCGCAGCGACATGCACGACATCTCCCCAGACCAGCAGGCGTGCGGAGCCGCTTTCGACCAGATAGGCCATCTGGCCGGGTGTGTGGCCCGGAAGTGAAATCGCACGAATGCCCGGCTCGAGTACGCCGTCGTGATCGTATGTCTTGAACCGCCCAACAGCACGGTATGGTTCGATTGCTGCGGTTGCTGCATCAAAGAACGGCGCGAGAAGCGGCGACGCTTGAGTCTTGTTGGCCGGATCGAGCCAGTAGTCGGCCTCTTTGCGGCTCACCCTGACGACCGCATTCGGAAATACGGCTACACCTTTCGAAGCGATACCGCCGATGTGGTCTTCGTGCATGTGGGTAAGCAAAACCTCGTCGACCTGTTCCGGTCGATAGCCGGCCGCACGAAGATTGTCGACCAACCGTCCGCAGCAATCACCATACAGTGAGCCCGCGCCAGCATCGATCAGAATCAGTTTCTCTCCGGTATTCACCAGAAACGCATTGATCGATCCTTGCACTGGCGGCGCAAGAAATGCGCGCTGCAGATCGTTCTCGATATCTGCGTTCGACACACCTTCGACCACCTTGTCGATCGGGAACGGATGGGTTCCGTCCGACAGCGCTGTAACTTCGAACTTCCCCACCATCGTTCTGTAGAACCCCGGTGCCTGTTTGCCGGCGAGCGGTGCAGCAGCAAAGGCAGCAGCGACCCACGCCATCGCGATCCCAGCCAGACACCGCGTCAGGCACTTTCGCGCGTGCATCCAGCCTCTTCCTCGAAAGCTTTCCATTCAAGTCCTCCGGTGTTTGGTCATATGCATCCAGCATAACGACCGCCGCACACTGCGTCCCTAAACTTCCTGAATCGTTCTTATTGGTTTTCTTAAGGCGCACACGTGGAACCCAGCACCGCAACGGCAAGGTGCCCGGCAATTTCCGTCGCTTCCAGAAATGAGATGTATCGGTCGCCCTGATCACCGAGGAGCGTCCTCGCTGACGCGAGTCTCGATCGACATGTGTACATGGAGTCACCTGCCTATACGCAGGGAGTATCGACTGTGCCCGAATGTCTATGCCGACATCCAAATGTAGGGATGGTTTGATTGCCAACACGAAACTATCTTTCTTCTGAAGCACGGCAGTTGAGCGACAAGACCGCGTGAGCGAAGGCCCGCGCCAGCGGTGCATCACCTGCGACGAACCGTACCCCCTTGACCAATTGACCAGGACTGAACGCATCCATGGACAAAATCACTAACATGCGCATCTTCGCGCGAGTCGCGGAAGTCAAGAGTTTCACCGCGGTCGCTGAGCATATGCAATGCACCGCCGGCAGCGTTTCGCGCGCTATATCGACACTCGAATTCCAGTTGCGAGCCCGGTTGCTGAACCGCACCACGCGTTCAATTTCACTGACCGAACCGGGTGAGCACTACTATCGGAAATGCAAGAAAATTCTCGCCGATCTTGAGGAAGCGGAGACTGAGGTCGGCACGGCGCACCTGTCCGCGCGAGGTCGATTAAAAGTACATTGCATGGCTGAAGTCGGACGCGTGCCTTTGACCCGCGCAATCGTAGACTATCGACGAAATTTTCCCGCCGTTTCCGTCGATCTCCGATTCACGCCGAAGACAGCAAATCTGGTTGAAGAGCATGTCGATGTCTCAATCGTCTCGGCGACGTCGCTGCCGAACTCAGAAAACGTCGCAAAGCGGGTCGGGGAATGCCGTCGTGTCCTGGTAGCAGCACCATCGTTCGTTCGCGAGCATGCGATCGAGACAATCGACGATTTATCGCAGCATGCACTGACGCCGATCCCGCTAACAGCGCGATCCGTCCGACCGGCGATCCAGACCAATGAGCCCAGAGTCAGCCGAGAATCCGATGCGCCGCTCGTCGTCGACGACCCGGAAGCTGTTAGGTTCGCGCTGCTTGCAGGTTTCGGCGTCGGCGTACTGCCACTTCATTGCGTCGTGGATGACATACACGAGGGTCGCCTTGTGCCGCTATTTCCCGACCAGACCATCGAATGTACGAGCATTTTCATAGTCTATCCGTGTCGTCAGTTTCTCGATGCCAAGATCGCCACGTTTGTCGATTTTCTGACGGTGCGGTTGCGAGGAATACTCACGGCGGCCGCAACAGCACCGCAAGCAACGCGCACCGCTTTCCCGCGCGCGGAACCGGCAGGTTCACAGCTGACGACCGGATAAAGCGGCTCCCTTGCGTCGAGCATTTCACCTATCCGATACCAGGGTGAGCAGACTCGCCCAGCCCCCATCACAAATTGCCTGTCCATGAACGATCAGTCGCGTAATCGACCACACCCTGGACCTCTCCGGCGAAGCACATCAACGTGTCACCGGAACGCGTGGCGCTGGTATGCCGAGTTGCTAAGTCAGCGTCGCGCCGCATGCGAACACGACGGCGAACATTGGCAAATTTCGATTGACGGCCATCGTCTAGCGGGCGATCGTTCGTTCGATACAGCCCTACTAAACGCATATGCGATCACAAAGGCGCTGGAGGCGCTGGGGTGCACGCAGACCGCATTGCCGTAACCGGGGCTGGCAGTAATTTCGTGTTCAAGGCATATGATGCTCCGAAGGAGGATGTATGCCTCGCAAACCGAAAGCCAGGCCGGTAGACATTCCGGCCATATCCGCCGAGTTGCTTGAGCAATTCGGCAACGGTCCGATGACAGCCGACGCGATCAATGCCGCGACGCCGGCCTTCAAGAATGCGCTGATCGAGCGGGCGCTGGGCGGCGAGATGAGCCACCCTCTCAGCTACCCGCCAGGCGCTGCCAAGCTGAGCGCCGTGACCCGCGCAATGGCACAGGTGCCACGACAGTCCTGATCGAGGACGACCCGATCCGTATCGAAGTGCCTCGCGACCGCGACGGCAGCTTCGAACCGCTGCTGATTCCCAAACACGAACGACGCTTCACGAACTTCAACGACAAGATCGTTGCCATGTATGCCCCGGGGTATGGCCGACGATCAACACAATTTTTGTGTGAGCGACGTGCGCTCGCGCAACTAAAGTTCAACGGTTATTGCTGCGACGCAGTAATTCCGGCAAACCCTTTTCCATCAAGGGCAGGACACGATTTTCCACGTCAACTAAAGTTGTGTCTATCGTGCCCCTCTGCGTCAACTAAAGTTGTAACCCGATCGGCGATTTCATCTAATCTTGTGTCGTAATGGTCGACGCGATGGCGGAGGCTCAGGATGACACGGCGCTCACGGTTGCGGGCGAGTGGTGAAGCACAGGATGGCGACGCCGAGTTGCAGGGCGAGGTCGACCTGAACCGCTGGCCGGCCATCGACCCGCTGGCGCTACCTACCGAGCGCCGTGCGCTGTATCTCAGGCGTGAGCGCGCGATTCGCCTGTATCTCGAAGGCGCGACCAGCGCCCAGATCAAAGCGGCTTGCGGCATGGGGCGCGGCCAGGCTTATCGGCTGCTGACCGAACGTTGCCTCAGACCGCATCCTGACGGACGTATCCAGGGGTGGCGTGGCCTGTTGCCGCATGTCCGCGTGAAAGCCTACGAACGGACGGCGCCGCTGGCACTCAATGCGTGGAGCGGCGGAGCCGTCGGCGCCCTGCAATGGGTGTTCGAGTCGCCAGCAGGGCGGGGATTCGAAGACAAGTTGCGCGAGCGTATCCTTGGCAAACGCGCCGACCTTGAGGCGTCGCGCCGGCCGCGCATGGTCGTGTTTCGCTGGTTTCTTGCCGAATTGCGCGAACGTGGCTTCGAGCGCCGCGGCGAATGGCCGTTCACCGTCGAAAAACGCGGCTACGTCACGCTGGCCCGCTACATTGATCGTGTCCTCGCCGAGCATCCAGCGCGTGCTCGCGCGTTGGTCGGCGGGCAAGAGGCTGTGCGTGCGCAAGGCCCGCGCCGGAGACGGCACGCATCGGCCACCCCTGGCGCCGTTCGAGCGCGTCGAATGCGATGCGCACAAGCTTGACGCCCGCATGGTTGTGCTGGTGCCGTCGCCACACGGCGGTACTGAGCCGCGCACGATTCATCGCCTGTGGGTTGTGGTGCTGGTCGAGGTCACGTCGCGTGCGGTGCTGGGCTATCACCTCAGCCTCCGGCGCGAGTGCGCGGCCGAAGACGTGTTGCGCGCGGTGCGCTGCGCCCTGATGCCATGGATGCCGCGCGATTTGCAGTTCAGCGACGCCGCCTACGTGCCAGGGGCCGGGTTGCCGTCATATCGCTTTCCGCAGCTCGCGGGTGCCTGCTGGAACGAATTCAGCGTCGACGGCGCACTGGCCAATATCTGCGGCCGCGTCGAAAGCGTCCTACGCGACGTGGTCGACGCCAGGATCGTCAAGCCGCAGGATGCGGCGAGCTATAGCTGTCGTCGCAGCAAGGACGACCGGCCGTTCGTCGAGTCGTTTTTCGGGCACTTGGCCGCCGGCGGCTTTCATCAGCTAGCGACGACGACCGGCAGCTCGCCGGCCGACAGGCGCGGCACTGATCCCAACGCCGTGGCCATGGCGACGCATTTTCAGGTCGAGTACGCGCACGAATTGCTCGACACGCTGATCGCCAATTACAACGCGACGCCGCATTCGGGACTGGGCTACCGCAGCCCGCTCGAGCAGCTGGAGCACATGATGGCCGACCGCACATGGACGCCCCGCCTGGCTGAGCCTGCCGCGGTGCGCCGCCTGGTCGGCACGCGCAAGCTGTGTACGTTGCTGGGCGGAATCAAGACGGGACGCCGCCCACATTTCCATTTCTCCAATGCGCGCTACTCGGCCGAATGGCTGTGCGTGCGCACGGATCTGCTCGGTCAGGCCTTCTGGCTGCAGCTCGACAATGAAGACGATGCGCGCTACGTCACGGTCTCGACGCAGCGCGGCCTGTTCCTCGGTATGGTCCGGGCCGCCCCTCCGTGGCACCTGACGCCCCACTCACTGTACGTGCGCGGCGATCCGCGCACTCGAAAAGCGCCGGCTCCTGCATCTGGCGACCCACGGCGACGCGGTCGAAGCCCTGATCCGCTACGCCGAGGCCTCGCCCGACGGCAAATTGCCGGTTCACCCGGCCTATCTCGAGGCGCGACGCATCCTGCAGCAGCAGGCAGAGCGACTATCTGGACAGTCGATGGTGAGCCTTGCCAAGCGCCCCGGCACGCCGGCGGCGAACATTGAAGCGCCGACGGCGGCACGCAGCGACACGCCCCTGCCACCGATGCGCCGAGCCCAGCAATGGTGACGTCGCCTGCGCCCCCCGACCCGCTCGTCGCGGCGCACATCCCCCGCGGTCATCCGGTCGTGACGCGTGACTACTCGTTGTTCACGATCGCGATTCACGACATGGTCGAACGCATCGGCAGTTGGCTGGACGATCAAGTCGATGGCGCGACGATCTTCGGGCCCTCGCGCTTCGGTAAGTCGAGCGCAGTCGACCACTGGCTGCAGCGCTTGCTGTCCGAGCGCCATGGTGGGTTTGTGCCGTTGGTGATCTGGAGCCACACGGATTCCGGCAGCAGCCAGGCCGTCGGCAGCTTTTACGCCCACCTGCTCGATGCGAGCGGTCACCGGCTTGCTCAGGCGCGGCGCAGCCCGCTGGAACGGCAAACCATGCTTGTCGAGCGCTGGATCGAGCTCGCCGCGCAGGGCGGCGGACGCTTCTTGGTGCTGGTGATCGACGAAGCGCAGGGCATGAGCCAGCGCGAGTGGTTGTGGCTGGTCGAATTGCACAGCTTGCTTGAGAAGCAGCGCATTCGATTGTGCGTGTTCTCGATCGCATCACTCCTCGTGATAACTTTGTGGGTAATTGCAAGGCTGGGGCAACGCTTACGTCTGCGCGTGTTCCTGAACCGATGATTGATTGCCATCTCCTGCAACGTGACCTCTTCAGCATTCACAAGCACGACACAGCACTTCATCAGCACCTCGGCACTAGGGAAAAATCCAGACTACCCAAATCCAAGTAGTTTTACCAGGAACACTTATATTACATTTCTGGACAGGAAACACTTAAAATTTCTAGGCTCCTTACCTTGGGGTTAAATCGGGCATCTCCGACGAAAACTTCATCGTCGAACATTTTTTCGCCGTTGCCAAGATTCACGGCGCCGAGATAGAATTTACCGGTTGGCCTCGGGCTGCCATTCAATATCTCGCTATACAATACATTGTATTTGATCGTCGCAGTGCAAAAAGCAAAGCGACAGTTGCTCATTTGAACGGAGAAGCGAAACCGATACTTGGCTCCTTCTAAATGCTGAGATGAAACCAGATCTGCGTCGCAAGTAGCTGATGAGCAATAGGAGCTGAAAGCTGACAAGGTGGCCATCAAAAATATTCTTTTCAGCATGATTGTCTCTAGCTCTTAATTTTATACTTCTTGCCGCCATCCTTTGCAGAAGGCCAGCCTGCCTTTTGGTGGCATTGAAAAATCTCAACTCGTGGTGTCAGCGTGTCCATGGTACCACTGGTCGGATATCGATAGTCATATAAAATCTCGGTGCAGGAAACTGCTACGGTTGCGCGGTCGATTCCATTCTGTGTGATTGGGCAATACAGCGAAAGCTCCTTGCTCTGATCTGGGGGGGAAATCAAGATATGAAATATAGGCTTGATCGTTGGCGTTCTGTTGTTTGGCTTTAGATAATTCCTGCTCCAGATTCTTGAGATGATTTTCAAGTTCTACCTTGGTAAATATTTTATTTGTTAAGGCTCCAATCGAAAAATTTGCCTCATTTGATCCACTATGCACGTGAACTTCTGTCGGACAGGTGGTCTTGGCTTGCACGGGGACGATATCGCCGACCAGACAGGTTGCCAGGAGAAGCATGATCTGGCGCTGACGACGCTTGGATGGCTTCATAGTTGTATTTCCTTCGTAAGTTGCTGTTCTACACCTTGAATCTATCCAAAGTGCGAATCAAAATCACCCCCAATCTTGGGGATGCCAAGAGAAAAAGTCGGGCGGGGTTACAAATGCAAAACGAGTTGACTGAGTTGGCTGGAGCGAGTGACTCCGGTCTTGGTATGAATGGATTTGATCGGGGAGCGGATGGTGGAGAGGGCAACGTCTCGAATATCCGCACACTCTTGCGGCGAGCTTCCCTTGCTACACAACAGGACGGCAAGTTCTGCTTCGGCTTCTGTCGGCCCATAGAACACCCGCAAATGCTGTGCTTTTGAGCTTCCCTCGGTTTTTCGCATTCCAGAGGTCCCGAGTTATGCCGCCGTATCCTTTGTCCGCTGAGCCGCGAGAGCTAATCTCAGATCTGGTGTACGGCGGCCATGGCTTCCCAAGAAAGCTTTCCTTCGGTATCTTGTGCAAAGTTGCCGATGCGATCAATGATCCGTACCAGCGGAACACATCCGTCGCTGCGCTCCATGGAAGGCACATGAGTTTGTCAAGGTGACCTTGTTGACATGGTATGAATGCCATCAGTTATCGCAAGGGTTTCGATCAGTCGAATACCGACCAAAAGCAAAAAACTTGATGTATTGCGGGGAGTGTCAACAATGTCACAAGACAAGCTCGTTTCATCGACCCTTATCGATAGCATCTATGCTGCGGCCCTTGGTGAGGAAAACTGGGATGTATTCTTGAATAAACTCAGGAACGCCACTGGAACCCGGCTCGTCACTTTACTATCATTTAATAACGCCTCGCAGATTCCCTCTCTTAATACGGCGGCAGGAGATGGCAGCGCTTGGGTTTCAGATTGCGTGAAAGTTTACGACACCACGTTTTATCAGCATGACCCGGCTGCATCTGTCATCGGAAATTGGCCGGCAGGCCGGTGGTATGAAGACATCGCATGCCTATCCGAGCAATTTAGGTCAAAACATGTTTTCTATCAAGAATTCATGCGGGCTTTCGATTTTGGAAGTCTTTCAGGACTATTTATACATCGAGAAGGTAATGATAGCGCCTTCTTGAGTCTAATCGGAGATAAGGGAACACAAGGTCTTTTAGAAAGTCACCGTCATGCCATCGATGTATTGAGTCCGCACATCAGCCGTGCCCTTCAGACACAGGTGCGTCTTCGTCAACTGGAGACCAGGGCAGCTATCGCTGAAGCCTCGCTTCATTCTCTCTCGTTTCCCGTCTTCATCTTGGACGAAGCACGGACGTTGATCTATGCCAATGACGCGGCAAACCAATTGATAGCCAACGAACCCGCACTTGCATTTCGACAGGGGCAATTTTTCCCAACCGCTCAATACGCCCATGCTGATTGGCGTCAAGCTTGCGCGGTTGGTGGGATGCTTTTGCGGCGCTCCTCTGGCAAGCCTCTCCCATTGACCCTGATTCCCATTCCTGAGCGCTCCAGGCTGACACAACTTTCTCCTCGCCGTCTGGTGTTGATGACGGCAACGGACAGCCAGACCCCAGAGACAAAAGTCCAACGGTTGCGAACATTCTTCGGGCTCAGCGCTGCTGAAGCGGATCTTGCCATCCTCCTGTCATGTGAAGGCCTCTCACCCCAAGAATGTGCTGATGCACGCGGTGTTTTGATCACAACAGTCCGCTCCCAGATCAAGTCCATCTACACCAAGATTGGTGTATCCCGGACTGCCCAACTCAGCCAACTTGTTCTTCAGTTGTAGTTCTCCGATCCTTCCTCACCCTCATCCCCAACCTTGGGGATGCCCCACCTTCCCAAACCTGCTTAACTTGCTGGACGGAGATTCCGTTCGGTCAAGTTGGTCATATCAACAAGGAGAAGGTGATGAAGATGAGAAAAACTGTCATTGCATTGCTGCCACTTGCCATTACCGCGTCGGTCAGCTTTGCCCAAGGGATCGATTCTCCCTACGCAAGCCCGTTTGCCCCCGCTCCCGCCATCACTGACGACATGTGCCAAGGCCAAGGTGAAGCGAGGAGTTCTGGCTCGGCGAGGGTCGAGGCTTGGCGACAAAGAAGCGCAAGGAATCTGTCACGATGGCAATGCTAAGTGCGACCCGACTGCTCTTTATCACCTTGCTCTGTGCCTCGGTAGATAGTCGAGCTGGCACATTGACCTCTGAAATAAAAATCACGCCATGGAGAGTTCAAACCGTGCACGAGACCTGCAAGGAAGATTACAAACTCTTTTGGCCGCCCCACTTTTTGAAGGGCGACGAGGTGATTGAGATCCTTGATATGGACATCGTGGACTGGAACGCTTGAGGACAGGACGTTCCGCCTAGATCTCCAGAAGTTTTCAAATGAATTTATTCAGAAAAATTTGATCTAATATTGCTTTGCGATCAAGGTCAATGACGTGGGTATATTTGCTGGACCCGTGCTTCGTGACATCACCCAGCGCTAGAATTCATGTCCAGCGCTCTTTGTGAAACGATCTGACGGTGACTATCTGTTCTCCTTTATTGGAGAGCCAGAGAGCGACAAGAACAGCAAGCAGTGTCCGGACTTCTTTGCCATGTTCATGTTTGATCGCTTTAGACGAGAAGCACCGTAAATTTTTTCAAGTAAATTGAAATCGGGGACTCCATGGAAATCAGAACAAGGCGCACAATACAAGCCTCTTTATTACTTCTTGCCTTCTCGGGTTGCACAACAGCAAAAATAGTTGGCGATGCAGGAAAACAATTCGAAAACGGCAATATCTTCATGGGCCTATATGAAGGCACCATTGGTGTCACGGTTGGCTTGATAACTGATGTTGTGACGCTGGGAGGCACGGCTACACCCGAACAAGGCACGCAGACTATCTTGTCTGCTGCTGGAAAAAGCACCCCAGTAATGTCCAACTCCTACCTTGATAATACTTCTAGCGCCTCTGTGACTGGAGCATCACAAAGCACGGCAAATAGCCCAACGGAATCAAGAAACGTCAAAACGACCCTAGCAGTTAAAGGATGTGTGGGTCAAGCTATTGTTGATGGTGGCATGTATGCTGGATCACAAGTAGCGATTACCAATAAATGCTCATTCCCAATCAGGGTTAGTTGGTGTGTCGTCGGCGCACGTGGAAGTACGTTGGGAGAGACGAATTTTTCCGGGGAATGCAGTCACCACTATACTGGAATGTATGAGTTGCAGCCCGGTGAGAAGTCGTCACTACAGATCGCGGGTTTTCGTACGTTGCAATCTATTGCTTGCAAATCACCTTATGAAGTTCTTCAACCAGTTTGGAATGGTGATAATTTCAATGGCCCGTGTGTTTTCAATCCTTGAGGATTGAATGATCCCACGAATTCAAGGATTCTGAAAATCAATTAAAAACCCGTACTTATTTTACTTGCCTCCATGACCTTTATGATCGACAAGGGATGTCACCAGAACTCAATTCACCGCCCTGATCCATCGACGCAATCACCCCTATACTCATCTTTATTTGATTAACCAATTTTCCGCCAAATCATTTCAGCGGCCATTATCACACCATAAAACCAAAAGAAAATCCGCAGAATTACCAATTTCTTAAAGCAATGTGTCAACGCCGACTGAAAACTGACCCGGTGGGTCAGTTTTACATCGGCGCTAACAGCAATGGAACCCACATGGATAGCGCATATCTGAAAATAATCGGGGAAAATGATCTCTTATTTGATGATCCCATCGCGTTTACAAGGCTGCCAACTACAGGCGAGTGGGTCTTCTTGCCGCCAACGCTCTATGAGATAAAAGGTGTAACTCACTACTGGACAGACGCGGGGCCAGTGGCCCAACTTCTTATAACAGAAGCAGACAATCAGGCAGAAATTTTTGTTAACAGCACCGCTCCAACGCAGCAAGGATCATGAATTACGATTATTCCTCACTGTGCCTGCTTCGTTTTGTCTGCGTGACCGGCATTTTGCAACGCTCCAAAATATTATAAAATGCAATGTCGGTTGTGCCAGCAGGATCGCCCCTTGGCGCCATTACCAATAGCGCCTACGTGCTCCGTCATGCGCCCGGCGCGCCCGAGTCGTCGCAGAAAATGGTTGCCGTGGTGGAGCGGGCAGCCATCCGAATGCAGGCGATGCTCGACGATTTGCTCGTGTTCACGCGAACCCGCCTGAGCGACGCCTTGCCACTGCGCCTCGAGCCGGTCGATCTGCACGCGCTCGTGGCCGAGGCGGCCGCCGAGCTCCGGTGCTCGTTCCCGGCCATCGAGCTGGATCTGCAGTTGATCGGCCCGCTCGCTGGCTCTTGGGATCGCCGGCGCGTGCTGCAATTGCTGATCAACCTGCTGGTCAATGCGGCCCGCTATGGCGACGGCCGGATTTTGCTCGGCGCCCATGCCGGCTCCGGTCGGCTCACGATCACCGTGTTCAATACAGGCCGGCCCATTCCGCCCGACCTATTGCCCACCTTGTTTGACCCGCTGACGCGAAGCCGCTTGCCCAGTCGAGACGGTCATGCGGCCGGGATAGGGCTGGGCCTGTACATCTGTAAGAGCATCGCGCACGCCCACGGGGCGAAATCCACGTCGAGTCGTCTCGTCGAGGCACCACCTTCACCGTGACCCTGCCAATGGCGGGGTAGGAGCGGAAAAGGGCCCAGCTGCCTGCCCACGCTCGGCCGATAGCACCGGCCGCCTAGACACAACTTTAGTTGAAACATAGCTACAACTTTAGTTGCGCGAGCGCCGCGAGCCCCGGCGCTTTCGCTCAATGTCCCGAAATGAAGGGTAACATAGCCCTTAATATGTTCCCCTTCAATTCTCGCGATTGAATGCCGCGATGCCAACGAGGTGTTACACGCTCCAGCAGATCTGTCACCGCTCCGAGTTGATTGGCCCATGCAGATCGTTGATACGTATCAGTGATCTTCAGCGTGAGAGGTCCGCCACGCACAGGAATGTGTTGGCGCTCACCGAGATAACCTGCGATAAGCATCCAACTAATAGCCGACCGAACGGCCGATTGTGCAGACGTCTGCACTTTCTTCCGTGCAATTCTCTCTACCCGTCTGGCTCGCCGACGCGGCTACTACTCAAGGTGCGTTCACTGCCTCTTTGAACGCCTTGCCGACACTGAACTTTACCGTCTGCGCGGCTGCGATCGCTATCTCTGCGCCCGTCGTCGGATTTCTACCGGTCCGAGCGGCACGTTGCCCTTGCGAAAACGAGCCAAAGCCGACGAGCTGCACGCTGTCGCCTTCGCTAACGGCGCGCGTGATCAGATCCAGTACGGCCTGGATCGCCTCGCCGGCGGCACATTTTGTTAGAAAGGCGTCTAGCCGTTAGGCGATTGGTCGCCGAATTCGACATTGCAGCGAGGGAGATCTACGGGCCGAGCCTTGGACGCAAATGGCAGGCGCCACCGGCCCGCTACCGCGATCCCGAAACAGACGCGACGTGGAACGGCCGCGGCAGCCCACCGTCATGGATCAACTGCACGGATCAAGACTCGTTTGCCATCGACCGATAGGCCGGACTTGCGAGTCGATTCGGCACTGTATATATTTACAGTGCCGTTTTCTCTCTATGCCAGCGATCTCCCGATACTGGCTCGCCTCCGCCATGTACTCAGAACAGGACCAACCGGACGTTGATCTCGTGCAATACGAGCACGCCGTGCAGCGCGCGGCACACGATCTACAGCGCATCGTCGCCACGCTCGCGCAACGCTATCTCGATGCGTTCAGCCGCGCCGCCGACCCTCGCCTACTCAGCTGGCGCGCGTTGCTCGAAATCGAGGAGCAGGCGTTTTCCGATCTGGGCTTTCAGGGACGGCACGACCCGGCGGTCATCCGCGCGTTCGCTCGGTTGAGCGAGAGCCGCCTACCGGGCGGCAATCCCGACGCCGCGGTCGACTGGTGCCGCGATGATTCGCACCTTCCCACCGTGTACGCAATCGTTCGGACGATGGTCCAGGCGAACTCGGGCAAGCGCGCATGAGCGACACGATGCTCGAGCGCTCAGCGCTGCACACCGCTCAGAAAAAAGACGAGTGGCGTGTAGCAGGGGACCATGGCTGGACCCACCCCGATGGATGGACGATCGACCGAACCATGGTGTCGGGCGTTGACATTTTTCTGGTGCGGAACACGGACGGTAAGATACACGGCCCGAACGGGAACACTGGCGCAGCAAAAATGGCGTTCCGCCGGCTTTGCATGTGACGAGGCATCCTCCCCTTCCGGTTGGACGCTCAGGCGCGAATCGCAGATTCGCGTCCGGTGGTGACGGGCAGACATTCAGTATATAAAGTACGTCATGAACCCAATCTCCGACTGGCTTTCCGCCCCGACCGATGCCTATCGGCAATGGCAGCACACCGAAGCCGCCGGCGCGGATCGACGCGCGTTCTCGCCCCGCTCGATCACTCAGCACGAAGCGATGTTCGAGCGGTTCATGCGACACCTCGCGGCCGCACGCAAAACGCTAGCCACCTTCGGCCCCGAGCATCTCGAATCGTTCTTTGTCGACCTCGACAACCGTTGCCAGCCCGGCACGACGACACGCCTTCGGTACCAGAAGCTGATCGACCGCCTGTGTCGCCACCTGGCTGACGTTGGCGTGCGGCAAACGAATCCCGCGTCCGCATTCGCGCTGGCTCAGGCCTGGCCCGAAGACGAACCGAATCCTGTGTATGTCCCCGAGGCCGACGACATTCGGCTGCAGGCGCACGTGCTCGACGTCGACGGCATGGACGCCCGCGTACTGCGCAACCGTGCGATCGTCGCCTTACTGCTTGCAACCGGCATCACGGCGCAAGAGATCCGTTTGGCGAAGGCCGCCGAGGTCGACCTGTCACCTGTCCGTCCAAACATCGAAATCCCGAAGCGCGGCGCGCGCGATGCGCGTCGCATCGGTATTGCCGAGTTCGCCCTGCCAGCCCTGTCCCGTTGGTACACTCAGCTGGCGGCAACGGATGATGGCCTTCTCTTTCCATCACCGCGCGCCGGCGGTCCGATGAACGACGCGCTGCTTGGACTCGCCGTGCGCGACGAGCTGCTCGCAATCGATATCCGCCTGCCCGACATGAGTCCGCGCACCTTGCGCAACACTTACGCTCGCCGCCTGCTCATCGCGGGCCACAGCAACGAGGATACGAGCCGGTTGTTGGGTCTCACTAGCCAGCGCACCGTTGTGCGACTGCGATCGACGATTCCCTCGTCCGGCGACGGCACCTGACCTTGACTTCGTCGGCCACTCGGTACGTTGAACGGACCACCCATCGCGCTGGCTTTTCTTTCGATCGGAGATGCCGGATGCACCACAAGACGCCATACAGCGAACTCGACGACCTGACCGCGGGCAGGGCGCTTGCCGATTTCGATTGATCGTCTCCGACGGCGACCAGCCGATCGTCGTCGTGCACATCGATATGTGCGCGACAATGGGTTTCTGGTCGGCGAGATTCAATGCGGTCTGATGATGGGTGGACGCAACCGTCACTTCCGAATTCCAGCCCAATCCAATACCCGTTGGGAAGTCGTGGCTGGCACTGACGAGGATGCCACAGTGCACATGCGCGTCGCCCGCAGGCTCGCAAGCAATGTCCGACCCTGCCCGAGCTATGGAATGCACTGGTGATCCTCACGACTGACGCTCGCGGGCGAGTCCGGATTCTGTTGACTCCGCTCGTTGATCGCCGGCGCTTCAAACCTGCCAACATCATCCGCTCGTGAAAGAATGCGGACCACACGCCTGATCTGCATGCGGCGGACCGTTTCCAAGATGAACGGAAAAACGAGGTCGAGTCATTGAGCGCCGTCTCGCCTTGCGCAACGTCGGCGCCGGGGAGAGGCCACCAAAAATATCATCACACCCTACTATTGGCCACTCGTCCACCCTCATCTGTCTGCCGGTCCTAGAAACAACAGTTCAATCACGCCATCCATAGCGCCCCCGATGTGCCGAACCCCTAGTACCAACTGGGCTCTGGCTATCCTGGCAAAATCGTAGTGGCATTGCCAGGCAAGATAGTAGTGATATCGAATAGCACAAAAGTAGCGTCATCCAATAACGCAATTTTAGTGATATTCTTAGACAGAAAAATAGTGAACTCACCTAGGTCAACAAAATGGCGGCACCCAACGAAAAACTGGCGGACTCTCTGAACGTACTTAAGGCGTTGCAGGACCAAGGCCTCCGGGTATTCCAGCCTTCGGTCATACCGTCGCTCACTCGCACTCATCGAGAACGACTGGTTAGGGCCGGGTTCCTGAAGCAGGTCATCCAGGGATGGTATCTCGCGAACAATCCAGAAGATGCTGACGGCGATTCGACACGCTGGTACGCCAACATGGAGGTCTTTGTCGCGGCGTACGCCAACTCGCGCTTCGATGACGACTGGCAACTCAGCGCCGAACTGTCGCTTCTGAAACACAGCGGTCACACCAGCATTGCGAAACAGCTACAGTTGCAGTCGCCGAAAGCCAACAACCAGATGCAGGCGCTGCCGCACGACTGCTCCCTGTTTCTCTACCGCATTCCGGAATCCCAACTCGTCGCCTCGCGAGCCCCGGACGCCAGTGGGTTAATACTTATGCCGTTGCCCGACGCGCTGATTCGCGTCAGCCCGACGTTCTTCACTCAGCATGAGATGGCTGCCCAGATTGCGATGCGACAAGTCGACATCTCGCTGCTCATCGCACGCCTGCTCGAGGGAGGGCACAGCCTGGTTGCTGGTCGACTGGCCGGCGCCCTCAGGGCCGTAGGACGTACGGCCGATGCAAACCAGTTGCTAACCACCATGAAGGCCGCAATGTACACGACAACGGAGAACAATCCGTTCGAGCGGCCTCTTGCGCAAATCAACGGACGACGCAACGAATCCCCCTACGTCCTACGCATCAAGACGATGTGGTCAACTATGCGCGAGACTGTCCTCAAGCGGTTTGAGAACGTTCCGAGGCGGGGATTAACTGATGCAAACAGCCTACTCTCGGACATCGCCGCCCGGTACGTCGCGGACGCATACCATTCGCTGTCCATCGAAGGGTACCGGGTCGGCGCGGAGCTCATAGAAAAGGTCCGCAATGGCCAGTGGAGCCCGCTCACGCACCCTGAAGACCGGCAGACCCGAGACGCCATGGCAGCAAAGGGGTACGCAGAAACGCACAGTCACGTCAAGGCGCTCATCGGCCGCGTGGTGAATGAAGGGCTGAAACCGGCTGAAGCCTTCAGCGCAGATTTTTTCCAATGGTACGTGACGCTTTTTTCGCCGAGTGTGCAGGCCGGTATTCTCAAGGCAGGAGACTTGGCTGGTTTTCGCAACAATCAGGTTTTCATCCGTAACGCCCTCCACGTGCCACCCTCTCCAGAGGCCGTACGCGAATGCATGCCAGCTTTGATGGACCTGCTGGAAAGCGAAGAGCACGCCGGCGTCAGAGCAGTGCTGGGCCACTTCATTTTCGTTTTCATTCACCCGTACATGGACGGTAACGGACGCCTGTCACGATTCGTCATGAACTTCATGCTGACCACGGGCGGCTACCCATGGACAATCGTGACCGTCCAGTCGCGCAAGGCTTACCTGGACGCGCTCGAACAAGCCAGTACCTATGGCAACATCGAACCGTTCGCCGACCTGCTTTGCAGTCTGATATCAGAACAAGCAGTGACACCCGTCGAGCGTATTACTCAGCGCCCAGAAGCAGGGGATTGGACAGTGCCTCCGGTCTGACGGCCTCACCTTCCACCGACTGGCTTCAAGCGCAATAGCGTCGTTCGAGAACTTGGGGGTATCGTAGCGCTTCGGCTGCCCGACAGGAAAGACGAGGACTCGACCATCCTTGAAGGTGATGAAATCCGACTCCTCTTCGATCCAACGCTACACACTGATCGTCGGGCGCCGGACCAGCCGCTGAAGCTACGGCTGGCTGGCCGGAAGCGGTCCTTAACCGGCGATCAGGAGCATGATCAAATTTGACCTAACTGACCTCCGGCGCTCAGACAACTTGAGATGGTACCGCCGTCGCGGAGACGGTGACCCACTGACCGTCGATCAACATGTCGCGTAGTTCCGAGCCATTCAGGGTGTAGACGTGCTCGACACCCACGCGCGGACGCGCCCGGCGAATCGCCAACGTGTTCGCCATCGCCGTGTTCGATTGAACGGATTTCAGTTGCATTGCGTTCCTCACAAAAAAGAAAAGCGAGGAACGCCCCTGCGGGGAATTCCCCGCCAGGGTTCAAAGAAATGGACGCCGCCCTACTGGGCCAGCGCTGCTACATCGATCACTGCATCGGCTTCGGCGATCAGCTCGGGCGTCTGCGAGATGAAGAACTCCCGCTCGTAACCGCCCTGCTTCAACACCTCCCGCTTCATCCGCATGAACTGCACCTTGCGCTGCGGATCCAGCGGCCCATCCGACTCGTCGCTGAACAGCGACTGGTACGGCTGGCTCGCATTCCCCGCGATATACAACGCAATACCGCGCGTCAGGCACTCGTTGATCCAGACCTTCTGCCCACCGGACATGACCCCGACCGACTTGCTGCTGTCGCTGTCGGCGTCGTGCACGAGGATTTCGAAGCCCTCACGCAGTTCGCCGTTCGCGAGCGCCCGCTGTGTCTGGATCTCGACCGTGAATCGCATGCCGTAGCACGCAAGCAGCAGATCGTTCACCGTCTTTGTCAGGGCAGGACCCGCATCGTCGATCGTCAACGCAATTACGCCGTCGTTGCCGAGGGCTTTCGCCACCAGCTTCCAGTGCGCGATCTCGTCCGAGATGCGCACCGCCAGCGACTGCGTTGCCGCCAGGCCGCCTAGTTCACGCTCCAGCGAACCAAGCTCGGTTTCGCGTGTCGCCTGACTGCGGATCAACGCTTCGATCCTCGCGTCGAGCGCCGTGCCTGCATCGCGGTGCAATGCCATCTGCCGGTCCACATCCGCGATTGCCTGCGTGACGTCGACTGCGACGAGACGAGCAATTTCCGTCTCGATCTCACGCGACAGTGCAGCCAACCTGCCCATTTCCGTCTCACGACGTTTCTGGGCTTCACTGTCTTCGAGATCGAGGGTGGCAAGCTCAGCGCACGCCGTCGCCAGCCCCGCATCTGCCGCATCCAGCAACGGCTTGCGAGCCGCCAGATCCGTCGCACGCTGCAATGCCTGTCGTGCCGCCGTGATACTGTCGTTCACCTGCTGAAGTTCGACCCGCTTCGCGGACAGCGATGCGATTGCCGGCGCGAGCACATCCCGTTCGTCTCTCTGCGCCTTGTAACGGGTGCGGAGATCCTTCAGGGAAACGGTCTGAACTTGCGCCTGTTGCGCTGCATTGCGCGCTTGCACGAGCAACGGGCACGTGGCGTGAATCTCCATCTCGCCGCACGGCACCGACTCAACGACAGCCGCTTGCCCCTGCAGGTTCTTCAGCAACTCGGCTTTGGTCGCGCCTTCCGATTCGAGACCGGTCATCGCAGACTGAACCGTCGCTAGCCGAAGCTGCTTCGTATCCATGTCGGCGATGGCCTGCTGCAATGGCCCGATCTGCGCTTCCAGTTGTGAGACGCGAAGCTGTGCTTCGTCCCTCGCTGCAGCGGCACCAAGAATGGCGTCGCGTTGCTTCACCACCGCTTCGTGGCCCGTCATCGTCGTGCGAATCGCGGCGCGGCGTTGCGTGAAACGTTGCCGATCCGCAGCCGTATCCCGTTCGATGCCTTGTAGGGACGTGGCCACCTCATTGCGCTGCACGCTGAGTTCGCGGAGTCGTGCTTCGACACCCGTGTTCTCGCCCTGCTTTGCCACGAGCGTCGCCCGCTGCTGCACCAGGCCGGCGAGCACGGTTTGCACCGACTCCCGTTCAGCGCGCGCCGAGACAGTTGCCGCGGCATCCGCTTCGATCGACTTGCGCGTCTCGTCGGCGCGCTCACGCTTGCCGGCAAACGCCACAACGTCTTGCCGCACGGCATCCAGACGCCTGGTCAGCACTTTGGCGACGTCGGCCGCCTTCGCAGCCAGCGCACGCAGATGGTCGATCTTGAGCAACTCGGCGAGCAGCGTCTTGATCTCGTTCGCGCCGTAGGACGCGAGCGGCCGCCGGTTCTGCGCGGAAAACACGCTGGTGAAGAACGATTCCAGCGAGCCGCAGATCGCTTCGACACAACGGTCGTAGGTCTCGCCCTTACCGTCCGAAACCGTGCCCTCCGGCAACGTCACCGGGCGCCACTCCCCGTCCATCGAGCGATAGAACAGGAAGTAGTCCGCCTTACCGGCTTTACCCGGTTTGCGAAACGCGAAGGACGAGCGATAACGGATACCGTCATGCTCCCACTCGAATTCCTTGCGCGCCTGGACACCGCAGATATGATCCCAGTACGAGAATGCATCGACAGACAGCTTCGACGCGCGCGACGGCATGATCCGATACGGATGCAAATTGTCCATGAGCGTCGTCTTCCCGGCGCCATTCGGGCCGGTCAACGCAATCAACCCGCGCGGCAAGGATTCGAGATCGAGTTCGACGCTGTCGCGCTTCATCCCATCTCGTACCCCATAGAACCCCTCGAGGAGCAATCTCAACGGACGCATGATTCTGCCTCCAAAAGAGAGATCTCCTGCAGGTATTCCGACGGCAGGAACAGTATGTCCTCGTCGTCGATCGGCAGCATCGGCTCCGGTCGGATGACCTTGGTGCCAAGCGTGCCTGCCACGGCTTGCCGAACCGTGTCGCAAAGTTGCGCGAACGACGCGGAGGCCTGCTTGATCAGCGCGTCCCAATCGGTACAGCCGGTCAGGATCTGGAGCTCGCGCCCCGACCACTGACTGGCGTATCCCGAACTGAACGACCAAAGCAGGTTCTGCATCTGGACGTCGGGTACCACAGCGACTTCCGGGGAATCGACGTCGGTCGCATGCACGAGCACGAGGAAACTGTCGCGCTGCGCAATCGTGACGCCGCGGCCGGAGCCGAAGGGCTGATGAAACAGCGCGGCCGTGCATCCGCCGTGGTCAACGAGACCCTTCTGCAACGCCTTTGCGTCGTTCGACGCGGAAAACTGCTGGACCCAACGGGCACCGGCGGGATAAAGGCCAAACATAGACACACTCCTGTGAAATGGACGGAGTGCGCCCGGCAGGGATCGCTCCCCGCCAGGGTAGATAAGAAAATGGATGCAGCGGTGCTGCGATCGATGCGCCTGTCGGCGCGGGGTGAACCTCGTTTCGATAGCCACGTGGGCTATCGGAACACGGCTGTGTTCATTGCTCGGCGTCGTGTTGACCGTCGAGACAGGCAGCACTCAGGCTGCGAACAGATCATCGTTGAGCCATGACAGCGACGGCTTTGATTCAGGCTCCGGCGCAGCTTCGAGACTGGCGGCGACCAGCGGGACGACGTTCGCCGTGCCGCCAGGAATCTCCGGCACCTCGATCGAATCGCCAACCTGCGCAATTCGATCAAGCACCGACGCCGCGATCGCTTCCGCGTCGCCAGTCTCGAGCAGCTGCAGCCGTTCGAGGAGCGGGTCGGGCTCGACAGAAGTGAGCTCGCACCAGCGCGCGACCTTCGCATCGACCGTCACCGCCTTGCTGATCCCCTCCGCGCGGCTTCTCATCACCGGCAGGATGCGCGGCTCGAGCTTCAGGCCGGCGGCCGACGCAAACATCGATTCGATTGCCTTCCGGTCGACGAGCTGCTTGTGCTCCTCGTCGATCTGCCAGCGAACCCGGACGAACTTGCCGGCTGAGTCCGCGGCGAGCACCGCAAGCTGCGCTTCGTCGGGCGGGCCATCGAATGCAATGCACACCATCTCGCGCGACGGCGTCGTCACCAGCTCGGCACGTGCTTCAGCCGCCAGCACCTCCCATAACAGGTAACCTTTGTCGCCTTCTTCGCCGTAGTGGAATCGCCCAATCGAGCCGGGATATCCCACCGCGCGCCCTTCGCGCAACCAGATCTGGTGCTTATGGATGTGACCCAGCATGAACGCGGCACACTCTGCGTCGAACAGTGCGCCCAGGCTGAACTCGTGATCGAATCCCGCCATCGTCACACCATGCTCGGTTGTGCATCCGGCCACCGTGCCGTGCGAGAGGCCAATTGTCGGCACGCCGATCGCGCGCAAGCGTGCGTTATTCCTGCCCGCTGCCGCGAGGTACGTTCCGAGCACGTCGCCGAGCTCCGTCGATGCGGACAACGCACCTACCTTCAGTGCGAGATCGGCCTTGTTCATCGTCGGCAGACAGGTGAAGACCGCGTCCGGATAGAGTCCGTCGAACGCAAGCATCTCTGCGTCGTCGAACACCGGACCGTCGGACGCTCGGAACTGCGTGCCGATCAGAGCAACCTGACCAATCCGATCTGCAACGAACACGGGATACCGCGCGCCCATCAACGCAAAGTTGGCGAGCGTGCCGGGCGGCTCATGCGAGAACGTGCCCTGCAACATGATGACGGGCATCGCTTCGGCCAATCGGTGCACCTGTGTCGCGAGCGCATGCAGCGACGGCGCGTGTGCGTCGAGGCGATGATCGGTCGAGTCGCCCGAGATCACCGCCACCCGCGCCCCGCGCGAGATTGCGTCGTCGACTGCGAACGCGAAACAGCGATCGGCCTCGTCCACGTTCTCCGGCGAGTAATGCAAGTCAGAAAAATGCGCGATTTTCATCGACGCCTCCAAAATTAAAAAGGCCGCCTCGCGGCAGCCGACAATTGACGAACACCGAGACGGTGCGCTGAAGAATTACTGCGGAAACAGGACGTCGCGCACCCGCATCAGCGTCTTGCCGAGCAGGTTCAGCCCTTGCCAGTTCGACGGTTCCGCGAGGCGCGGATCGGTCTCGCCGAGTCCGACACCCCAGATCCGATCGTACGGACTCGCCTCGACCAGCACGCTCGAACCGGTATCCCGCAGAACTGCCGCGAGCTCGGCGTTTTGCCGAAATTTTTCCCGGCAACCGACGAACATGATGGATTCGCGACAGCGTTCCCAGATGGCGTTATCGAAACCACGAACAGCACGTCCCAGTCGCTTCTGCTCGCGCGGCGATGACGCGGCGAGAATCTTCGACGCGGTGTCGATATCCTCGAACAGCATCGCCTTCGCGTACATCATGAATTGCTCGGTGCTGGTGAAAGTCACCTCGTGATAGCTGAAGTGGCACGGGTGCCAATTGCTCAGCACGTCGGCGGCGCCGAAAAACGCCGTGATGTTGCCGATCCGGCGCATGAACTCCTCCGAAATGGATAGTCAAGAGATGGCCGCTTGCGCGGACGGTTTCGATGCGTGAACGACGCGGTCGAAAGCACTTGAGCAAAGGGACTTTGCTGAAAAGCTCTCGGAGTCGCTGAGAAGAGGAAAAAGCGCCAGCCCCGAAGGGCTGGCTGAAGGAAAAACCGCTATCGGCGGTTGAACGATTCGACCGCCTCGCTGATCTCGCGGTCGAGAACATCCGGCGCATCGAGGGCGCCGGTCAGCCGTCCGATCATCTTGTCGACGTCCGTGGGCCGTTCCGCCCAGCCGCGCCCGAACTTGACGTGGCTGTAGACACGAAACTGCTCGCGGCGCGCGTCTGCGTTCAGGCGAAGACGCAGCAGCAGATCCTGCAGCCGATGCCGCTTCTCTTCGATCGACTCCGGGGGCGGGTCGTCGTGTTCGTCGCGTTGAGCATTGCCGGCGTGCGTCGCCGGTTGGGTGTCACCCGACGTGGCCCCGCCACTTCCGTCAGTCGGATGGAGCGGAATCACCGTGCCGCCCGCACCGAGCAGTGCGGCCGCACCTTGCGCGACCTCGATCGCCGGTGCCGCTTCGTCCGCGCCATCCAGCAGCGCACCGATGTCGATATCCGCGTCGAGAACCGTCAACATCTGAGGCTGACGCACGGCCTCGCCGTTCTCGTTGATCCGCGTGATGTCGAATTCCCGCTTCGAGAGCCAGAAGCGCGTGCCCGTGAGCCTGCCGCGCGCCAACTGCACCGTCTGCATCGCGGCGTAGGCTTTCTGGAGCACGTAGATCGAGTTCGTCGGTAGCTCGACCAAGCCGAGCCCCTTGATGTCGGGGACCGCGAACACGAAATGCGCGGAGAGATTGCACTGCCGGCTCTGGTACTGCGGGCATTGCTCGGGATCGCAGACGCCGTCTGGGATTGCGTCGTCCTGGCGGAAGATCACGTCACGACCGCCGAAATGGCGTGTGGCCCGCTGGGCCCGCGGATCTCGTTCGACCTTCGCGTAGGTCTTGCAGTACCGGATGCCGTCGGGACCATACTGCGAGAAGAACTTCCGGCCAGTGGCGCCCCACGCGGCCATTTCGTTCGGGAGGTTCTGCATCCAGTCGTTGAAGGCGAACAGCACCGGGAAACGGTACAGCCGCACGCCCTGCCCGCGATCCTCGCCGTATAGCTTGAGAATCTCGTCGGCCACGTCCGGGTTGTTGAAGTCCGATCGGCGGCACGTGAAGTAGTCGACGTTCTTCGGCGCCAGTGCGTTCCGGAGCTGGCAGCGCGATTCGATCGCTTTGCCGATCGTCTCGAATGAGTCGCCGGCGGCGACCATCGTTTCGTACAGCCTCACCGCCTCCTGATTGGCGCGCGCCTTGGACGTCAGCACCTTGATGCCGGGCCGGATACGTCCGATCACCGGAGGGCGCATCGCACGCTCTTCGACCAGGCTGCGCACAGGGCCGCCCAGCATAGGGACTACAGCATTCATGAAGGTTTCCTCGCAAGATAGAAAATCGCCTGAGTGCGCATCGCGCTCGCTGACTGCTCGAGCGTGCTGGCGGCCGCCTCTCCGCGGCGTTCGGCGATGTGGGACAGAAAGATGCGGCGGTCGTGATCGCTGTACATCGCGACCTGAGCCACCTCGCACCGCGCACGCCAGGCTGGCGACGCGGTATCGGCAGTTGCGCGCTCGTCGGCGATCGTGTTGCTGATCACGTTGGCGATGCGCGCGTCGAGACGGTTGGGAAGCATGTGAACCTCCGGGACAGGAACAAACGACGAAAAAAGCGCGTCCCTCGGCAAGAGGAACGCGCTTTTCGGATTCGTGGAAATGACCCAAGCGCCACGTCCCTTCTGGGGACGTGGCGCTCAGGGAGCCGGTCGGCTCATATCGAGGACGTTAGGTCGTCCTCGCGCAGCATGGTCACGCTGCGCAACAGCCCATTTTCGGAAATACCACTCCGCCGCAGGATCACGGCTCAGTCGACTACGATCGTTCTACCCAGACTCTGGTCTGGAGAGAGACACCCGATGTCCGGACTCGAACGATGTCGCGGCGCAAATACATGCGGCCGGCGACGAGTTTTATGACTGAAAGATGGGAAGTGCTGGCTAGGCACTCATCAGCAGAAGATTCCACACCAGTTGCCGGCTGGTCGGAGCATGCCCATTGGCACGGCTTGTACAGAAGATGGACTTCGGGTTACGAAGTCTAGGTCGATGCGTCGTGGACGCGAGAAGTAGAGTCAGTATTGCGGAAATTTGTGATCGGAAAGGGTGGAAAGCTCACGAAAACAGGCCCGCTTTTGCCTGAATTGTTAAATCGGGTTAACCCAAAATCATTGATGAGAGAGACCACCCGTAAACATCATGTCCGCCGTTCTCGAACCACCGCACGACCCGCAGCGGGACGCGCCCCTGCTCGACCCGATCGCCGTCGATCCCAACACGCGCCCGTCGAACGATTCGCTGTCCCCGTCGTCAACGGGACTCAAGCCGATCCAACGTCTGACGAGCGACAGCCGCATCGATCGAATCATCCCCGATTCCGACGCGGTCACGGTGTTGTGCTACAGCTCGCAGTTCGCCCGCAATTTCATTCGCGGCGACTACAACTTCTGCGCGTCGAAAATCGCCGTCGCGCGCGGGGGAAAAACGCATGCGCTCGAGTCCGCGCTGCGTGATACGTCGGACTGGCTGCGCAAGGCGCTGGTGTGGGTCGAAAAGCACGAGGCCCGGACGATCGCTTTCCCCGCCGAGCATATTGAACTGAAGGTCACGCGACCACTCGCGGGTCTGCTGGTCCGTTGCCTCACCCAATACGACAAGCTCTTTGTGGCGACGATGGAAGCCGTGCTCGCCGAAAAGATCACCGCGCAGGACCGGGCCACCATCCTCGCGAACGCCGAGGGGCGGATCAAGCACATCTCGCTCGTCTGCGTGCCCGACAACGATCGCTACCAGGTAGACGGGACACTGCGCGATTGAACGTTCATCGCCTGATGAACTTGACTCGCTGCCGGAATGGCTACGCTGGCAAAGACTACATGCCCTAGTGCGATGCACGGGCAAGCGCTCGCTCGTCAACCGACCGCGCACGCGTAAGCAATCTCGCAATCTCGTATATGCGTCCGCAACCGAGACGCCTTCACACCCGGAGGACTATGGACATCCGAGAAATTCAGGCGCTGCACGCCCAGTACGCAGCCCAACCGGTCGTGATCGACATCAACGGCCACGTCGAAGCCATGCCGGCACTCCCGGCTCCTGAAGGAAGTCGCAGTCGGATTGCACTGCCCCGCCTCGGCCGGTTCAAACGGCTGGTCCGGCCCGTGGCCATTGCCGTAGCAACCGCCGCGCTCGCTGCGGGCGGCGGTGTGAGTGCCGCCAATCTTTGGCGGGTCCTGCGCGTACCATCGCACGCCGAGGTGACGCACGAAGCCACCACGCCAGCTCCCCGCCCTGCGTCGGCCGCCGCTTCGGCTCTCGCCGGCCCCCGCTCCCTGACGGCGGCCGACTTCGCCGGTTCGAACAGCGCGCCAAAGGGAGTGCTGGCGAGCGTCGATCCGCGCTCGATGACCGCCCGTCACGATCCGCCACCCACCGATACATCGCCGCGAGAGCAGGCCGCGCCGAGCGACTTGGACAAGGCCGCAGCAGCACCAATCCGTGCGCCACGGACCGCACCGGTCGCGCAGACCGCCGCGCCGACCGTAGCTTCCGCAACGACCGAACCGGCGCCGCCACCGGCTGCCCCACCGAAGGCCGCTCCCCGGCATATCCACCGCGCCACCGCGCGGCCGCACGCCGCACCGGCAGAAAATACCGAACCCGCCGCGCCTGCGCCCACACCGGCGCCTGCCCCCAAAGCGCCGGCAGCAGGCAAGTCCGGCGACGTCCAACTCTTCTAACGAGGCCACCATGAAACCCAAAACCATCAACGTGACGCTGCTGGCCACCGGTCTGGTCGTCCAGGGCGATCTGATCCTCGATCACGGGATGAGCGCGTTCGCGCTCGTGAGCGGCAGCATCATCTCGACGGCCGGCCTGCTGCATATCGGGCAAGGCGGAATGATCAAGGGCAAGGTGCAAGGCGAGATCGTACGCATCGACGGCGTCGTGGAAGGCGATGTGCATGCCCGTGACATGCTCGAGATCAACGGCGTGGTGAAGGGCAACGTCTATTACTGCGGCACGATCCGGCTTGGGCCACAAGCCGCGCTCAACGGTCAGCTCAAACGCGTCCCGCGCGAACTGACCATTGAAGCGCCGACGGCCGGCGCACCACTCAGCGACAACGCCAATACCACGGCACTGACCACGTCATGAAAAACGTGCGTAAACTCCTCGGCTCGATTGTCCAGCGGGCGGTACCTATGGCAATCATCATCTCGTCGCTGGCTGCTTCGGCGGCCCTTGCTGTCAGCGGTCTAGCACGGTTATGGGGATCCCCCGGCAATATCACTACCGAGGCGATTGGGAACACTGTCCATTTCGTTGCTTACGTGCTCGCCTGGCGCAACGAAGGCGTAGCCGACATCTGGCTGCTCCAGGCTCCTATCGCGCTCATCACCTACCTCCTGATGACCACGGTCCCGCTGTTCATCGGATGTTTAGCTGTCGAAGTGTGGGAAATGTGCCACGAAAAAGCCGAAGCAGACGACGTAAACACGGCGCGATAAGGCTTCGAATTTCTCCGCAGGTCGGCCACCTCGCGTGGCCGATTTTTATTCGATTCCGGACTCGATCACGAACCGCGAAACGGCGTTCTTCTGGATCGACGTGATGACAAGATTCTCCCGCGCGCGCGTCATCGCCACATAGAAAAGCCGGCGCTCCTCGGATTCCGGGCTCTTGTCGTCCGGCACGACGCCCTCCTCCGCGCGACTGATCCAGACGTGATCCCATTCGAGCCCCTTGGAGCCGTGCATTGTCGTGAGCACCAACACGCCGTCGCCGGGCTTGTTGTTATCCCGCTGCAAGAACTCGATGCGATTGGTAAACGAGCCGTTCAGGCGGCTGATCACGTCATAGGTGCACTGGAGCGCGCGGATGGCCGCGTCCCCTTTCGCGTACCCCATCATCCATTCGAACACGCCCTCGAGCGCAAGCGAGTGGAATTCCCGCTCGCAGAGCGACTGCCATTCGGCCAAACGCTTCATGAACGCTCGATACGCGGTCGCCGTGTCCTCGGTCAGGCCGAGCGCGACAAGATCCTGTTTCTGGCGCTGAACGAACTCGGCGCCCATGTCCCGATGGAGTGCGCGTAGATCATGCGAACTGATCCCCATGTATCCGAGCACCGCGTCGACACCGTTCTGCTTCCGACCTTCGACGATCTGGAGAAGATTGCACATCAGTGCAGCCTGCGGCCGGTTGAGCACAGAACCGCCGGACGCGCGGTAGTACGGCACGCCGTGCGACCGGCAGACCGATTCGATCGGATCGAGGTTGCGGTTCGTGCGCGCGAGGATCGCACACGTCCGGCCTGCTGCCAGTTGCGCCTGCAGCACATCGACTGCCGCAATAGCGTCTCCGTATTCGTCCTCGAAGCGCTGCGACGACACTGCGCCGCCGCCGCCGCGGTCGGCGTGCAACACCTTTGGAATCCGGTCGACGTTGTTGCGGATGACGCGGTCGGCCGCCGCCAGGATCTCCGAGCGGCAACGGTAGTTGCTGCCGAGTACGATCTTCTGCGCGTCGAACGTCCCGGAGAAGCTCTCCATGCCTCGGACGCCCAAGGCCGAGCGGAAACCGTAGATGCTCTGGTCGTCATCGCCGACCACGGTCACCTGCGCGCCGGCGCGCGCGTGCAGCTCGACCCACCGATATTGAAGCGGATCCGTGTCCTGAAACTCGTCGACGAGCAGATCCGTGAAGCGATATGGACGGATGTCGCCACTTTCCATGCCGGCCACGGCCAGCCGCAGCATGTCCTGGAAATCGATCTTGCCGTTGCGCTCGAGCGCTTCCTGATACGCGGCATAGAGCCTTGCTTCAGCCGATCCGGATTCAGCCCGACCGAAGTTCGTCTTGATGCGTTCGATGATCGGCACCGCTTCCTCGACTTTCCACTCGAACCCGAGCTCCGCGATCACGCGACCCAGCATCCCGAACCGGTCGCCGTCGGACGCAATATCGTGGCGTGCACGGCCGGGCTGTCCGATCTGCTTGAACGCCAACGAGTGGAACGTCCCGGCGATTAGCCGCCGCTTCGCGTCCGGCACGGCGATCGCCAGGATCCGCTCGCGCAACTCGAGGGCCGCGTCCTTACTGAACGTCACCGCACCTACCACCGCGGCCGGATCCTCCAGTAGGCGCGCGGCCTTGGTCGCGATCGTCTTGGTTTTTCCTGCGCCAGGACACGCGATCGCGACGCAGTGGCGGCGCAGGAGTGCCACCTCGCGCTGTTGGGGGTTCAGCTCGTCGAGCATGGCACTCACCGCGCCCCCTTATCGACCGTGGACGGTCGTCATCAGGCGCAGGTGCGTCAAGTAGCCCCGCACACCGATCGGATGGAACTTGCGCAGGAAGCGCGACGTTTCCTCGTCGGCGTCCGACTGATCACGCACGCCGTTCCAGACCAGAAAGTCGAAATGGTCCATCACCTGATCGTACTTCAGCATCACGGACAGCAACCGCATCGAGAAACGCGAATACGCCTCGACCGTGATGTCCAGGGACGGCTTCGTCACCGTCGGCGAGAATACGATGTCGCCGCGCTCGCGCATCTCGGTCTCGGTTCGCTCCCGAAAGCCGTGCGCCACTTCAAGCTGCTCATTGACGTACGCTTCGAGGTCGTTCAGCTGCTTATCGAAAAAGGTCGTCACCGTCTCCTGATCGTCGGCGCCGAACGTCGCCCGGCCAAACCGCTGCATGTTGATGCTCATCCGGTTCAGATACGGCCACCATTGCTCAAACAGCGGCTTGAGCCGCGTGTGCTTCAGTCGAACGTCAGTCGACACGACCGCCGCGCCGGACAGTTGCTTGTTCATCAGTTCGCGGCCGATTTCGCGGCGGCGCTGAATGATGCGGACCCGTTCGGCCGGCGGCAACTCGCGGAACAGCTTGCGCGTGCGCGCGACCTGCTCGCGCTTCTCATCGGCCTCGGCGGCACTGATCATGCCCTCCCGCTGCAGCGTGGCCGCATCCGATTCCATCTGCGCAAGCTCGTTCTCGAGCTCGACGTCGTCCGCACCGTCCGTCGTCGGCCGCGCCGCCGGGTCGATGGCGGCGGTTTCGGCTCCGCCGGCCTCGTTCGTCGGATGCTCGGCCGTCTTCTCTCGTGCCTCGTCATCGAGGACGTGCGTCTCGTTGTCAATCGTGGTCATCATGGTCCTTTGGATGGGGTGAGTAACCGCACGCGCGGCATGCGTCTATTCTTGCGAGGTGGCGGCCCGGAATCGGCCCGAAACATGGACGATTTCTGCACGCTTTTGCCCGAGATCGACGCGAAGGCAACTCAAGCCACATAACGTCTCAAATGAAAATGCCCCTCAACCGGTTGAGGGGAATTTGGCGGAAAGCTCCACAAATTCGTATCGCTTTCTGTCCTAGTGTCCTGTTCCGCTGATTCGCGAGCAAAGTCGATGCAGCTTTTCGAGGATGGAATCGGCTGATGCGGTCCAGA
>NZ_QTQF01000033.1:0-87139 GCF_003854235.1 Burkholderia sp. Bp8998
CGTGCGTGGCCCCTGCGCGATGCCTTCCTCGATGGCCCGCAAGATGGCGTCGTGCGCAGCACGATACTTGCCCTGCCGTCAGCCTCACTAACCGAAGATGACGAAAACCATGCGGAGTGCGAACACAAGCCGCGGCATGCCGAAGGGCCGTTCTTCGCACATCTGCTGGAGGCGGTAGGCGATCATGCGCCCAATGCCGGTACGACTTCGGCCAAACGCACGCGCATGTCGCTACGCATTCGCGAGGCCGCCGCCCGCGCCGGCAGCGGTACGGCGCTGCTCTTTTCCAACGAGACTCAACGCTACAACGAGAACAAATACGAATGGCTCCGCGACGTTCACGACGCACTCGATCGCCAGCAGATCAAGCTCTTCACGTTCCTAGTCGGGCGCACATCGCATCAGTTGCCCGACAGGAATCGAATGAGTGGCTGCGAGGTGATGCAGCATTGTCTTCCTGTTCTCGCGCAGGGCCGGCGAATCGTCGAGATGATGTGGATGAACCAGGTCGAGCTGTAACGAAGACGCCATGCTCCACGAATGCCGGAAACAGGCGGCCTCCCAGCGCAACCGCAGTCGACTCCGCGGAACGCCACACGACGCAAAATTTCTCGCCATCGGGCGTGCGGATCCAAAAGTCGACGGGCCGTGATGGATTCGCGTCTGGAATACACGGGGGCCGCTCGCAGTATGCGAGCACGTGAGTATCCGATTCGAGGCGGAGCCGCAGATCCAGCGCGTGCCGCCCGAACAGAGTCAGCCGGCGGCCGATCTTTGATCCGAACAAATCATATCGGTGCGCGCCGTATGGGCGGGTGCTGGTGACCGCACGCACAAAACGTGGTGGGATCATGGCCAAGGTTTCGGTTTTGCCCAACAATCATGTTTTAGTACAAAAGCATCGGGCCATCCGACCCTGACCGCCGCGCGGTTGAAATTTGGCGCGCGGATCATCACTACAAAATACGTATCATTTGATACAGTCTATCGTGTTTGTGGCTGTGCAAGTCGACACGTGCCGGTTTTGAGAGAATTTTCTGTCCTCGGGCTCCACACGTTGTGAAACAACAGCGAAAAATCCCGCCAAATCGTCGCAGTCCCTTGCTGGGATTGAATTTCAGGCTTGTGGCAGTTTCTCCCGAGTGTTTCACGGAACGACTCGGTGCCCATAACACGTGGCGTTTTAGACTTTCTCTTCCGTCACTCGACATTTCCGAATCTTGCTTCTGTGGGCCATGAAGCGAAAGTTATGATGGTCCCTACATGAACCCTCGCTGCGTCAACAACTGACACCTGAAAGTACTGCAACTTTCCCTTCAGCTCACAGCTGCAAACCAACGAACGATTCGAGCCAGATCGCCAGTAAGCCCCGATCAGTCGCCAAGAAAGACCACGCGCAGAATTGCGGAGCCGGTCCCATTGGGGCGTCAGTCTGCGAGCATCGTCATAGGCAGTCTGCTCGCCATGTGGCGCCGCAGGGCGCAACATGTGCGCCCTGCGGACATGACTGTTAGTTGCGAAATAGCGTACCTACAGAGGAACATCCACGGACGGCGTCCGGATTCGAGTCGGACGCAAATGCGGTCCCGTCGGGGCGCAGACGGCCATGCGTTTGCTCGTCTTTGCCCACATCACCCGACTGTTAGCGCCTTCGCGACCGCCAGAACCAAGCGCCATGCTTATTCGCAACCTTTTACTTGCTGCGCGTGGTCGGTAAAATTGCGACGGAACGCTTCCCTCCCCTCGTCCCGGTAGTTCTCGAGCCCATCGCCGACTACCGCGACACGCGCAGCTTGCATGAACCCCTGATCCGCCCGGTCGGCATTCCGCTATCAGCACTGCTCGATAAGCACGGCATACTTACGAAGCGACTGAAAACGGCGGATGCGCCGACGCGACGCTTGCCGTTCTTCGCTCGCTACGTGAGGCCGATCCATCTAGACATGCATAAAGTGCAGCATTTCTTCGCCATGGCAAACGCGGCGCCTTGCACAAAGGCTCACAGCACGCCCGCACAGTCAGCGCAACGAGCATGCATTCGCTCCAGCATAGGTTTGTCTCACACGCCCTCTCCCACTGCATGAACCTCGAGAGTGCTCAGCTTTTTGCAGCCTACAACTCACTTGACACCATTTCGACCTATGCGACCGCGAAGATTAGCTGGTAGGTCTGCGAGGCCGAGAAAATCCTTCGCGTGGCTACCACCTGAGACAGCTTTCGTACTCGCGCTAGGAAGTATGTCGGCGGCTGCCCTGCTCTCTCGGCAAGCGATATATAGAAACTCAAAAATAAAATTAATCATCGAAGTAGACAGCCGGCGTAATGGCACCCTGTCGTTGGGTTTCCACGTGGAAACTTTGATTGGTCACGACACTCGTCAAAACTGTCGCAGTGGCGTGACTTTCGCCCGGCCTGATCGAATCTCGCGGATCAATTCATGATGCTTTCCACCTTGCATACACGCGATTGATGTACATCGTGCGTTTCTGAGAGCAACGAAAAAACTTCTGAATAGCGGTCACCGTCGCGCGGACTTCGCCCAACTCTACCGGCCTCGTTTTGGACAAGCTGACCGGAAGTCCCGATCCGTCAATGCGATTGTCCATGACAGGCTCCCAATTCCCTCGGAAAAACAATCCCAACGCAACCGCCACACAAAGTTTAAACACCGACGTCCGCGCCGATCAGACGGGCTAAGCGTATCGTCACGGGATCAGCCGCGGTAGCGGCGCAATTGACGCTTATCTCCGTTCGCTCCGATGCTAGGGCATCGGCAGGGCGTTGCCCACGCTCAGATTGTGCTAGCTCGACATTCAGCGCTATCAAACCTGCCGACGCCGCGCCGCGGCAGTAACGCCAGCGGTCGCAGCTCTAGTGGCAATGTTGCAAACCAATCCATGCCCGTTCGCGCTGCCCCAACGCCTTGTCACTGGCAATTTCGTCGGATCTCGACCCTGCGAGTGGGGCAACCATGCCCTGTGAGGGCCTTTGATCGTCGACGCACGGAGTTGTCGCGCATGATTCTGAGCGAGAAGAAAGACGATAGCGTGGTCCTATGCTGTCGCCGCCAGACAAAGCACCCAAAAGAGTAGCGCAGCAACTTTGAGGAATTCGCCTAGAGGCTTCGATATTGCTGGCAACAGTTGCGCATCAAGAAGAAGAACAATGCTGGCCAGTACCCATGCGGCCTTCTCGACGCCCGTTCCACCTCGATATATCACCACAATAGTGGCGCCTACGATCGACGCGAATCTTGCCGTACCTGCAACGAAACAGGCAACGTTTCAGCCACTTCTCGCCGTGGCGATGCTGTCGCCATGGCAGGGGCCGAACTGGTTTTGAGTGAATGCGTTCAAGGTCAGATGCTTATCATTGTCTTGCGATATGGCGAGCACATTTGGCTGAGCCAGCAGAAAGCCCTGCACAGTCAAAGCAGAAAAATGGGGGTGAGTTTCCACGTGGAAACTCACCTCGGAGCCGAACGAATGGGCGGCGCGAACGCGCGGACGAACCCGTATTGAATGTGACCGGGATGCACTAGTCACCCCGAAGTCTACGATGTTTCCACGTGGAAACCCGCCGGAGAACAGAAAGTGGTGACACCCCAACGCATTCGGACACATACGTTGAAGTCGGCCGGAAGCACCCACCCAAATGCACAGGAGGTTTCCACGTGGAAACCTAGCCTGAAGCCGAACGAGTGGCCGGTCCGAACGTGACGATGAACCCGTATTGAATATGACTGGGGTGTACTTATTCAACCGGATATTCGCGATGTTTCCACGTGGAAACCTCCCGGTAAGTCGAACGTTCTGCGTCGAGGAACATTTGTCCGCCGTACTTAATTTCAGCATATGTGGCCACGTCACGCCGCAGACGCATCCACAATCTCGCAACAGCCAGCCCTCAGAGGATTCCCCAAGAGCTGAGCTGGTCGATGTGATCTGGAACATAGATCTCTGCGGAAGGTACGGCGCTCCGCTACACACCGGAGTCGGCAAGTTTCGAAAATTGCGGAACGTAGGACGCCACGTGAGATCAATAGCGTCACCGAATACAGCGATCGGCAATCGGATTCCACGTGGAAACCTGATCATTCAAGAGCAATCGACGGGAACGATCATGGTGCTATTTGCTCAATCAACCCGTGACCAGAGCGATCACAAGCGAGATGGACTCTCTCGATTCCATTGAAGATCTTCACGGAAAAATACAAATGTCATCGCGATTGGAGCGAAATATTCTCCATATTTTTATTGCATTTTTCGTCAAAATAATTTATTTTTGGCGATCATCTTTTATAGAGAGGACGACATGGGAATAGTTATCGCCGTTGCCAACCAGAAGGGCGGGAGCGGGAAAACCACGATCACCCTCAACCTGGCAGGCGCGTACTGCGACGACGCCCCCGACCTGCGCGTCCTCGTGATCGACGCCGATTCTCAGAGCTCAGCCGTTCGAGCGACCGGAGCCGGTGATGTTCCATATCCCTTCACCGTAGTGAACATGGCCGCGGCGGGATCGAATCTCAGCCGCGAGATCAAGCGGATGGCGCAGGATTATGACCTTGTCCTCGTTGACTGTCCGCCCAGCGTTCACGACAAGAACACCGAGATTGCAATCGCCGCTTCAGACTTTGTGCTTGTTCCCATGGATGCCTCGGCTCTCGACGCGTGGAGCACGATCGGCATGCTGCAGCTGGTCCGCCGAACGATCGGTAGCGACCCGACGGGATGCGGCATTGTGTTCAATCGCGTGAACACCAAGACTACCGGCTATGCGGAAGTCCGCGCCGCAATGGGTGAGGACAATCCATATCCGATTCTCGAAAGTACGATCGCCCTGCGCGAAATCTACAAAACTTCGATCGGCATCGGTGCGACGGTGTTCTCCGTGAAGGGACAACGAACTGCCAAGCAAGCCAAAGAGGAGATCATGGCCGTTGCAAGGGAAATTCTCGGTATCAAGGGCCTGCTGGAGGCGTGAAATGTCGAACAAGGATCAAGCTAAACCGAAGCAGGGACTGTTGGGTGCCTCCATTCGCAAGGGCATTGCCAACGAAAAGGCTGATGTGGACGGGCGCCTCGATGCGACTGGCGTGACCTCCGTAGAGGAGCGAGCCCCTGCGCCTGCCGGTGCAGCCGTGTCGGGTGATCCGCTCGCGAGTACGTATGGCAGCCGCACTAATGCGTCCGCTGTATTACCTCGCGTGCGGATTCTGCTGAATGAACTCGTTTCGAACCCGTTCAATCCGCGTGAGTTCTATAGCCCGATCGCGATCGATGACCTGGCTGTCCGAATGAGGCGGGAAGGGCAGCATGTCGCGATCACCGTCACACGCAATCATCGCTTCCCCGGCAAGTACGTGATTGTCGATGGCGAATTCCGATTCCGCGCAAAAAAGAGCCTTGGCGAGCAGTCGATCGATGCAGAGATCGTCCCTGATCTGTCCGACAAGGATCTCTATCTCATGGCAAGCAGCATCAACAAGAATCGAACCAAACAAACCGTGTTCGATGATGCCGTTGCATGGGAACGCCTCCTTGATCAAGATATCTTTGAGAGCCAGGAAGCGCTCGCGGAACACCTCAGTATCAACAAATCGCTGGTTTCGAAAACGCTACACGTCGGCAAACTGCCGAAGCACTTTCTTCAACGATTGGCGAATGCGGAAGAGGTTGGCCTCGCCCATGCCTATAACATCAAACTTATCCTCGAGCGTGCCGACCACGCTACGGCCGAGTCCATCCTCGAGCGAGTACTCGCCGGAGAGTACTCGGTACGTCGACTCGAGGAGTATGTGAAGAAGCTCGATGGCACTTCGCCTCCACGCGCCGCGAAAACGCACTACAGCAGCAACGTTCCTTTTCATACGGCAAGCGGCCGGGACATCGGTGCGCTCAAGCGTTATCGCGATGGACGTACCGAACTGAAACTGACGAGTCTCAACGAAGATCAGCAGACCATCCTCGTCGCACAATTGGAGAAAGTCGTGCGCGATTTCGTCGCGACCCACCTCGCTGAAGAGCAGGCGGGGGAGAGCACCTAACGGAACAATGCCGCACAAACGCCTGATTCGTGCGTTTGTGCGCACAGACACAAGGCTGGCCAGCTAAGAACTGGCCTCTTCGCATTAGGGCAGCGCGATAGTTCGCGCAAAGCGAACAAATAGCCACGCTACTCGCATGCCGGAACCCGGCTTACGCGATTGACTTGGCGCCCTGAAGCACGAAGCTCAAGAGGTCGGCGTCCGTGGGCTCTCCCCAAACAGCAGTGGCAAGCCACCCGAAGAAAGCCGCCTCTGCCGATTTCTTCCCCTTCTTGGAATCTGACAGCCGGAGGATCTCCGATGGCTGCTGCTCGTTGTACTGCGATACATACTTCTTCTGCTCCGTGGCATCCAATTCATTGAAGAAGCCACGAATCTGCTCGGTCCGATGAGCCGCATACTGAGCGTGCAGTTTGATCTTCAACTCATCGCCTGACTCGATCGGTGCTTTCGGCGGCTTTTCGGCGGGTGTCGAATTGGCCACTTCCCAGCCACCCTCAACGGCCTTTCGGAAATATGCGCCAACTTGAGCGACAGGCTCGACGCCAGTTTTCTTAACGCGTTGCTCGGTGTAATCGATCGCTTTACGGATCGCATCGTTACTATGTGTCGATGCGAGCTTGCGTGCCTCGGCCAGTGGAATTCCAAGCTTCGTCATGCCGCCAACGAGATCCAGATCCGCCTCCTGCGTGATTTCGGGCTTGCGCTTAGGCGTGATCGAAAACTGGACAGCCGCAATCGCGCGCCCATTCTTAAATTCAGCCATCTCGATCTCGTGGTCAGAAACCTCGTTGATCTCGATGAGAGCTGGCTGAAGGACACGGCTCTTGAAAATCTTGTACTGCGAGTACGAGCCTTCCCGCCAGTCGAGGCCCAGAAGCAGATCCCTAATGGATTCAACGCTAAGTTTGGGAGTCCGGCCGACTCCTTCGTAGCGAACCACGTTCTCCCAAAGGGTTAGAGCATGTCCACGCTTAAACGACCGTGCGATCCGCATGTCGATACGCGCATAGGTCTGCGGGTTCATCAAGAGTTCGCGCATGTTGTCCGAGAACTGATACTTCAGCGTCGAGCCCGACATCTTTGCACCGGCAATCAGACCACTCGCGTTCCACTCGGACTTCCCGGACAGATGGTCCCAGTTGACCACAAAGCCAACTAACGAGTTGACTGTCGCTTTAACATAGTCGCGGTTCTTTGTATTCAGGCCGACGTCCTCTATCAGATCCAAGATCTGGTATTCGAACCATACACGTTCACCCTGCTTGTTTTGCTCGATGGCGTTCTTGATCAGGGCGTTGAACATCTTGCCTTGCTGTAGCGAAATGGCGCCGGATTGCGGCGCGACATGTACTGCAGGAACCGCTTTCCGAAAAGGCTCCGGTAGATCCGCCAACGGGAACAGCGTGATCTGACTCGTGTCTGTTGGGACGGTGATTTTCTTTTTGGGCACGTCAAGTCCGGAGCCAAGATGAACGAAAGGTAACAATACCCTGTTCCGCATTCACCTTCAAGCGCTCAGGAGATGCGCTCTCTTAGAAGATGCGCCTCTACAAGTCCATCAGAACCATAGCCATGCACCATTCTCATAAGATCACTGGCATTCTTGTTAGGCCAATGGAAATCCATTTAATAATCAAAGCACTATGCAGGTGTGAGCACACACTCACTTTCAACCAGAGAACCATGGGCGTTGACCTTCGATCGCGAAAGGCCCCCAAAATCACGCAGCATTCGCCTGCTGTTCGAACCATAGATATGCACCTTAAAGCTGTTCTTGATCGCCCAGGTCTACAGGCCTCGGCTCAGGAGCCATGACCAGTCCCCGTTTTCGAGGGCTAGATGGGTACCATAAACATGAACCCGCGCCGGGCGATCCTGAATCAAAACTGTTTTAAATCATACACTTGTAGACAGAACATCAAGTGACTCCTCATATACATGAGGAACCATAGACGTCTACCAACAGCCATCGGGCGATGTCAGCACGGGCAACTTTGACGGATGGACCATATAGATGCACCCATGCCCCATATCCATTTACCTCTGGAACCATAGGTATGACCGGTCGGAACCATATCCTTCGACCTATAGAACCACAGGAATGTACCCAAGGAACCATAACGATAGACCCGACCCTCTTGAAAGCCTTATCGGGTAAGGATTTCGTCCAACGTAAACGTAGTTAAAAGGTTGAAAGTGTTTATCGAAAACACGTAAACGTCCCCGTGCTCCAAGATAGAGAACCAGAGCCTTTTACCCATGGCGAGCGACTGATACATGGAACCATAGACGTTTACCCGTCGGACGCAGCTGGCGTACGGAACCATAGATGTTCACCCACTAAGCTCGGCTGGCATACAGAACCATAGACGTTCACCCACTGAGCTCGGCTGGCATACGGAACCATAGACGTTCACCCTACTGAGCTCGGCTAGCATGCGGAACCATAGACGTTCACCCACTGAGCGCGGCTAGCATACGGAACCATGGATGTTCACCCATCGCGCGTGGCTGGCAGACGGAACCATAGAAATTCACCCATTGTGCCCCGCCACTATATGGATCCGTTGACGTTCACCTACGGAGCCTTGCTCATGTGGAACCAGCCATTGCCTCAAGACTCGGGGTGACGTCGCAGCCACTGCAGTCCTATCGGAGAACCACAAACGTGAACCTTAAGAATGAACTCTCCCACCGCTAAGCGTCTTACGACGCTGTAGTGGGGGTTTCGCGGGTCACAGACTTGGACTTGGCGCGTTGCCTCGACAGAGGTTTCCGTCTCGCCGCCACGCCCGTTCCAGGCGTGTGCGCATCGATCAGGACGACCGACGCTGCCTTCTGATCGCGTTGCGCGGTGTGCCCGCAATACGGGCACACATGCCTGCGGTGGCTGAGCGTCTTGTGAACGATCTCCCAGCACGCGGCGCAACGCTGCGATGGTTTTAACTGACGCGTGTTCGCCACGTGCAGTCGCGTACCAGTCTCCACCACTTTGTACGCGAGCATCTGATGCGCCATGCTCAATCCCGCGGACAGAATCTCGCGATTCAGCCCAGCTTTATGTTTGACCATCCGGCCGGGCTTGTCCTGCGTGCCTTTGGCCGAACGGCTCATGTTCTGCGTGCGCAGTTCCTCCGTGGCAAGCACTGCACACGCCGTCACCATGCGCGTCGTTTCCTTGTGCAGGAACTCGCGACGCAGGTTGCCGATGCGCTCGTGCAGCTTCGCTACCTGTGCGCCGAGGCGCCTGTACCGAATGGAGCTGCGTTTCTTGCGTGCCTGTTGGCGCTGAAGGTCGGCCATGCGTGGCATCTCGTTGCGAACGAATCTCGGATTGGCGATCGTCTCGCAGTCGTCGAACGTGGCCCAATCATTGAGGCCGAAGTCCACGCCGCGATGCGCGTCATCGCTACGGGCGCGCGCACATGCATCCTTCGAGACTCGTAACGTCACGGAGGCGAACCACTCCCCATGCTTGCGCGTAATGGTCAGATCGTTGGGCTTTGCGCCATTACCGAACCGATGCTGGCCGCGCGCGCGGATCGACATGGCTGCCTTGCCGCTACCGATTCGCAGCGTTGCACCGCGTCCGCCGTGCTGCATGAGTTTCCAGCCAGCGGGATCGGGATAGCAGAAGCCAGCGAACCGCTTGCTGGCCTTGAACCTCGGGAAACCCGGCGTCTGTCCTACCTTGACCCGCCGGAAGAAGGCCTGAAACGCCGGATCGAGCTTGCGTAACGTCTGCTGCAACGTGTGAGAGTCCAGATCGACGAACTCCGGGCGGGCCGCCTTGATCTCGGGCAGCACGTTTTGCTGCTCGTAGTAGCGGACTGGCTTACCGTGCTTGCGGTAGGCGTCGATACGCTCCTCGAGCGCCGCGTGTATAGCTCGCAGTGCAAGCGAATCCAGCCCGTCAGGCGTTCTGCCTCACGAGCATTCGGAGACAGCTTGATGGTGACCTTGCGGCGTTCCATGATGCGAGGCTAACACGTAGGTCGAAGCGCAGGGCACGGAGGAGCAAGCACGGGAGTCGGCCGCAAAGAAGGCAAAAGGCAAACCTGCCCGCTAGCCCCCTTCCTGTCCGATCGGCTTCGCCTATAGGTTCGCAAGCGAACCGGCCGCACTAGGAAGGGGAATGCGCGGGCAAAGGTTCAATCGAACCACAGGCGCAAACCAATCGTTCGTGCACCGGATACTTCCTCCCGCGACACTTTGTCAACATTTCAGCAGCGACGGAAGGAAGGTGTTGACAAGGATTTCCAGATCCCTGAGATATGGGACGATTCGATCAATGTTCGGAGAGTCCATTCGCACATACCGCCGACCATGACCTCGACAGACTGACAGGTTGACCGAGATCGCGTCCTCATTCCGAGTGCTCTCAACCGGACCATTCCCCGACAACAATATTGACCTCACAACGTCGGGCGATGAGCCCAGCGGCACGGATCGAGCACGGCTCGTCACCAACTGTTTACCGCACTGTCGAATCAACTTCGAGATTGCACCGGCAGTCTCGAACGTGATGTGATCTTCGTCACTGAACGATCGAAGAATTGGCGCGGGAAGCAACGCAGCCGCGATTGATCGGGAGACCTTCGACGGTGAGACTTTGAGATCGTTGGAAAGCGCCGCTTGCGTCAGCCACAGCTTCCGTTCCAGCACCGCCAGATAGAACCGTCCCATTCTCACCGGTGAGGCGCAAGTGGCCGTAAGCGCTTTATGCGCTGCCATCGCTGTATTCAGATCCGGGAAGGTTGAAATTTCGACTTTGTCCATGCTGAGTCACGTTGGAAAATTGCGATAGCACGATGGAGATCGAGCCGTCGTCTGGGCCGTACGAAGGTAGCCGGCTTTATCGCGACTAACTCCCTGCCGCTCAACCGGTTGAGGGGGGTACTAAAAATACCCCTATACAAGCCGTTGAATTAGCAATGCATTCCGCACGACGTCGTTCTGTGCCGTGCGAAATTTCTGCAACACAAGCTATCGAGCCGTTATGAGCGGCTCACCGTACATATCTTTCGTGCCGACGTGTCGATCGCCTCGGAGAACTCGGCGAAGCGGCTCAGGATCCGTGCCATAGCTCTCGGTTCGACGTCGAGCTTCAAATACCTCCCGGTGGCCGCGACCGAGACCGATACGAGGCGGCCACCGTGTACGTTCGCGCTTTCATTGGCGAGCGCAGCGAGGACTATCGCAATCGGGAGCGTTCTGCCGTCAACAATCTTCTCGGCATTTCGGCAGACAACGTCGTTGCCGAGCGAAGTCAAGAGTTTTGCGAGCGTCTCGGCGACACGGAAGGTAACTCGGTCGGAACCGCCCAATGCGGTGATAACAGGCTCAGGCAAGGTAGATGCGCGTAGGGCCTTCGATACAACTCCAGTCGACGTAGAGAACAACCGGGCAAGTTCAACTTGATTCGAGCAGATTCCATCGTCAAGGGTCGTTCGATAGAACCGGCCCAGCTCTACAGGCGAAACACCACCCTTGCGAAGCGTCGAATGGATCGCCATTGCAGCTGCCTGCTGTTCTTCGCGTTCCATGTCAGTTCTGATCAAGTTATTGGAGGCCAACGCTCATCTGCCGTGAAATTTGTGAAACGACTCGCAAATAGTCTATTGCACTTCGATGCGACGGAAAGGATCAAAAGAGGGGTATTTTTGCACATCATTTCGGGCTGCCCCCCTCAACCGGTTGACGTGCGCGTATCGAATTCGCGGTGAGTTTGCGGGCAAGTAAAAAGGTCTCCCAAATCGCACCTCTTTTGCCGCGTTGCGCTGCTGGCCCGGCTGTTCCAATTGAACCGGCCCAATTGGAATCTCCGCGATGCGTTTCCCTCGACTCTTCCCACGAAGCAAGAAGCAGGTCGCCTTGTCGCCTGCGCCGGGCTTCTACTCGAACGAAGATCCTGAGCAGATCATCTTCGATCAGTCCACGCGCCTGCGCGTGGAGGCCAACCATTGGAAGACCTTCTGTTTCCTCCTCGCGATCGTAGCGGGCGGTGCCGTGTACACCCGCAATCCTGCGCCCTCCGTGGTCAAGGCTTACGGTGTCTCGTCAGATGCCGGCGGCAACCCCATCGTGACGCAACTGACCTCGTACAAGCCAGACGACCAGGCAAAGCGGAAGGCCCTGCGCGAAACCGTCGAACGCTGGTTCACGATTGAGCCTGTGTTGACCGATGACATCCAGTCGTCGCGCATGGCCAGGAACATCAACGCGGTCAAGCAGCAGATGACTGGCAACGCCCGCAATCAGTTTGCTGACTGGTTGAAGCAGGATGCGCCGTTCCAGCAAATCACTACGAACCCGAAGCTCGTACGTGAGTCCCGCGTGACCAACGTGTCCCTCCTCGAGGACTCCACGGCGATCATTGAATTCACCACGTCCACCACCCAGACGCCGTCCGACAAGCCCGTAGTTGTGCGTTACGCCCTCACGGTGCGCTACCAGATCGTTGCGCCGACACAAGAGGACGCACTCGGTAACAACCCATTCGGGGTCTATTACCCGTTCTGGACACTGCAGAAGACCGCCGCATGAAACGACTCCGTACCCTTGCTGCGTGCGGCGCGTTCGCCATGGTCGCGACGGCCAGCGCTCTTGCCGCAAAGCCCGCAGCGCCCGTTCTCCCGCCGACCCCGAACTTCGATCTTGCGACGATCATCGGCGATCCGATGAGTCCGGTGAATCCATACAACTCGGGCGCGGATCCGATCACGATGCCCGGCGATGCGCGTATGGCCGTGTTTCCGTACAGCCGCGATCAGATCTTCCGCGTCATGACGGCACCGCTCAAGGTGACAACGATCGAGCTCGCGCGCGGCGAGGTGCTGACCGCGGAGCCCGCGCTCGGTGACTCCATCCAATGGATGATCGATACCGACGGCGCGAATCACGTTTTCGTGAAGCCGACCAAACCCGGCCTCGTGAACACGCTGCATTTGACCACCAACATGCGCGAGTACGACATGACGCTCGTGTCATCGCCGGTCGGCGGCCTGTTCTATCAGTCAGTCCGCTTCAACTATCCGAATTCGCTGATGGCGAAAGTTCGTGCGCGCGAGGGCGGCGGCAATGACGGCGCGGAAGGCAGCCTGCCAGGTGTCGCTTCGCAAACCGACTCCGGCCCGATCGGCGTGACGCCCGACAAGCTGAATTTCGAGTACACCGTGTCCGGATCCGGCGTGATCAAGCCAGAGACCGTGTTCGACGACGGCAAGTTCGTCTGGATTCGCTTGCCGCAAAACGCGCCGTTCGCGGTGCCCACGGTAAGAGAGGGCGGAGACATCGTCAGCCCCAACTTTATCCGGAGAGGGCCGTACATCGTTGTCCAGCAGCTGTCGGATGAAATCACGCTGACGCGCGCGGGTGAAGTGGTCACGATCAAGCGTGGCCGCCGCGGCCTGTTCGGATTCTGAGCGCGCGACATGGCCAAACAGACCGACACGTTGTCGCCGGAACAAGCCTCGCTCGTCAAGGGCAAGGTGCCGCGTAACGCCTTGATCGCGGTGGGCAGCATCGCTGCCATCGCAATTGGCGCGATCGGCTTCTACTACCAGACGCAGGACAGTCGCAAGGCGGACGAAGAGGCGCTTCGGCTCAAGAAGGAGCGCGCGGCGGAGGGCATCGACAAGAGCAATCGTCCGGAAGACGTCGACAAGATCATTGCCGATCAGCAGGCCGCTGCGCGCCGCGCAGCCTCCGAAGCGGCAGCGCGTGCCGCTTCCGCGCCGGTCGCCGACAAGAAGCCGAATCTCTCGGCGGATTCGCTCGTTCCGGATCAAGGAAACACGGACCTCAAGGCGAAAACGGCTGAGGACAATATCTACGCGTCGCCTATTTTCAAGGATGGCCTGAAAACGCCAGCCGCCAATGCTCAGCAGCAACAGCAAATGCCGAACGGTGTTGTGACACCGCAGCAGATGCTGCAGCAGGCGGCCGCGCAAGAGGCAGCGACGAACGCCGCGATCGCACAGGCTGCTGCCGCTGCCAAGGGTGGACAAGCGCCCGGCGCAATGACGACGCAGCAACGCGATAACGAGTTCATGCGCAACGTCGCCTTGCAAAGCGAGAACGGTCGAGATTTTCCCCGTACGGGCTTCGTCGGCCAGTCGCGCGGTTGTACGTTGTCGCCGCCTGCCAAAATCCCCGTGCTGTCGGCCGAGGCGCTCAACTCCGATCGTCCCGGCACGGCTTCGCTCGTAGTCGAGCGCGACGTCTATGACAGCCTCACTGGCACCTGCCTCATGATCCCGTGGGGTACAACCGTTACCGCCCCCTACAGCTCGGACGTACAACCCGGTCAGGAGTCGATCCTTGTCGCCGGCGCTGAAATGCGCCTGCCGAACGGCAAGCACGTGCCGCTTTACGGCGCGCAGGGTGCCGACGGCAACGGGGCGGCTGGGTTCTCCGGGCATGTCAACAACCACTTCCTCAAGATCTACGGTGCGTCGGTCCTGACCGCCATCCTGCTACGTCGCTTCGATGGGGGCAATACCTCCACGACCACCGGCCCGCTCGGCGTCACCCAAGTCGGCAGTACGGCCGGGCAGGTCGCCGCGCAGACCGCGCAATCCGTGCTGGGCCGCTACCAGAACATCCCGCCCACCATCAACTCCGACCCGGGCGAGCGCCACTTCATGCTCAAAGTCAACCGAGACATGGTCCTGGAACCGTACCGCCCATGATGAAGCGACTCCTTTTCATTGCATCGCTGGCGCTCGGTGTCGCGAGGGCACACGCGGCGACCACGATTTCTCAGGTCATCAGTCCGGTGAGCGTCGTGATCTCGAGTGGCAAGGCCCGCGAGGTTGTCACGTTGCCCGGCAAGCCGGTGTTCTTCTGCGGCCTCGAACCGTTCGTCGAATGGGCGGTGTCCCTCGTCGGGCAACCGGTGCGAAGCGCGCCGGACACGGGAATCACCGTGACGATCGACGGCCGCGATGTCTCGCTCGAGCAACTGCTCGCCGATCGAGGCTGGCTGCAGCCCCCCGTGCTGTCCGACGACGCACAAGCCGCCGTGACCGAGGGGCGTGGTGGCTGGGCATGTGCGCCGGCCGTGGCACCGTTCGAGCTGCTGCGAACGAGTGTTGACCCGAAGGTACTGGCGGGCATCGCTTTGAACGAATCGGCCTACAACGGCCGGCCCTGGCCGTGGACGCTGAACGTTGCCGGTCAGGGGCTGTTCTTCAAATCCCGGATGGACGCCTACAAGGCGATCGAAATGCTGATCGCGCGGGGCCGGTGCGATTTTGACGTCGGCTTGTTGCAGATTAATTGGTGCTTTCATGGCAAGCGCTTCGCCTCTGCCTGGGACGCGCTCGCGCCAGCGACCAATGTGCGTGTGGCCGAGCAGATCCTGAACGACAACTACGAACGCACCGGTTCCGTGGAGAAGGCGATTGCCTATTACCATAGCGCGAACCCGACGCCGGGCCGTGCATATCTCGCGCGATTCGTGCGTCATCTCTCCATGATCGAGGCAAGCCAATGAAGCGCGCGCTCACACGCCTCGCTTGCGCATGCGTCGCACTCTCCTATGGGATCGCTCACGGGGCAAACACCGATCCGTTCGATTTCGATTACGAGATCATGGGCGGCATTGCCGAGCGTCCGGCATTGATCTTCAACGACGGCGCAAAGACGTATATCCAGCCCCGCGCCGGTCAGGTCATCACCGCCGACGGCGGCCACAACGAAGGACCGTACGTGGTGGTCGACGGCACGCCGCAGACAATCAGCTACAAGGTGGCGGGGCGCGCGGCGACCGCGCGCTGGAAGAAAGCGAACATGTTCATCGGCGGCACCGGCCCGCTCGCCGCGCTGCACGACGATCAGCCGGCCGGGTTTGACGGCTTTACCAACCGGCTGACGCTTATTGGCACGCGCGGTGCGCTCGAGCCCGTTCGCCCTCTGCACACGTCAACGCCCGTGGCGAACGTCGTGAAGGCGCTGGTACCGCAAGGGTGGACCGGTGCCGCGCAAAAGGACGTCGATCTGACGAACGCGGCTGCGTTCGACACGCATGACGGAGAGAACTGGCTGCAGGCGCTGGATCGACTGCTGACGCAGACCGGTCTGTACGCCGACGTCGATTTCGGTGCGCGCCACATTCGGTTGCATCGCGACGTGCCGAAGTCCGCCGCTCTGAACTATGCGGCGAGCGAGCGCCGGACGGACGAGGCCGGACTGGAAGCGGTCGTCGCGAGCGTTTCTGCGCAGCCGGCGCCGGTGTCGCAGCTGGCCGAACGGTTCGGCGCGCAGGCGATTCGCGATGGCGACGATACGCACACGCAGCTTCGATTCGCCGCGCGGCCGGGGAAGGACGTGACCTTCCTGACCCCGGGCGGCAAGTCATTGCACCCGGGCTGGGATCCCGCGACGAACGTGATGACGATCGATCGCGCCGAGCGCATCGTCGTGGCTGACGCATCCAATCGTGTCGAAGTCAGCCGCGACGCGAAGACCGTCTACGACTTCGACCAGCCAAACCGTGCTCGGCTCGAAGCCGTGTTCGATCGGGAAGGGCGCACGTATTTCAAGTTCGCGGAATCCGTGGTGAAGGTCGGCGTGACCGACACGCGGCATCTCGGCATGGGCGAGCAGAAGGGCCGCTATTACATGTTCGAAGGCACGGACGACCAGTTCGTCGTAACCGCCGACGGCAATGTGGTCAACGTGAAGCGTCGTCACGAAGTGACCTATCGGGAGGTGCCGTCGGCAGTTCCGGCTCCGGCTCCGGCAGCCGCGGCGGCGGCGGCACCGAGTGTTGCTCAATCGAAGGGAGGGGCGGCATCGTGATCGGCCTTCGTTCGATTCTCGCGTGTGTGCTGTTTGGCGCGGCCGCGGTGTGCCGCGCCGACTGCATCGACGACGCGGCCATGTACCACCGGCTGAATCCGCGGCTGCTGCGCGCGATCGCCCAGCACGAGTCTGGCATGCGTCCCGACGCAATCAACCGCAATTCCAATGGCAGCGAGGACATCGGCCTCATGCAGATCAATTCGTCCTGGCTGCCGAAACTCGCGCAGTACGGGATTCGTCGCGAACACCTGTTCAACGCCTGCGTGAGCGCGTACGTCGGCGCATGGATCCTCGCCGCGAACATCAAGCAATTCGGGCCGAACTGGAAGGCGGTCGGTGCGTACAACGCGGTCACGCCTTCGAAGCAGCTCGTCTATGCGAGCGCGATCTACCGCCGCCTCATGCAGGGCCAATAACCATGCTGATCACCCACCGATCCCGCGCGCTGACGCGCGCCCTTGTCGCCGCGACCCTGGTCGCGACGACCGTGAATGTCCGCGCAGCTGTCGATCCCGACGGGTGGCAGATCCTGGCTTCCGTTCCGAAGGTCACGCCGCAGGCGCCGGCGGCTAGCAACACCCCTGCGAGTACGTCAGTGGCGAGTGCGGCGCCCGTTGCCCCGTCGACTTCGACCTACGTCCCCGCCGTAGTTTTGCCCGGCGCCAGCGCGCCATCGACGCCCAGCACGCTGACGTTTTCAGTGACGCCGCAGGACGTGAACCTGCGCGATGCCCTCGATCGTTGGCTGCAGCAGCAGGGTTGGCAGCTCGCGTGGAAGATCGACGACGATTTGCCGCTGGAATTCAACGCGACGTTCACCGGCGACTTCACGTCCGTGCTGCAACAGGTCATGAAGGCGACGAACCACATGCGCACGCCGACGCGCGCGTGCCGCCATACCAATCAAGTCATCCGCGTGATCGTGCGCGCGGGCAATTGCCAGGACTGAGAACCATGCGCATGCACCCATTGAAATCCGCCGTGGCGATTGCGGCCGCCGTGCTGGCCTCGGGCTGTGCCGTGACGCAGCAGGACGTGAACGGCAGCTACGACGCCGCGCACCGCACGATTTCTGACGCGCTGGCCAAGGGCCCGGAGTCGATGGCACTCGTTGAAGACGTGCCGACCGCGTTCCTCGGCGACCGGCTCGTGCCGCTCGCCTACGAGGCCACGCTACCGGCCGTGTTCCGCGAGAAAAGCGTCACGCTTCCGGCGAACCTCGGCATCAGGCAGATCTCGACGCTGATTTCGACGGCGACGGGCTATCCGGTTCATCTGAGCCCGGACGTTTTCGTCCCGCGTGACGCGCTGGTGCCCGGTCAGGGAGACGGAAAGGCACAGACCCGCAACGGCGCAGCGAAGACCGAAGAGCCGGTCTATCGGCAGCCCTTCACCGGCAAGGTCGGCCTGTACATGCGCAACATGACCACCGATCTCGGCCTGGACTGGTCGTTCGATGGCGGGTCAATCAACGTGTCGCGATTCGTGACGCGGATGTATCAGATTGCCGCGATCCCCGGCAAAGTCTCGATCAAGTCGACGATGAGCAAAGGCATGGACACGTCGACCGGCAATCAATCGAGTGGCGGCGGCAGTTCTGGCGGCAATACCGGGTCGTTCTCTGCGCAGACGTCGACCGGTCGCGAGGGCGACTTCGATCAGATTGCCTCGATCACCGCCGAGATCGACAAGCTGAAGTCGCCGATGGGCCGCGTCAGCGTCAACCCGCAGAGTCGCCTCGTGATGGTGTACGACACGAAGGAGGCGGCGGACAACATCGGCAAGTTGTTGCAGCACGAGAACGCAATCTCCACGCGTCAGGTCGCGGTCACGGTGCGCACGATCCAGATTTCGCTGAGTAAGGGCACCGAGGCGGGAGCGAACGCGGATATCGTATTCAACGCGATGCATGCAGGTCTCGCGCGCTACGCGATCAGCTTCGCGTCGCCGACGTCGCTTGCAACGGGCGGTGGCTCGGTGGGCGTCTCGGTGTTGCGGCCGGATGCCCCGTTCACTGGCACGAACGCAGCGATCAACGCGCTGAACAAGTACGGCCGCACCGTGCAGGACAACACGATGACCAAGATGACGCTCAACGGGCTGCCGGTGTCGGTCGCGTCGTTCCAGAGCGACGACTACCTGCGCTCGACGTCGCCGTCAGCCGGTACCATGAACGCGACATCGGGTGGTGTTCCGGGCTTGACGCCTGGCACGATCACCACCGGCGATTTCGTCAACGTGCTGCCGGCGGTCAATGACCACAACCAGATCGTGCTCGCGTACTGGGCAGACAGCTCGAAGCTGAACGGCCCCTTCACCAGCGCGGGGGTAGGTTCGGGCCAGACACAGCAACAGATCCAGCTGGCGCACACCATCGGCACCAAGGATGATCAGACGATCGCGTTGTCTGATGGGCAGACGGTTGTCCTGTACGGCGCGATGACGGATCACGCCGACAGCACGACGAATGCGGGCATTGGTGGGCTCACCGGGTCATGGAACAAGTCGAAGACGTTCCAGATCATCATGCTCAAGGCGACGGTCGTACCGTCGATGTGACGCGATGATGCACATCACGGAACCCCTGCCGACCGACAAGCGCGCTCGGCTCGTCTTCGGCCTCGACTGGCGGGCCTATCCGGTCAAAGGTGGCCGGGCCGAGCGCCGCCGCTACGCAGACGCATTCGGCGCGACGCATTTCGTAGAGTACAAGGTCGGCGATGAGCTGATCGGCGGCTTCGCGATGCCCGAGTCGGCCGACGTCAAGGGTGCGCGACTGTATTCGGGCGCGGCACGCGTCGCACTGCATGACCGAATCAAGAACCGGCCCGCGGCATTGGTGTTGCTGCAGGATGGCCTGCGCGTGCACGCCGTGTTCGTGGTGCGGGGGGCTGTGCGCAGCGACGAGGTGTTGTCCCCGGAAACCGCGCAGGCCCGACGTCTCGAGATCGAGCAGGAATGTCTCAAAGGCAACCTGGCGCTCGACACCCTCGGCGCCGGAGACCGGATCGGCGACATCGACGAGCCGTTTCAGGCGAGCGAGCTACTCGCGAACCGCAAGGCCGGCCGCATCACGAAGGTACCGGTCTCCATCCCGGCTGCGATTCCGCTGCTGTTCATCGCGGGCGCGACCATCTTTGGTGGCGTGAAGCTGATGGACGCGCTGTCGCCGCCGCCACCGCCGCCGCATGTACCGACGTATGCGGAACGCTACGCGGCCGCCGTGCGCAGCACGTTCTCCCGTTCGCTCCCGCGTGCGTCCGCACTGGGGCCCGCATTGCTCACGGCGGTTGGCGGCAATGAATCGGTGCGCAAGGGATGGGCCTTCAAGGAAGCGAACTGCCCGACGTCCGGCTATTGCACGATGACGTTTCGGCGGCAGGGCGGCACGTTTGCTGATTTTGAAAGTGGGGCGACCGAGGCAATGCGGCCGGTGACATTCTCGCGCGACGGACTCACGTCGAACGCACGCGGGCCGGCTATCCCGAAGGTGGACGTGCTTTCGGCAAAGGAATCGTCCCAATGGCCGTCGGAACAGACATTCATCGAGACGGTGCAAACGCCGCCGCAGCGCATGTCATCCCAGCCGTTCGAAATCCGTGCCTACGGCTACACCGTCACGCTGGGAGAAACGCGCCCGCTCATCCCGGCTCCCGTAGCGGGGGAAGGGGGCGGCCACATCGCCCGAATCATCAAGCAGGGCGACTGGACGATCGAGGGCTTTCGATGGCAAGCGCCGTTGCTCGCGAAGCTGCCGCCCAACATGACGCTCGAATCATTCAAGGTCGAACTGCGCCTCAACCAGGGTGCAGGGGCGACGACGAACAGCGATACGGGCGATGCGCCTTATGGCGTCCATTTCACCGCGAAGGGGAAATATTTTGTTTTTGATTAAACACGCACTCGTCGCGGCGGGCGCCGGGCTGGCCCTGACCGCTTATGCGGAACCGGCGGCGCCTCGACTGTCGATCGACGACATCGATCAAGTGGCGCGGGCCAACGTCGTGCGTCAGCTGTCAGGTGGCGCAACGGGCTCCTCGACGCTGTCGCCGAACATCGGCGGGATGACAGCGCCGCAGCCCGGCATCGTGGCGAGCGGTGCTGTTGCGTCAGGACCTGCGAAGCCAGCGGCGAAATCGGCCGCCCGGACGCATGCGCGAGCCGAACCGGTATCGTTTCTCGGTGCATCGCGCGACGAATCGGGATCCTACGTCTTGTATCTCTTTCAGGATGCGATCTACCCCGCGCGCGTCGGCGCGACGCTGCTCAACGGCTGGAACGTGAAAGCGGTTGATGGCTACGCCGTCACGGTCGCCGAAGGCAAGCACACCTGGAAAGAGCCGATCCGTGCCGCCGCCCCGGCGCCGTCCGCGTCGACGAACTCGGTCCGGTCGTTGATTGATCTTGCTTCGCCTTTGCCGTCTGGTGGCCCGATCCTCGGCACGCCGATCGGGGGTGCACAATGAGCATGTTCGCGGATCTCGACTCGCCGGAACCGGCCAAGCGGGGCCTGTTCGGTCGGCTCAAGGCGTTGAAGCCTAGCTTCGTGGACAACTCGGCTGCCGCGATGCCAATTGTGGGCAAGGTCCCCATGGATGTTGACGAACCGCCGCGTTCGTTCGAACCGCAGGAACCCCGGTTCAAGTCGACCAGCAAGCCAGTCAATCTCCGTCAGGCGGCGGAAGGCCAGCCGATGACGATGGGCATGCGTCTGCGGATGGCGCAGGCGGAAATCGAGGACGTCAGATCGGTCGAGGGCGCGCCGCTTGCGCCGGCTCGTGATGACGTGCAGCCGAATTGCGCTCCAGATGTCACGGGCACCGATCCTGATGAAGGCGCTTCATCGATTAACGTCAATCCGCCGGAGTCGCAGCCAGCCGCCGTCGACACGACAGCGGCTCCGCGCGAAGCCGATCGGGTGGACGCGACCGACCGCGTAACGGAGTCTTCGCCAGACACCGCGGTTCGCACCGGTGAAGCGGGGATGGAGCGCCAAACGTCCGCCGCCGACGAGCCGCCGACGATTCGTCGCATCGGCGTCGATCTGGTCGACTCCCCCGCGATGGAGCTTGCGAGTGGCCTGCCGCGGTTGGTTTCCGCCGAGGCGCTCACGTTCAAGCGGATACTCTGCCAGCGCGATCCGAACGCAGCGCTCCGGATCACCGATGCGGCGCGCCGCGAGTTCATTGCCGTCGAATTGCAGGCAGGGATCTCGATTGTCGTGACGACGCAGCGCTTCCATGAGAGCCAGCTGTATGCGACTTACCTGAAGGATCTCGCGCGGGCGGATATCGCCGTCCACGAAGAAATGGTCGCGGACGAGGACGTTATCGCGGGTCTCTACGACAAGGAGAGGCAGCGCGCGGCCAACGTGGTTCCCGAGTCGTCCCGTGCGATCGGCACGTTCCGCGATGTACTGGAGGCCGCGCACGCCTACGACGCGAGTGACGTTCACTGGGAGTACCGGGACTACGCGGACGATGTGGAGCTGCGCCTGCGCGTCGACGGTGATCTTTACTCGTACCGCAAGATGCCAAAGGCACTGGTGCGCCGCGCACTGTCGGCCGCATATCAGGACCTGGTCCAGCGCAATACCAATTCGGGCGAGACGTTCCAGCCGACCGCGCCGCAGTCCGCGATGATTCCGCTCGTGGCACACATGGATATCGTGAACATTCGCTGGCAGAGCGCGCCGCTCGTCGGCGGGTTCGATGTCGCGCTGCGCCTGCTCGACGGCAATTTCAAGAACTACAAGGTTCTGCTCCCGGAAGACATGGGACTGGAGCCGAGTCAGCTGGCGATCATCGAGATGCTCGGCAAGGTCAGCGGTGGAGCGACGTTCCTGACCGGGGAAACGGGCTCCGGTAAGACGACGCTGCTGCGTGCGCTGTCGTATCTGTTGCCCAATCGTGATCTGAAAAAGCAGTTCGCCGTCAACGAGCCGTCTGAAGTGCCGGCGCCGTGGTTGTCCGATATTTCGCTCCAGCGGCGTTCGGGCGAGACGGACGCAGATGCGAACCGCAAGATCGTGGAAGTGATTCGCACGCTGATGCGCATGGATCCCGACGATCTGACGATCGGCGAGGTGCGCGACGCGGTACTCGCTGGCCTCGTTGCCGAACTCGCGCTGACGGGCCACCCGGTGCGCGCGACGCTGCACGGGGACAACATCATTGGCGCGGTCATGCGGTTGGTGGGCGGGCGCCTGAACCTGCCGATGGATGAGGTGGCGTCCGGGAAGTTTCTCAATGCCGTCGGTAACCAGAAGCTGATTCCGAAGTTGTGCCCGCACTGCAAGCGGCCGGCGCGCGACGTGCTGTCGCCACGGCAGCGCGCAGCGCTCGAGACGAAGTTCGGGCTCGACACGTCGAACATGGCCTGCCGCGACGAAGAAGGGTGCCAGCATTGCCGCCGACCGGGGTTGCTCACGCGCGCGGGCAAGGTGGCGGCCGGGATCAAGGGGCAGACGCTTGCGATGGAGTTGTATCAGCCGACGCCCGAGTTCCTGGATCGCGTGGTCGAGCGGGACTGGCGCGGAGCGGAGCGAGTGTTCCGCACGAGCCGGAAGACCGCGTTCGGCGACGCGGACATGACCGGCAAGACGGTCTACGAGCATGCGCTGTACAAGGCCGCGTGCGGCCTCATCGATCCGCGCTTCATTGACGAATCGATGTGCGCGTTCGACACATACCGCGTGTTCGCGGATCAAGGCGGGGTACTGCCGTCATGATCAAGTCAATCACCTATTCGATGTTCATGGCATTGCCCGCCAGTGAACGGATGAAGCTTGCGACATGGCGCTTCAAGAAGATGCGCGAGATGTTCTATCGGGAAACGCGGCTGGATGTTGCAAAGAAAGGGCTGCGCAACAGCGAGACCTTGCTGGAGCGCCTGATGACGCTCGAACAGCGCCACCGCGCGCGAAAGAACTGGGTCTGGCCGGTGTTCCAGAAGATCGCGCAGCGCATGCGGGCGGGCGACGATTTCGCGACCGCGATCAAGTCGTTTATCCCGAACGACGAATATGTGTTGCTGGATCTGGCCGGCCAATCGCCGCGCGACGACGCGGCGGTACGCGGACTCGAATTGGCCGAGATGGCGGCGCACGCGAAAGGCGTGCTGGCGGCGACCACGTCGTTGCAGATGGCCTATCCCGCCTTTCTGCTCGTCTATCTGTACGCGTTCTGCGTGTTGTTCGGCTCCGAAATTCTGCCGGAAGCGCGCGACGTGAAGCCGCTGGAACAATGGTCTGACGCGGGGCAGATCATCTACGCGATTGACACGTTCTGCGCGCAGTACTGGTGGTTCACGGGTGCCATCGTGGCCGGGCTGGTGGTCGCTTATTTCCACACGCTCAAGCGTTGGGTCGGTCATGTCCGCAACCGGATCGATGCGATGCCCTTGATGTGGCGCAATCGGCGCGACCTGCGTGCGGCGCTGGTGATCGTGTCGTTGGCGGGCCTGTTCGATTCGAACCTCACGCTGCGCGCCGCGCTGGACAGGCTGACGAAGTCGGCCGACCCGTGGCTGCGGTGGCATCTGCGCCGCATGAGCGCCCGGCTCACCGCGAATCCCGATCAGCCCATGCGGGCGCTGGACACCGGGATCTTCTCGGAGGCGACGATCGACATCATGACCGACGCGGCCGGGCGCGACCAGTTCGTCGAGTCGATCAAGGATCTCGGCCAGAACTCGCTCAACCGGGTGGTCGAGACCGTGCGCCGCAACGCGAAGATCACCCACTACGTGCTGCTTGGCTTTGCCGCGCTCGCGTTTCTCACCCTCGGCCTCGGCTCGTATGTCGCAACCGGTGCGGTGAGCTTCGACAGTGCCCCTTCAACCGCTGCGAAATCTTTCTGAGGAAGCCCCATGAATAAGAACACGCCGATTCAACGAACGAATCCCTATCCCCGTATCGTCCGCCGCCGCAAGGAGAAGGGCGAGCTGTCGATGATCGAAGCCGCTGCCGTGATGGCCGGCGCGGCACTGCTTGCCTTGATCGTTTATCAGGGGCGAGGCTATGTGATGGATCGCATCCACGCGCACCAGTTCAAGAGCGAAGCTCAACTGTTCCGCAGCGGTATTCAGGACGCGACCTCGGGCGACATCGATTTTTCGGGCGAGTCGCTGACGACGCTCGCGCAAAACCACGCATTTGATGCAGCAGGGTCGCGGATCAATGTGGCGTCCGGAACCTTGACGGGCATCTTCGGTGGTTCGGTGAGCGCGGCACCTGGCACGGTCGCGTCGTCCAACGACGCAATGGTGCTGACGTATCCGGTGCCGGCGACCGTGTGTACGCTCGCAGCAGGTGCGATCGCGGGGGCGTACACGATGGTCAAGGTCAACAACACGACGGTCTCCGGCCCATCGACCACGTTCAACGGGACGACGGCCGGACAGGCGTGTGCATCCGCTGGCGCGACGGCGAGCATCGCGATGTACGCGACCCACGACAATTAAGGACCGCCCATGTTCAGCATCATCGAGATGGCAATCGTCCTCGTTGCGATGGCGCTTCTGACCATTCAGGGCATCAAGGACGACGTGGCGAAGCGCCGAACAGGGATGCTGACGGCCGAAGGCCAGAATGAGGCGGTCATTAACTCCGCGCTTGGAAGCTGGGTGACGGACAACTACGGTGCACTCGTTGCCCAGCTGGTCGCGCCGGGGCCGACGGCAGTGACTCCGCCGACTTTGGCGCAACTGCATTCAGGCGGCTATCTGAAGGCCAACTACGCGGCGGGCCCGATCTGGGGCGGAACCTACATGGTCCAGATGAGCGTCGGGCCGGCCGGCTGCTCGACGAGCGGATCGTCGTGTCAGGTTTCCTATCTGTTTTACCCGTCCAAGCCGGTCACGAAGAAAGGGCAGCCCGATGCCGCGGGCGCAGGTGTCGTCGCGCAGGCAGCCGGCAACGGGTTCGGCTTTTCGAAGACACAGAACTCGTCGACGGTCTATGGGTTGAATGGCGCGTGGAATGCATCGAATCCCTTAGCCGGCGCACCGGCTGCCGTCGTGATGGCCACGAATGGACCGGCGACGGATGGCAATGCGGTCTACATCCGGCGTGATGGCTCGCTGACGTGGACGGGCGATCAGAACGTCAATGGTGTCAGCCTCCACAACGTCAACAGTATCGACGCGACGGGAACGATCGCAGCACCGACGCTTTCGGCCTCGAACGTCGCGGTCAGCAACGCGGTGCGCACGCCGGGGACGCTGAATGTCCAGAACGCGGCGGGTACGGCGCCAGCGCCGATCAACACCGGGGCGGCAACCGTCAATGGCAACGCGACCGTCACCGGCACGGTGACGGCGGGGAACGTCGCGGTGCCGCGTGCCGCGTGCGTGGGCACCGGCTTTGCATCGGCGTATGACGGGTCGGGGATGCCGTTTGCCTGTCAACGAGATCCGATCAGCGGCGCGCGCGTGTGGCTGCCGATCGGCGGCTCATGGCAACAGTACGCGCGATATGTGGTCTCGTATGGAACGTTGGTGCCAGCGCCCAGTTGTAACGCTGGCGGGACGCCGGAGATTTTGCTCGCTCCGCAGGGCGTCCAGATCGATCCGACCGCCGCTTTGAACTTCAATGTGAACGGCGCGGGACCTTGGACGGTTGTCATTACCGATGGTAGCGGCAGTCCCATTTGGGTCACCGCCGTCGCGACGACGTACTGCGCTTACTAGGAGCGGAAATTGGGAGTATTTCTTACAGGGGTACGGGCGGCGCTGTTGTCTGCGGCGGCAGTGAGCGTGAGCACGGCTTTCGCAGGGCCGGCCCGTTGTTCATACGGGAACCAGGATTCGACCTGCACCACGCCCATCTCGTCGGCGCCGATTCCGCAACCGCAGTGCTCGACGGGAGCGGGTTGGACGACCACGGCGGCGGCGGTGTGGATTGGCTCTCGGTGGTCTGCGCCATCGTGCAATTTTCAACCGCCGCCGATGTGTCCGGGCGGATATCAGCAAACAAGTGCGCCGTGGTGGAATGGGTCAAGCTGGGTTGGTCTTGGCTGCACGCTTCCGCCGCCGCCGCAAGCGACTTCGGCCGATCAGCAGCAGGCTTGCGCCAATGCAGCGGCGGGCTATGGAAAGTATATTAGTCCGGTGTCAGCGTTTATCGGCCCGCAGTCCGAGACAACTAATCAAGTTGCCAACGACGTCAACACGCAGCCGCCTCCGCTAATTTGTGAGGCACCGGGTACTGGCTTTGGCAGTTCAGCTTACGGATCATGGCCCCCGACCAACGGACCATACGATGTATACAAACTCGGCTTTGGCACCGACAGTGGCGGCTATGGTACGAGCGCCCAAGTGTTTGCCTGTATGCTAAATCCGGGGACGACACAGGTTGTTGGATTCATACTATCTCAATCTCAAAACGCAACAGGAGGGCCGTGCGGAGGCGGGCATTGAGCGCGTAACTACAAGCCCGCCACACGCGATGCGGTGGCGGGCTTAGCCGAGGTTGATCAACCGAGGACGTTACCAGTCGTGAAGGTGAAGTTCCGCGAGAACGCTATGCCGTTCACCGTGCCGGTGATCGATACCGAATACGTGGTGTTCGGCTGGAGCGGTGAAGTCGGGTAGGCCACCGCTTGATACTGCCCAAGGAGTTTGTTCGGGTCGGTTGTCGAGTTCAACATCTGCACGGCCACATTACCCGACGGCCCCGTATAGGACACCGCTTGCAGTACGACGGTGTCCGTCGGATTTGCCATTACCACGACCGGCGTGCCCCATCCGGTGCCAGAGACATTTGGCGGCATCGGCGTTTCGCCAACGGATCCGTACGGGACGCCGGTCGTACCCTGGCACGGAAACGTGAGCGGCGCATTTGCAATCTTCACCGTCTGGGGGTTCAAGAAGCTCATCGAGGCCCATGCGTTAGTGAAGGCATTGCCGCTCGCAGTCGTCTGCGTTTCGTATTCGCCAATGCCAACCGTGTTAACGGGATACATGACAGCGCCCGAGTGATATACGCCTGCGGTCAGCGAACTAACAAATTGCTGTCCGGCTTGACTTGCGGAGAAACCATTCGTCAGCGTCGCATAGCCGGCACCAACGCCCCAACCAGCGGCCGTTGAAGGAAATCCGACCTGCACTGCTCGTTCGAGGTAGGTAACGCCCGTGAAACCAGCGTTGCCCGATACTTCGTTGTCGGATAGTCCCCCGTTCAAACCCTCATACTTCGCGTGGTTCTGTGCGGCCGTGTCCAGCACAGTGTTGTCCTGAAGGGTCGGGAAGCCACATTGCGTGCGGTATTGGTTCAGCAGATTGAACGCGGCGAGCTGCGCGCTGCCTTGTGCATACTGCGGCGAAGCGAGCGTCCCAGTAACGGCGACCGGCGTCGATCCACCGCCCGATGAACCGGAACCGCTGCCGGTCGATCCCGTGGAGCTGCTGCCGCCGTCACCGCCACCGCCGCAGGCTGCGAGCGCCAGAACCGCCGCGACCGAAAAGGCCGACAGGCCGATCATCGTGATTTTCTTCATTGTTTGTTTCCTCGTTTTGTTGTCGGGTACGCACGGCGCATACCCTCGATTTCATGTTATCGAGCCCCGGTCGAAGTCAAGTCTGAGCCGGCGGTCGTCGGTGTTTGGTGCGGCCGGGCCGAGCCAATAGAACGCCAGTTCCTGATATCGGACGTTTCCCTCAAGACTTGAATCGGGAGTGCGGTTGAGTCGAAGGCGGGCACCGTGGAGGCCACTTACCCACTCGGCGGAAGGTTGCAGTCACATCTTTGTGAGTTCGATCGGTCCCCCGAGAAGCAACATCATGTATCCGGTCGACGTCTTGAAGTCGCCGACGGATAGACCGGGCTGAACTTTCGCGACGATCGCGAGCCCTGCCGCGTATCCGACGAACGAGCCTTGGGGCTTCACACCCATAATCTTCTCGAATTCCTCGGGTGTGATGGGCCGCGCGATTTCGGTCGCGGTGTGCCACCGCCCGCCCTCATAGTTATCAAAGACGTACCCCTTGTCGGTCTTCTCCACCTTGATTAACGGAACGATCTTTCCTTTTTCAGCGACGCGCGTATTCGCCTTCAAGCGAATCGACGGATGACTGTTTGCAGCCGGACAGCGCTACAAACAGGCAGACTCCCAATGCCAAGTACGTGAGTTTTCGATTCAATTTTTTGGTCTCCAACGTTTCAGTAGAACTGCGTCCGCCGTGGTATCGGCAGAGGGTCCGGCATATACGCGTTTTCCGGCTGAAGTTCGCCTCGATCTGCATGGGGTCTGGCCGGGGCCGGTTCGACGATCAGAAAAAAGCCAGCCGCGAGGGCGGGCGTCAGCTGGATCGGTCATCTTCGTTTGCGGTGTCGCCAGTGGAAGATCCGAAGACCGACAAAGGTCGCGCCGAGTAGTACGCCGCTGGCGCGCGGTGCCTGTCCCGCCATCATCGGAACGAACTGGGCGGCCATGTACACGCAGAAAAACGCGACGAACACTTTACCGACCACGGGCTTGCCCAATAACGTGAGCAGACGCGGAGGCTGGCGGTGGACCCATTCGCCATATTCCTCGTTGGTTCGCTCGAGATCGAACCCGTCGGCGGCGCCGCCGCCCTGCGCGCGATAGAACTGTTCGTAGCGCTCGAAGCGCCCGTCACCTCGCCCGGAAAGCCACGCGGCGTTGCTTTCGGCCACCAGATAAGCGTAATCGTCCATCGCAGAGCTCCTTCAGTGCGCGCGATTCGCCACCCACGGCACCGCGCCGACCGCATCCCGTATCACCTCACCGGTTGCCTCGGAGAAGTACTGCTCGGTTTCAGGATTCAGCCAACCGAACTCGGCACGGCCGTCCGCACTGAACACGACGAGGCCGGCAGGCAGCGTCGGTTCCTGCTCAAGACTTTCCATGGCCGGCCCGCGCACGTGCGTGACGCTTCTTCTCGCCGAGTTGCCGGTTGCAGGCCGGGCAGTCGAAGCTCTGGTGCATCTCGATCTTGGCGTCGTTGTTGCTGACCACATAGTGGGTTCGGCACGTGCGGCACGGGGCAATCGTGAGACGCGAATCGGCCGCCATCGAACGGGTCAGGTTGCAGCCGCGATCCGCTGAAATATCCGGCTTGCCGCCGAACAGTTGCTGGTAGATGTCGTTTGTCGCGATCAGCGCCTCCGGCGCGTTCCCACCCGCGGCGAGCCCCGCGCGGTACAGCCACGTGTAGAACGTGGCATGCAGCCGGTTGTGCGGCGTCTCGACGAACCACGTCAGCGACGTCGGCACGTTCCCGCAAGGAGAGCTGACGCCGTGCATCTCGACGTAGCGCTGGCGCATCGCGTTCTGGTTCAGGCGAAACAGGGCCGCGGCCGTCGATGCCCGGCACCGGTAGGCCATCATCGCGTATGCATAGGTCTCGTTCCGTTCGCGCGGCAGGCGCAGCTCGCTCCAACCCGCCTTGCTGGGCAGTTCCCCGACGCGAATCGGCGAGGTTTCCATTATCAGGTGCGCGACCATTTCGTCCGTCAACGTGCTTGCCGTGAACTGGTACCAGAAGGTCGGCGCATTGAAACGCCAGCGGAAGAGTGGCAAGCCACGCATACGCCCAAGTGCAAGGCGCAGCTTGTAAGTCGGCACCGACACGAGGTAGGCAGCCAGCTCGGTCGTAATGCCGAGCAGGGGCGCCGCGAGCACACTCATGTGGATCACGCTCGTGACGAGGTCCAGGAACATGCGGTTGTGCTGTTGCACCGAGTACGTCGACAGCGCATCCAACTCTGGAAGTTTGCGGCGCAGCTCGTCGACGGCGACGGTCGTCGCGGTCTCGTCGATGAAGCAGCGCCAGTCCTCCACCGTTTGCAGCGTCGGCGCGACCATCAGGAACGGCGTGTGGAGCAAGTTGCGCAGCGACGACTCGTTGTGCTTGAAGTGCTCGATTTCCTTCCGCTCGACCGCGAGGATCTCGTTAAACCGACCGTCTTTCTGGAGCAGCCACTTCATGTGATCGACCAGATCGAAATTGGTGACCTGGATCCGTTCCGTCAGCCATTGAGGCACGTAAAGGCGTTCGACGGACCGGTAGGTCTCCCGGGCATTCTTTTTTTCCATTTGTAGTTCTCTCGTTTCCCTGCCAATTCGGGAGCGGCCGCTCCCGAACCATCATGCCGCGCGTGTCGCAGCCATCACTTCCCCGTGAAACTTGCCGATCAGGTCGCCGAGCGCCACAAACAGCGGCTGGAAGCGCGCGGGACGGCCGTCCGCGGTCGCCAGCAACTGCGCGCTGTGATAGTCCTGGGTGAATGCACCGAACTTCTCGATCAGCGCCCGGATCTTCTTTTCCAATGCCTCACCAGCCTCGAGCGCCGCTTTTTGCTGCTGCAGTTCGCCTTCGAGCGCCTGCTTTTCCGCCTGAATGGATTCGAGACTGGCGCGGGCTTCCTTCACTTCAGCGAGCTTGGTTGCGAGCGCATCTTCGAGATTCGTGAATCCGTCAGGAACCGTGGGGACCGGGATCTGTTCCTTCAACGGATTGGCCTTCAGGTGGGCAAGATCGTGTGTGATCTGTTTGACTTCATGCTCTCGCTTCGCCAGTTCGTGTTGCAGCGTGCTGACCTGCTTGCTTACGTTTGCCAACTCGACGGAGGTGGCTTGCGAGCTCTCTCGCTCGCGGGCCTGCTCTTGCCGGGTTCGATCAAGTTCCGCCGCAAGGCGATCGATTTCCGCCTGGGCGTCATCAAGCCGGCCGACGGTATTCGCCAGGTCGGTCGTGACCATTTCAACCTGGTTGGCCTTCTCGGCGAGCTTGTCCTGGTAGTTCGCGATCAGCTGCTCGACTTGTCGCTTGCTCAGGTTCGGGTTCTCGCTTCTGGCGTCGATGACCATGTCGACGACGTCGTCGCCAATGTCGTTACCGACCAGCAGCGCCATGTCGCTGTGCGAGAGGATCTCGACGGCGCGCATGTTGTTTGCGAACTTCTCGTAACAGCGGATGTACAGCCGCACCGACGACTTCGACTTGCGAAACAATTTCGTCAGGTAGTCGTAGACGAGTTCCTTCGCGCGGTTCCGCACGGCGACAGTGTCGCCTTTGTGCGTCACCTCATGACCGACAACGCCCGTGAGAATGTGCACGAAGTTGCCGCCGATCCGCATGTGCTCAAGCAGGATCTTGCGTGTCGAGTGCGCGACTTCCTCGCTTTCCTCGATGATCGTGCGGATCAGCGAGTCGGGCAGGCCGGCGAACATCTCGCGTGCGGCGGCGCCGAGCTCGAGCTGGGTCGGAATGTGGGCGAAGTTCGCTGTCAGATCAGCACTCGATTCGGCATCGTCGGCCGGAGTGCGACCGTCGTCTGGAACGGTCGGGTTGAAGTCGTCGTCGGACTGGATGGGTTTGGGCAGATTCTTGGACACGTTTCCTCTCCGAAATGTCCGGTTGGAGCCATTGCCCGCGCAGGTCGGATTCCTCGGCTGCGCGTCAATGGCGACAAGTAGTTTGGGCGGGTGGCGAACCCAGCATACGCCGCGTTTTCACGTGGTCTCGGCGAAAAGCTGCACGAATCCACCCCGCTTTTAAGCGGACTCGAATTGTTACGAATTAGGAATTTGTCGGCAGAATTGACCGAAACATTAGGAGCATTTCCTCAAATAGATAAAGATTGCTGAACGTGGCGGCGATGGATTTCGATGGCGGCTCCCGTTGGATCGTCAACGCAGAGGCGGCGAATCGCATCCTGGGCAAGCTGGACCTTGACCAAAGGCCGGCCGGCGAGCGCGTGGTGATTCTTCTTTTCGCGCAGCCAGTGACCCAAGTCCTGCGCACGAATGAGATCGATGGGCAGCGCCGGCGACAGCGTGCAGAAGTCGCTGGAAAACACGCCCACACCGTGTACGTCCCACATAGCGGGCAGCATGGCGCGCAGGAATGCCACCTTCGACCGGTTCTGGCTCAGCGGCGAGCGCCGGTCCTCGAGCCTGCCGCCGGGCAGATGGCACACCAACTTGGTCGCGTCGCTGCCTGGTGCGATGTGAGCAGACCAGTGTTTAGTTTCGACTACGAAAATTCCGAATGGCGCGATGACGAGATGGTCGACCTCGGCGGTCGGGAAGTCCGTACCCGGCGCGTGATGCAGCAGCAGGGCCGTCGGATAAACGTAGTAATCGTCGCCGCAGAGCCACGAGAGCACGCGTTCGAGTTCCGTGCGCACGCGCGCTTCGCCGGCGTCGCCCGATGCATGGCTGCGCGACACGGGCGGCTTGCTCGGTTGAGTGGTGCGCCGCTTGCGAAACGCCATGTAGAGCGAGCCGCCGATGAACGCGAAGATCAGAATCGAAGACATGATGAGCGCCTTGAAGTGAAGTGACACTTTCAGTTTGCCGCGCGATTTGCGAAGTCAAGTCCTCGGAACCGGCAAAAGCTATACGATTTTCTGGAGCTTTCCGGGTTAAGCCCCTCAACCGGTTGAACTGGACGCGGTCCGCCAAAGCTGTACGCGATTGCCGAGCATTCGGGCGGCCCGCCGCGTACGAACCCGATACGCTAGGCCTATTACGCGTTTCCCCAACGCATCGACCTCCCAGACCTAACGGTCTCGCCCCTTGCGGCCTGCCCGCATCTTTCCTGATCGACGCCGAGCATTTTCGTGCGCGGGCCCGACGGCCGCGGACGAAAGCGCTTCGCGCCGATTTCCTTGCTCGTCTCGAGCATCGAAACCGCCGGACGTTGTCCGGACATCCTTCTGTAAATAACTTTTCTGGAGAGAGAGATGTTGACGCTACTGTTCAAGGGCGCATTCAAATCGCCGTTCAAGTTGCTGGCGCTTTGCCTGGTGCTGTATATCGCGACCATGTCGTTCTTCGTCGCCGGCATTGTGATGCTGGTAGTTGCCCATTGGGCGAAGACGGAATTCGACAAACGTCGCCGCGCGGCGCAAACGCCCGAAGCTGCCGAACGTCCGGCTGCGTCGGACGCTGCTCAACAGTTGCATCGCGCCGCAAAAGTACCTGCGGCGAACGACGCAACCGAATCGACACCGAAGCGGCAGTACGCGAAATCGGCTGTCGTTATTCCCATCAAGACGGGCACCAAGTAAGGCGCCTGCCATTGCGTTGACCGTGCGAAGCCATTCGCGCGGTCAACGCCTCATCCCGCCGGGACCCCGTTCCCGGTTTCCGGAGATGAGGTTGCCCGGCACGACCGGAGCATTCTCATGGAACCGCATGTGGCTGCCTGGCAGCCCGACATGTTCGGCGACGCGTCGCCGATCGTTATCCCCCCACCGAAACCCGACCCGCTTCCCGACCCATCCCAGTGGGCACCTCACGTTCGCGAGCAGCTCGCCGAAGCGGTGTTCTTCCTCGCGGTCGACAGCCGCCACGGCGACAGCGTGCCGGAAGCGCTGATGGATTGTGCGGAGATCCTCCGGGATCGATTGTGCAATCGCCCGGTTGACAAGGCCGACTACTACGCGACGCTCGGATGGATCATGGAACTCTGGTCCGGTGCGATCCCGTATCCGCTGGTCTGTTCGCTCGGCCGGATTCGGTCGCGGTCGATGCAGGACGTGATCCGAGATAACCCGTTGCTCAACTTCGACTACATGCGGCTTAACCGCTGGTGTAGCGGGCAACTGTCCCTGGAGGCGCAATGGCAAGCGTAGCGATGTTCATCACGCGCGTGCTCGCAAATGCGTTCCCCGGCGAAGGGCGGAAGACGACCAACCAGTCGTCTTCGGGTGCGTGCGCAACGGATCGCGAGCGCGTGGTCGGAAAGGGCGCGTCGAACGAGACTCACGTCACGATTGGCGGCATTCCCCACCTGTTCGTTGACGAGGGCGACTGTATCGTCGAATTCGAACCGGCTTTCGACGATCACACTGGCGACACGATGTTCGGTCTCAAGATCTTGCCGGACCTTGAACCGCACTGGGCGATGCGTGCTGAGCACCGGTCTGCGCTGAAGGATGCAATCGCAACCGCCATTCGGCGTGCGGCCGGTGTCCAAATGCCAATCGTCTCCAATGTGTCGTCAGCCGAGGCGGCGCCGACGGAAGTGGCGCCGGCCGATGAGGTCGAGCGCCCGGGGGACTCGTCTCGACGTCCGGCGCGATCGCGCCGCGACGAATCTACCAAGTCTGCGGCCGTGGTCGGTCGCGTCACCTGGTGGGGCGAGGACGAATTCCCCGACCGTCGTTCGAACGGCTCACGCTTCTACAAGTCCTTTGCGATCCGTCTCGATACGTCGTATGGCGAACGCACGCTGCAAGGCGAAGGCTTGAAAGAGGCGATCTCGGAATGTGGGTGTCGCCTTGGCGACACCGTGAGCGTCAAACGTCTCAGGAAGATCAAGGTCCCGGCCATGCGGTCGGACGGTTCCCCCAAGATCGTGAATGGCCAGCAAGTCATGTGGGACAAGTGGCTCTGGTCGATTACCCAATAAAGGAGTTGTACATGGCATCTGTCAACAAGGTCATCCTCGTCGGCAATCTCGGCGCTGACCCGGAAGTCCGTTACCTGCCGAGCGGCGACGCTGTGGCGAACATTCGTCTTGCGACGACCGATCGCTACAAGGACAAGGCGAGCGGTGATTACAAGGAAATGACCGAGTGGCATCGCGTGTCGTTCTTCGGTCGCCTCGCCGAAATCGTCAGCGAGTACCTGAAGAAGGGTTCGTCGATCTATATCGAAGGCCGCATCCGCACGCGCAAGTGGCAAGGCCAGGACGGTCAGGACCGCTACTCGACCGAGATCGTTGCCGACCAGATGCAGATGCTCGGCGGCCGCGGCGGAAACGCGCAGCGGGATGGCGACGACGATGGGTTCGAGCAGGGCGCACGCCGACCGGCTCCGGCCAATGCGGCGCGCGCGCCGGCTCGCACGAATGGCTCGGGCCCGCGGCCTGCGGCTCCCCCGGCAGATCAGACGAGGTCGTACGGTGGAGGTGGCGGCTTCGACGAGATGGACGACGATATTCCGTTCGAATCGTGGTACCCGCGCAAAGCGTGGGCCGCGATCTGATCCCGGAAACCCTCACCGATCCTCTTTACGTCTCCCGTTTCTTCTCACCTTCGCGTGTGATGTGCCTCGCGGCACGTCACACGCGGACCTTCTCCTCCCATCTGTTCATCCCACGACGTTGCTGAACCAAGCCGACGCCCCCGCGCGGCTTGGTTGAGCAAGCGTTTCCACGCCTGTCTCAGGCATCGACCGAAACCGCAATCCAAACAGGAGAGCAACTGATGAATGTGAAGTGGTTTCACCTTTCGCGCAGCGCAGTGCTTTCCATGTCACGTCGATTCGACGCGACTGCGGGGAGCGTGAAAAGCGAGAGGGCGTTTGATCCACCGGTGCTGGCTACCCCATCGATCGATGGGGCAGCTGCTTCTTACGTTTTTGCCAGAGCGCAAAAGGAGGCTGAATCATGCGAGAGCTGAAGAAGCTGGTTCTCGAGGACCTGAACTGGTCAGACATCTTTCCGCATTACCTCGACAGTCGTTATCTGGGGGACGCCAATAAGCGTTGGTGGGCGTGCCCGCTGTGTGATGGCGAGGAGACGTTTCGGCTCTATTCGCCAGATAAGGATCCGAAGGGCGGCTGGTACTGCGCCCGCTGTACGAAGGGCGGCACGGGCGTGCAGCTCATCCATGAGGTGACGGGCAAGCCGTATCGAGAGATCTACTACGAGCTCAGGACCGGAAACTATAACGGTGGCATTCCCGTCGAGGTGGCGCGCAAGGTGAAACCTGTCCCGGTCCGGCCTGAGAAAAGCGACGAGCAGAAGTGTCGTGAGATGCAGGTCGCATGGGATGGCGCCGGGCCGGTCACGGAGGAGTCGCCGGTATGGACGTATCTGTCGACGCGAATTCCCGGGCTGCGGATCGAATGGATCGGGAAGGATGTGCGCTACCACGCTGGTATGGAGTACGTCGATGCATGGGGAAAGAAGCAAGGAAAGTTCCCCGTCATGCTGCTGCGTGCGCGTTCGCCGGCAGGAAAGCCGCGTCGCCTTCATCGAACCTATCTCACGGCTGATGGCACAAAGGTTCCCTTTCTGACGAAGAAAGGGAAGCAGCGAGCCAAGCTGGAGATGAGCGCGCCCGACGGAAGTTTTGGTTCGTCGGTGCTGCTCAACACGACCCGGTCGCGGACTCTCGCGTTGGTCGAGGGGTCGGAGACGGGGTTCGCGGTGGTCGCGCGGTATCAGAATCGTATCGAGGTCCGCAGCCTGCTGAACTGCGGCGGCCTCGAGCGTGCTGACATCCGTTGGGACGATTACGACCACGTGATCATCTACGCCGACCGTGACCGGGTCGATGCGCGCCACGGCTATCGGCCTGGCGAGCATCACGCCAATATCCTTGCCGATCGCCTTCGTAGCGTCGGAAAGCGCGTCTCGATTGTCCGTTCGGTGGTCGAAGGCGTGGATTTCTGCGACGTGTGGGCTCAGCAGTACAAGTGCAGGACGCAACGTTACGAGCGAGCGTCCGCGAGACGAGCGATGCGTGATGAAGCGCGCCGGCGGAATCTTGCGCTCGTGCATGGCAGCAGAGGGTGCCGTGTAGTTTGACTTGAACGCCGGCGATCGCCGGCATTGCTTTGTTTGCCCGGTGGGGATACGTCCCCGCCGGGCCGTATTGCGCCGGGCCTCATTCGGAGACTGATGATGGCCTTTCGTATGTTGCTGGGAGAGTTCGAGATCGTCGCGACCACGGGTGCGGCGAATGGCAGGCAGCCGACGGTGTTGTCGAAAGCGGAAGCGTTCGACGTCATCGACCGGAAGTGCGAGGGCGAGGCCCGCTATGTGTTGCGGGACGAGCCATTCGAACCGGCTGTGGACTTCTGTTTGGCATGGCTCGCGCAAAAGGCGGCCAGTCGTAGACATTGAACTTGAAGCAAAGCGGCTCACCATTTTGGTGAGCCGTTTTTTTTCGTCCATGGATTCTGCATCGGCAACGGCCTCCCGGAGCCTACAGCACGATCCGCAGGATCAGCAGGAAAAGCTTATAGGCGCCCGAAGCCCACACCGCGCCAATCGCTCCACCGATGAGAAACGGCTCGGCCAGACTCCCATAGTGGTGCGCATGTAGAACGATGCCGAAGAGCCAGACGAAGGCGAAGGCGTATGCCAGGATGAAGCGTCGGACCAGGAACGGCAGGCGCTTGTACAACTGGTGAGCTTCCGTCGCGATCGCTATTACCTTGTTGTTCATTCGTGGTCTCCAGAAACATGTTCCAGCTTGGCGAGCCCCGCGAAGAAGTATTCGATCGCGATGCGCATTGCAACGAAGCTGAGCCAGAGGTACGGTGACGACAGCTTGTGGATCAGTTCGCCGTGGCGAATCCAGTCGATGAGTTCCAGCATGGTGTGCATCCTATATGCACCGGTGCATAGCGCGATGCGCGCCATGAACACCGGTGTTATGTATCCATCTTTGCAGTTCCAATCCAAAGTCAAGCTGCGATAGCGTGCTGCGGCGGCCCTGTTATTCGAAGTAGCCCGCAAGTTGTCCGCCTAGCTCGTCACCGAAGCCACTACTTTCGTGACCCGAGTCATCCACCCGAAGCACCTGGAATCCCTCGTTGTCGACCGCCGCCGGCGTGCGCGCCGCTGCCGCCGGAGGAGGCGAATACGCTTGCGTCGTCGCCTGAGCAGGCGCGCGTGCGTATCCGGTCAGCTCCTGACGGAGCGTTGCCTCCGCCAACGACCGCAGAATCGTGGCGCGATGGCGGGCTGATGTACACGCGCTCAGTCGCTCGAAGAGCAGCGGCGACACGAGCGGATTGATCGTGACAGTCATCTCGATCTTGTCGCTCATGCCGTCTCCTTAGCGACGTTCGCGAGCAAGGCCCGCTTCCCCGACCATCAGGAAGCCGCGCACGTTGGCGAGGCACGGTGCGTCGATCACCTCAATGAGAACGCGCGGAAACGCGCGTCGGATGACCGCCGCATAGAGCGCTGCGCCGCCGCCGGAAAGAATGATCGACCGCACGTTCGGCAAGCGGCCTACGTTGTTCTGCATTTCCTTGACGACGCCCGAAATGAGCGGTTGGGCCTGCTCGAGGTACGGCGCAAGATCAATGTTGGTTCCGTAGAAGAAGAACGGTGTCTGCTCCCGCAAGGCCTTATCGATACGTTCGATGTCTTCGACTGCGTCGCCCTGGTCGCGCGCGACGAGGCTGGCGATGCGCTGGTAAATCTGCGATGCGCCGCCCGGCATGCCGCCGCTGCGGTTGTCATCCATCGTGAAGCCATTCGCATACACCCAGTCGGTCGTGAAGTAGCCGACGTCGACAACGAGGTGGGCGACGTCTCGCCCGAACTCGTGCTGGCGGTTGCTCGACGCCAGTACCAGCGAGCCGAGCGGCTGTGGGATCACCACGACCTTGTCGACCGTGACCCGGCCCGCCCCGAAATCCAGTTCCCCGGCGAATCGTTCCTTCAGGTCGGCTGAGTACTTTTTCATGTTGTGGACAGGCAGGCCGAGCACCAACCGTTCAATGTGCGTGACGCCAGAAAAGTGGATCGCGCCAAACAAGAGGGCGGCATAGTTGTCGGACAGCACGTAGTCGTCTGCCAGTGCTCGGCCGGTATTGCCGTAGGCTGCGGTAAGCGGCACATCGGGCCCGACTTCGTATTCGACCTGGTCGATGACGATCGTCGAGACCTTACGCGCGGTCAGTACGCTCTCGCCGTAGCCGGATAGCGTGCGGCTCGCGGCGAGGGGAGTCAGCGACGGGAACATGCCGGTCGCGATCGTTCCACTTGCGGCGCGGTGAGCGTATTTCGTGTTGCCATAGCCGACATCGACGGCGAAGACTGCGGTTTTCAAAGGCGACTCCTATGGGATCGAATGGGACGGTGCCACAAATTAAAGTCGGACTTGAAGTCGGACATTGAGCGCAGCGAGAAAGCGAAGTCGGACATGAAGTCGGACTTTGTCGAATGAGCGTCGCCAAAGTCCGACTTGAACTGGGAGTTTGCGCAGTGCGTCCCGCACAACTCCGAGTTGAAGTCCGAGATTGCTGAACCCAGTCTATCGAGCGATGCGCGAAGTCAAGTTTCGGAAAGCGCGCCGGTTCCCGTCAGCTTTCGGCCGGTGAGCCGGGGCAAATCGCTCTATTCTTCTTCTCACCTACCGCGTCATCGACGCATCGAAACCGAGTGCAAGGCACTCGCTCGTCCTCTTGGCCCGCAACGGGCCCCAAAACGCAGTCAAGTGTTCGGGCCGCACAACGAAGCGGCCTTTTTCTGAATCAGATCAAGTACACAGCGGTCAACAGTGAGGACCGCTGGACAGTGCGATATCCATACGATCGGCGACGGTTTGTCGCCGCAGGACAGCACGAGAACAAGTGGAGCCCCAGACACCGGACGCTTTACGAGCTCTCATGCGCGTCTGAACACGCCCTTTCAGCGATCGATGCTGGGTGCACTCAGGAAGCCCGATACACCGCGGCCGACATGAGTGTGCTTGGGGGTGGGGGAAATCATGCGACCGGCAAAGGCTCGGTATCGCGATTCCCTGACAGGAAGAAAAAACGGTCTGAGCCGCCGTACCCGAAAGGTTTCAACAGGAATTACCCGGCATTCAACCCGGCGTCCGCATTCGCGAGAGCGGCGGGTGTCGCGACGCGAGCGCGTCGGCTTGCAGGGTAGCCACGAAGCTGTACCAGTGCGGAGCTTCTCCGCGCAGCGCGACCGATGAGGGGGCGCACGAATGGCGACGTCTTGCGCGAAGCGCGAGGCGAGTTGTTCAGGCAGCAGGTTGGACAGTCGGCGTGCATGTACTTCCCATGCACCGGGCTGATCGGATGGAAATCGCTAAAGGACAGGAAGACGCAATACCGAGCCGGCGGAATCCGGCAACCGCGCATTGCGCGAAGCGGGATGAGCTGCAACGGGTTCGGGGCACGGCGCCAGGTAGGGGCGTCGCGAACGCGCAGCGGTAACGAATCAACGAAGGCGCGGCGCGGGCCGCAAGGAGCAAATGCATGGCCGTGATTCTCAACGTGCGTGCGGTCGTGGGCCGCTATCGGTTGTCGCCCGAGTTTCGGGACGCGCTGCTCGCGCTGTTTAATGCGCACGTCGCAGATATCCATAGCTCTACACGCATCAGCACCCGGACGCTCTCGATCAGGACCCAGGAAAACCGCGCGACCGCGCTCTGCAAGGCGTTTGTTGAGCTGCGCGAAGGCGGCTTCGCGTTGCAGACCCCGTGGTCGCTGAAGGAGAAGCACGTGAAGTATCTCGTCACGCGGTGGGTCGATGCGGGGCAGTCGGGTGGTCGGATCGAGAACAAGCTCACCTACTTGCGCGCAATCGCACTGTGGATGGGCAAGACCAATCTGGTCGGCACGCTCGGCGATTACGTGGACCGGCAAGCGGCAGGCCTGGTGCGTAGCTACGTGGCGACTGAGGACAAGTCATGGGTGGCGCATGATGTAGACGCTGCAGCGAAGATCGACGAAATCGCGTCGACCTGCCCGTATACGGCGGTGCAACTCAAGCTGCAGGCGGCATTCGGGTTGCGGGTTGAGGAGAGTTTCATGCTGCGGCCGCTCGAGGTGGTGCGCAATCCGCAGACACTGGCTGTTACGCGAGGCACGAAGGGTGGTCGCCCACGTGAAGTGCCGATCGAGCGGAAGATCTCGATTCTGGAAGAGGCGGCTCGGTTCAGTAATGGTTCATCGGGCTCGACGATTCCGGCCGGCCGCACGCTCAAGCAATGGCGAGACTGGTACTACTACGTGCTCGGCAAGCATGGGGTGACGAAGAACGGGCTAGGGATTACGAGTCACGGCTTGCGCCACGAATACCTGCAGACGCTATACGAGCAGGTTGCCGAGGTCCCGGCGCCGATCAAGGGGGCGTCGGTCCGGCCAGATCCCCAAGCGCACGAAGAGGCGAAGCGCCGCGTCGTGGCGGCCGCGGGGCACAGCCGCGAATCGAAGGCGAATGCCTATCTGTCGACGTTCGCGCGGCAGGAGGCAATGCGCAAGCAACTGCCGACGGTGGAAGCGGTTGAGGCCGCATTGCGGGCCGCCGCCGGCAACAAAAGTCATGCAGCGGCAGCGCTCGGGATTTCGAGGGCAGCGCTCTATCGGTTGCTCGCATCGACTCAGGATCGGAAGTAAGCATCGAAGAGGGCACCGTTGGGAAGGATCGCGTGCACGTCGCTCTGACAGTCGACGAGACATCCGTCTGGGGGGAGTTCTGCCGAGGGTGCGTCGGCGCGCGTGTACAAGGTGCGTCGGTGCCTCATGCGGTAGAGCGTTTCGGGCGCCGCAATCGGCGGAGCTGCCCGAGAAATGAGGGGTGAAATAGGGCGTGTTATGCCTGCGGGGCGGATGGCACGTTCGGTAAGATGGACTTGTCTCTCAGGTTCTAGCTCGGCCCTCGGATATGGCTAGAACTCTCTTGAAGCCGGCTCGCGCCGGCATTTTTTTGGGTTCTTCGTGGATTTCCATGGACGTCGCTTGCCGACCCATTGCTGTCAGCTATTCCTTGGTCTGCTACGTCCGCTTCCAGCTGTCCAGCCGCCTTTCGTTCATGCGGGGCAATGGCGCTCGTTGAACTGTCGATATCGCGCGCTGCTTCGATCTGTCGTCGGTGGTCGTTGCAGTGCGCTATGCGAGCAGTTCACCGTCTTTCACTCGCTTCGATATTGCTGCAACCAAGTAGCTTGCTCGATGATCTTGTCTAGTAACCGTTCTAACCTTGAAATGTCGTAGTTTCCGCTACGGAGTGTCTCGGGTGTCTGTTCAAAGAAATGACGCATATACGTCTCCTTGAATTCAAGCGCCCCCTGCCACGCATCGATGTCTTTCTTATAGTTACTCCATCGAACAACCGCGGGCGGGTAAGTGGGCAGACGTAGATCTAGATAGCATTCAATCGCGGCGGCACGTCCGTTGATATCCGAGTTTTTGGTTCCTTCCGGACCGATGGCTGGGAAACTGCAAAACGCCTCGTCGTCCGGTAGAAGCATCGCGCGCATGTTGGCGGGCATGCTCAGTCTTTCCAGACGCCTTAACGCATCTAAGCCTTCCGCGTCGTTATCGAGGATGAACAACACCTTGTTTTGGATATCAATGCGAACGAGGCCTTCCGCAAACTTGACCAAGTTTCCGGTTCCCCAAAAAGGATGCTTCTCATCCACGTCGACAAAGCGAAAGAAATCGGCGACGTCGGGACGCAACGCTTCAAGGGCGAATCTCAGGATGCTCGAATCCGTCGATCCTTCAGTCGCTACCAATACCGTCTGTCGCCGACTCGTGCCCGGAGTAAATACCGAGACGGACGCCCATCCAGCCTCGACGAGTGGCCCATAGTCCCATGTGACTTGCTCGCTCCTGTTTTGCTCGCTAAGGCCAAAGACCTGGAGCATCGAGTAAGCGCTAAGCCGACAAAATTTCGCCTCGAAGTAACTCTTCTCGGACCAGAAAAGTTCCATGTCATACGCGGGGGGCAGCCTTTTGATTTCATCCGCGACCGCGAGGAATCGACCCTTGGAAATCGTATCCCTATCGGGATGGTCAAAGTCAATTTGGGTCTCGTCGAGGTCTGCGAGCGGATAACGGCAAGCCAGTTCACAAAACTCGTCGAAGGACATTAAATCGAACGTGCCGAGGCTATCTTCGTCGGCAAACTCACGTTGCTCGGCCAAAATAGCGTCGTACTCGGCGCGCGCCGACTCGATTGTATGGCCGAGCAAGTCTAGCCTCGGAAGCACCCGAGCGAGCGTTCGCGCTAACGCCTCGTTTCGATGCGACTCTTCATCGTCGGATACCAGTTCTATATGATCTGCATCCGGTTCATCGAACTCGTCGGTGCGCAGTTGAGTTCGGTCGCCTTCTTGAAACAGGCAGCCATAGTCTGGGCCGGGGTTATTCTTTGCCCCTGAAACTGAAACACCGCCGACTTCCAAATGTATTTCCGTGCCCAAGGCCTGCTCCCGTGGAACGCCACGCGTGGCGCAAAATGTCCCGTGAATTTTATCTGTAGTTGGGCGGCGTCTGAATGAAAAAGCCCCGGAGTATCTGGGGCGGCTTATTCGATCAGTAGGCGTAGGCGGCGAGCATGAGCGGGCTCGATTGCCAGCAGCGGACGCACCCCAATCAGGCAGCCTCTCCACCAGCCGATCCCGTCGCGATATCAGCGCCGTAACGCCAACCGCGAACGCACCAAAGCGACCCACTAAGGTCAAGCTTGACTGGCATGCATCCGGCGTATAGTGGCCGAGATCCGCCGCTCGAGTCCATCGAGCATGAGCTTAATTAATTCACCATTGCGAGGGTGGCGTCGACAATCAGTTGCATGTCCGCATCGGCGATTTTCAGAAGTTGCTGAAGCGTGACGATGCGAGTGTTTAACGCATGAACATGCTTGAGCATGTCGTCGGCCGAGAACGATTGTTTTGTACTAGCCCCGCCGTCGTATTTGACGAACGTCAATACGCCTGGAACTCCAACTATGATGTTTCCGTGCACCAGCGTGTTGCGCTGTGCGAACCCCTCGGTCTTGTTCAGAAGCTTGATTGCATCTTTGTGTGTGTCACCCTCCCGCTTCAATAGCGCACATAAAAGTTGTACACGTGGATTGAACTGCATTTTTCCTGTAAGGATAACTGCGTCGGTGGCCCCGATCCCTAGATTCTTCATGATCGCAGTTTGAACTACCGAATCCACAATGGACCATGTAACCATGAACATGCCATACCAAAAAACAACGTCCGTGTGTTGAAACGGCTGGGCATTTTGATTTGACGGTGCGGTTTGGGTCGATGTATTCATTGAAGTCGAATGTGGTTTAGTGTGCGGCAAGGAACGTCTCATGCCGATTCCGGGCAACTCTACATCAGCGTGCGCTACGAAACAATTTTCAGCCGGATGCTCACATTCTCTGGATGTCGGCTTCTGGCCGATCTCGGACCGACGTCAAAGGTCGCGCCGCATCCTTGGCGGCCGCGGACGCCGACGGCAGTTGCCGACCCGAAAGTCTACGAGTGTCCGCTCCGCGGTCGGTATGAGATGGACGTCCCGCTACGCGGGGTAGTACTTATCCCATAGTTTGTTCCGAAATCGGTTGCTCGGATCCAATTGTGCCTTGAGCGCGAAAAGGCGCGGCGAGTTGGGATAGGCACGTGCAAACTGGTCGGGCGTTGCGTGCAACTGATAGGGTAGGTAATAGGTGCCGCCGAGCGACAGCGCGGTGTCGATGAGCTCGCGTGTCCACATGCCAACTTCCTCACGATCCGCGGCGAACACCCGTTGCCAGTAATACAGTACGAATGAAAACACCTCCTCGCGTGCCCAGCCGAGCCAGGAGGCGTGATCGGCGGGCGCATGGCGAACGGAGACGTTGACAGCGTGTGCTCGATGCGTCTGCAGTATGGTGGCCATGCGCAGCACGAAGGCATCGAATTGGGCTATCGGCACAAAATACTCCTGCAGCGCATAAGTGGTGTTTCCGGTAGCAATGGGGCCGAGTGAGGCGACGTCCAGACTCGCCTCGTAATTGCGTCTCACGACCGGGTGGCTGAGGTAGCGCAACGGGTCGACCACATCGTTGCGAAACGACTCACCGCCAGGAAGCTTCGCCACGCCCCACATAACGGCTTGGTCGAATTTGTACGATTGCCCGGGCGGAACCAGTCGGTCTGAAATGGTCGGGGCTTTACCGGTGGAGAGCCAAGTAACGGAAGTGGCATAGTCGAAGCCAGGTGGCGCCAAATCGGCGTTGTGCAAGACGGCCCGTTCGTTCCCGCGTACATGGTCATTGAAAAATTTGGGGTAGTCGGCAACCGGCATGCTGTGTACTTGGCGCTCCATGACGACATTCGGCACGAGATCCAATTCAGTCTCAGTGATGACCCCTAGCGCGCCATAGCCGCCGATGGCAGCGTGGAACAGGTCGGGGTTGGTGTCGCGGGACGCGTCCACCACCGAGCCGTCTGCGAGCACGAGTTGCAGGGCGCGCACCGAGTTGATCACTGGGCCTGCCCTGACGTAGCGTCCATGGGCATTGACCGACAGTGCCCCGCCAACCGTGAAGTTGGCATAGCTTTGCATGATTTTCACTGAAAGGTCGTGGGGGTCGATGACAGACTGCAGCTCGCGCCACCGTATCCCGCTTTGCACGCGGACGACCCTGTCCTCAGGCAAGTAATGAAGCACTCGATTGAACTGACGCATATCGAGGTGCAGGCTATGCTCGGTGGCAGTCTGTCCGCCCATGCTGTAGCGCCCGCCGCCGATGCAGACCGGCCCAGCCCATGCGGCGAGCGCCTGCTGGACCTCCACCGTCGTATGCGGGGTGAGCAGGCGGTCTACGCGGATCGGGTTGAGGAGCGTCACGTCGTTGACGAGAACGCCTGATGGTGCAGCCCGCGACAGCGACGGCCGCAGCGTGGCGGCAGCGATACCGGCCATGCCGGCCTGAAGCAGCTTGCGGCGCGTGAGACTATGCAGCGCGTCTGACGCGGGTTTCGATTGTGCGTTGTTGTTCATTCGCGCGTGCTCCAGCCTGCGTCGCGCGGCAGCCTTTGGGGGCAATTCGCCGTCCGCGGACATGGTATCCCCGACAGCATAACTCTATACAACGGACGGTAGCGTCGCTGCTCGCGGTTACTGCGCAGACAACGGCTTGCCCTTGGTAAGCGGACCTTTGCAAGCGGATTGTGTCGGACTGCTCCTGGTCGAACCCGGAAGTTCGCTGCTGGCTGCCGATCGTGCGCCGCAGCATCAGCCGCCAACTTCCGTTGCCGACCCACAAGGGACATTCGTTACACCCGATTGCGGTCGTTCAACGTCGGAACGCTAGCGGGCATGGATTGCAGCCCCATTGCCGTCATCCTCTAAGTTCGTCCGAGTATGGGTTGCGCACAGCAACTCCGATTCCGAAGAACAGCGTCAGCAAGAATTCGATGACGCCAAAAAATTGCCGTTTAACGCCTCTATGGCCGCGCACAATCTCCGTCGTGCGATCGGCGACGATACAAAGCAACAACGACCGCCCGTGCCCGGCCTGCATGCATTGGGGAAGCGACTGGTGTGTCAGCCGACGCTGGCTCGCATAAAGCCACTTTCCAAGCACCAAGCGGGCGCGACGCGAATGCCCAGTGGCTGGTGCGTCGATTGTGGTGAATCTAGACTATTTATTGCGCGGCAGCGAACGGTAAAGGTTCCGCCATTTATTCAGGTTTCCATTCAACTCCGGGCTGACCTCCACAGCAACCTTCGCTGCGGCTTTGTTCGCTGCGTCAGTGGCATCAAAAAGTGCACGAAGTTCCTCCATTTCGGCCGGCGACTGAGCGAATTCCACAAAGTTTGGCAAATCTGCTGAATACTCACGTGCTATCCGGTCCAAGCTGTATCCCTGAGTTTCAGCGGTGACATGCATCATGATTGCGATCGCCATAGCGCCAGACGCATCACCTCCGGTCTTGCGCGCATCTTCGGTCGCCACTATCAGCATGGAAAACGTCCTCGATAGACGCAGCAATTGCATTCTTGACTTCGTCGCTTCGGGTGTGCTGGCCCGAGAATCGGCACCCGCCATCCCAGCGAAGAGTCGACCCATGCCCCGTCCGCCCACCGCCGTCAACTCCCCTTGAAACGCGAGGTAACGCTGTCCTACTTCTGATTCGTAGAACCGGATTAGCGTATCCGCACCATCACTGCTGAGGTGGTTCTCATAACTTCTGCCAATCGCCTCGGAATAGGCGTTCAGAAGAACCGGCGCTACCCGTTCCTTGTAATCGTCGGCCTGCGCTGTGCAGCCTTGAGAGATCACCGCTCGCATCTTGTCCCAACGTGGATCGCTGGGGTTCCAGTCTCGGTTGTTTGGATCGACCTCACGCAGGTAATGCTCGACGCACGTATTCACGCTCGCGGCGGAACTGCCACCTGGGGGATTGAATGCGGGCGCTTGCTCGAATTCGATCAGCCGCTTGATCTGAGCAACAGTCGCTCTCGAGCCAGCTGAATGCGTGTCTTCTGCCTTCGACGACGGTGCAGTAAGGGAGCCGTTCGCATCTGCTCCAGACGCAGATAAAGAATAGGCCGAGGCCGACAGGCCGACTTCAGTCGCCGAATTGTCAGAGCCGGTATGGGAGAAGGTCTGCTGCGCCAGCGGTAGGGCGACAAGTAACGTCAAGAGTACTCGGGCCCTGATCACGTTTCTCATTGTCATCTTCCCCCGTCGTTGCAAAACGATGGTTGATCAAATTGACGTCTTCCGGCTGCCACGGCGAACCAGCAGATACTATCCGGACCGAGCGAGGGTCTTGCGTGCGACGTCGCACAAGTTTGATCAAACTGGGACGGCACGGATTCGCGCAATGCACCGAACGGCGGTTCCTGGTCGAACTCGGAAGGCCATCAGCGCTTGCGCGACTGCTCACCTTGCTCGCGCGATCAACTTTCGCAACCGACCCGAAGTGGACATCAGAAATCTCTGCAGCGGTCATTCCACGCGGTTGATCGACAGTTATTCCTTCGCCGTGAACTCGAGCTTTACGTTTCCGGTGAAATCAAGCTTCTTCAGCGTCACACTTCGTGCCGATGCGGCAGTATGGTTAATCGAAAATAATACGTCTAGAGCGCGGTCGGAACGCCAAGCGATCTTCGGCGAAGGACTGTGATCGGCGAAATCGTCGCATTGGCCAGAATAGACCTCATACCTTTTGTCCCGCCGAGCCTGCTCCCGGGTTACAGAAGCAGGAAAAACGATGACAACCTGATCGCAGTGGGAGGCAAATGCATTTCCGCCCGCCCATGAGAGCGACTCTGCTAGGTATCGTCCGTCGGGGGACGTGTAAGACTGCACACCATCTGGATTCGGTTCTGCGAGCGATGAAAATCGGTCGCGCATGAACAGTTGAAGCACGGTCAGCGCTCCGATGACACTCAAAACGACGACAGCGAATTTTCCTAATCCGCGCAGCATTTATCGTGACTCCCAGGACGTTTTCCAAGTTGCACCGGCGTCGGCGGTACGATTGTCGACGATCTTGGGGGCAGTGTCGAATGACAAGTTCTGGCCGGCTACCGCCCGATGCGATTGCCGGAAATCGACCCACAAGCGACATTGGGCTGTCCACATAGCGGACGGTCGCGGGGGAGTCGCTATGCAATGGGTATAAACCGCCCCCATTGCAGCCGCCTATCGATCCAGATTCACCTACAAAGCATCCTATGGTTGTTGCTTGACTTCGTACGGCTCGTAATCGAGCTGCTCCCAGCGCTCAACCGTCTCGCGCACGAGGTCAGCCGCGCCCGCAACATGCGCGTCTCCCTCATGGCACAAGGTGAGGCGGAAATCTTGGGACTCGACGAAGATGTCACCACGGCCAATCTCGACGACTCCGGTCCGCTCCGCCTGGCAGACGAATTCCAGAATCTCGTCGACCTTAACACTGTGGTCCTGCCACATTTCGTCGATGGGAAGATTGCAGTCCCAGCCAAAACTTACCTGAGCCTCACGAATGCCAGCTTGCGTTAGCTTGCTGCTCACGCATGCGAGTTCGTCCAGCAACAATTGGCGATCCAGTGGTTTAGTCCTGTGTTCGGTCATATCGCCCCCAAGCAACGCAGATGCATCATGATGCTACACACTGGCGAGGCCGACGGCAGCTACTCCGACCATTTGCGCGTGCGCTCGAAATGACCGCTTGTGGCCGAACGCCGCCCTTCCTCCCCGGCATTCCGCGATGAACCTTTTTTTCACCAGCGATCCCGATCGGGCATCGCGTCGACGGCCATCGCGATCCGGTCTTCGAACAGGAAGTCCATGTGTTCGCTGGGCGACGCAATCTTCGGGAACTGCACGTAGTCGTGGCCGTCGATTTCCACCCACTTCGCGAGCTGGACGAGCTTCCGGTATCGCGCGGCGTCTTCGAGCACCGGGGAGATCGGCCACGTGTCGATGGTGACGACGGCAGCGTCGACGATGCGTTGCGCGAGCATCTTGAAGATGGGGCCGAGCGTGGCCCAGTCGCCCTCAGCACGAGACAACAGATCGAGGATCAACTGCGCATCGCATGCGCCGAGCTCACGTTCGACAAGTGTTTGCAGGTCGTTCTCGTCCGCCTTCGGACGGCTCAGGCGCCGGTTCCACGTTTCCGCGCAGCGCGTCTTGGCGGTGAGCTCGTCATCGCCGATCGGTTCCCACTGCGTCGACAAGCCGCAGCCGGTGCAATGGATGCAGACGAGCTTTTCGGTCAGCGGTGCTTCGGGCGGGCGCGGCAGCACGTCTCCCAGGCATGGCGGTCCGCCAAAGCGCCCAAACTGGCTGAAATCAAACGCGCGGTTCTCTCGGCAATCGATCAGCCGTTGCGATCGCCCGATCGTCGGCCGCCCTCCGCAGTGGTCGCAGGGATAAAGCTGCTCCAACATTTGTAATATAAAAATAAGGTAGAGACCGGCGCATTATTGCCGCTTTTTTGTGACAGACAAAGGGGAATTAAACGGAGAATGTCCCCATTATTAGATTCACGACTCGGTAACTTGCTCTCTTAGGCGGTTGCGGTCGACCAGACGGCCGTGCTGCGCGCGGCAGCTTCGACGCGCTCCAGGTACCGAAGATAATCGTCGGTATCGCGTCGGGTAACGGTCGTCGGAATGATGGCCACGGTGCGCTCGTCGCTCGTCGCGCGAGCGAAAATCCGGTGGATCGAGTCCGTCTGATCGACGATCCAGAAATTCCACTGGCGGACGAAATGCCACCAGGTGCGCGCCCGCTCCAACTCGGCCCACGTCGCACTGAACTCCAGCACCGCGCCGAGGTTCGTGAAGAACGTGCACCGAATGCCGTCATCGTCGGCGGCCGCGACTACCACCTGGCGGCCGCGCGAGATCGAGCCGGCTTCGCGCCATGCCATCGACAGGGCGGGAAAGCGCGGCGCCCAGTCGTGGGAACGGGAGACGGCGCGGTCGAGAAAGAGTGATTTGCCTTGCATATCGGCCTCCATGGGCATTGAGCATGCATCCATCTTGCCCGCAGCTACGCAATGTCAAGGTGCGTCGCCGCCGGTAGGCTAAAGCGTGCCCGTCGCAATGCCGTAATCACTGGGTATTGCAACCGTTTGAGCCTCCTACATGAAGCTGCCGAAGTCCGCGATTCGATCCAAGTCCGATCTGTTGCCCATCCCTGCCGCGGATCGTGACGGGATCGCACTCGAGTGCTATCTCGCGCTGAGCACGCTTCGGGCCGGTCAGGGCGATCGCCATACGCTGGCCGTGCTGACCAATGCGCTCGTCGCCGCGTATTTCCTGTTGGAGGCGGGGGTAGGTGATGGAAGCGAGAGTCGGGCGACGTTAGCGGGCGCGCAGGACGCGATCAACGAAATCGACTCGGATGCGGTGATCGCAGGACGAGGTGCGGTGACACCGAGTTCCTCGGCAGGCGCGATCGGTGGGTTGCTGGCGCTCTACGATCGGCAGCTGAGACGGGCGCCGCGCGCGACGGTGGCCCGGATCGTTGCGCAGGTGAATGCATATTGGCGAAAATCGTCCGGGGCGCCGAGTGAGCAGGAGCGGCTCGCGGCCTAGGCAGAACAATGACGGGGCGACGCGCGGTGGTTCCGCATGCTCAAGGTCCCGGATACCAAGCCGTAAACCCGGTTGGAAAATTGGATTTTTTCTCCTCGTTGTACTCCACCTCGCCCCGCACTTGGTATCCAAGGCGGGGTTCTTTTTTAGCTCCAGTTCAATCGGTCATCGCGCATTGCGCTTGGCCGGCTCGGACGGGTTGTATTCGCGACCGGTCGCCTTCTCGGTCAGAAACCATTGGCCGCTCGACAGGCGGGTGACGTGGCAAAAAGGGAACCGCTGCTCCATCAGTATTTTCTCGTTGGCGTCGCGTTGGTCGCGCCAATGTCCAATGAGTCGAAGAATTTCCCCGATCGCCCACCCGCAGGCGAACAATCCTGCCAATGCGCATCCGCAGATCATCGTGGTGTGGGGGCTGAGCCGAGTGAAGACCATCAGAAGGTCAACGATTAGCATGACGATGATCGTGATTGGAACAAGACGTTGCATGAAGGTTTTGGGCTCGAATTGGAAGTTCCCAAAGGCAAGCCGGTTGGCGTGAGGACCAGCCGGGCTTAGGAATGTGGTGTCTTTGCGTGTCTAGAGGTTGCACTCCTGCATCGTGCCGTCGACCGCGCAGTTGACCTGCTATGCGACATCGAACGGAACGTGGCTGCTCCTGAGAACGAGACGCTGGGCCAACAGGCCGCCAGTTCGATTTTGGCCAGTGGCCACCACGTGCTCAGTCGGAAAGACACGTCAATTCGGTCAGCTTTCTCGGAACCGTCATAGGAGGGCGTCGAAGCTGCGAAAGCTATACGTTTTTCTCGAGCTTTCTGGGTTTGCCCCCTCAACCGGTTGAGCTGGATGGCGTCTTGCCTAAAAAGTGTGCAGGGGGCTCTCCGTCACGCCCGGTGCGGTCTTCCGGGACTTTTCCACAACGTTGTTCAGGGAAATTGTGAGTATCTTGCTCGCGTTCCCCTACGCGCGGCTGGCAAAAGCCCATGTGATATCCCGCCCATTGCCCGGCCAGTGGCGGGCGACCACGCGATACGATCCATCCACCTACCGCGTCATTGACGCATCGACCAAAGTCCGCCGCCGGCGGCCTTCCATATCACCCAGACGGGACCACTCCCGTCGGGCGTGCACTCCCGTTGATCCTGGAGAGCACCATGTCCCATCTGTATATCTGCGCCCGCGAGGTGCTCGCATGAGCCGCAAGAGCGCAGAACGCAAGCACGACCAGACCGCGGACCCGTATCAGCGCGCGTTTGTGCAAATGATTAAGGCTTTCTCGTACGGCCAGCACACGCATACGGTGTTTGCCGACTTCGTCGAGTTGGCCGCGCTGTCGATCAGCAACAGCGTCGATCGCACGCAGTTTGAGGCGCGCGAGAAGCGTTACCTGGAAATCGTCGGGAAGTACAAGCGCGAAGACGTCGAGCGGTTTCCCCGCATGCTCGGTGCGCTGACGCTGTCATTCGAGCATCGGATGCAGGTGTCGGAGAAAGCCGGGACGGACGCGGTACCTGTCTTTGAATGTATGACCGACGTGCTCGGCGAGACCTACATGATGCTGGAGCTGGGGAATGCCCGGGCAGGGCAGTTCTTCACCCCGTACCACGTGTCGCGCCTGATGGCGATGATGACGACCGGCGACGGTCAGCCGCACATCCGGCAGCACGGATTCCTGCGGATGCAGGAGCCGGCGTGTGGTGCCGGCGGCATGGTCATCGCGACGGCCGAGTCGCTGGCGGCCGCTGGTCACAACTATCAGCAGACGATGCATGCGACCTGCGTCGACATCGACCCGGTTTGCGTACACATGGCCTATCTGCAGCTGTCGTTGCTGCATATCCCCGCGATCGTCGTGCACGGCAACACGCTCACTGGCGAGGTATGGGGCGTCTGGTATACGCCGGCTCACGTCATGGGCGGCTGGCGATGGAAACTGCGTCGACGCGAGCGCGAGCTGGCCGAAGCGGCGCGTGCGCTCGGGGCGGAGATGGGGGGCACCCCGCCCGCCGACGGCGTGCCCGAGCCTGAGCCGGAGATTATCGACGCGATCGAGTCGTCCGTGTCGACGCCTCTGGTCGATGACGAAGACGGTGATGTCGCCGTCGCCGAGCCGGAAGTGATCTCAGCACGCGCTTATGACCGAGGGACGATCTTCGACCTGTTCGAGGACGCTGTCGAACAGACGAGTCCCGCCGCGATCTTTGCGGCGATCGACCAGATGACGTTGTTCTAGCGGCCATCTCTTGAACCCAGCCCGATCCTCGTGATCGGGCATTTTTTTTGAAAGCTGAGCCGAAATTCCGGGCTTTCTCGTCTCCGGCTGAAATTTCGCGCGGTATCGTTGTCCCATCTATCGCGTCACTGACGCATCGACCCCGCCGGCTCCGCCGGCAATTCATTGCCTATCAACCCCATCGGGAACCACTTCCGACGGGGGGCAGGTTCCCACTCTGGAGAACCTGTCATGCAACACGCCAACCTTCAACAACCCACCGTTCCCCTCGGTCGCATCGTCCTCGGTCCGAACCCTCGAACCTACTTCGATGACGCCGAGATGGACGAGATGCGAGCGTCCATCCGCGCGCGCGGCGTCGATACACCCGTGCTCGTGCGTCCGCTCGACGACGATACGTTTCAGCTGATCGCCGGCGGACGCAGGTACAAGGCCGCGATGGACGTTCACGGCGAGACCTATGACATGCCGGTGTCGATCAAGTACGTCGACGAGATCGAGGCCGAGGAAATCGCGCTGGTGGAAAACATCCAGCGTGCGGACATGTCACCTGGCGAAGAGGCGGTCGCCGCGGCCAAGATGGTCGGCCGCTGCAAGGGCGACCGGGAAGACGCCGCCCGTCGCATCGGCTGGAGCCTTCCGACGCTCAACAGCCGGCTCGCGCTCATGAACTGCAGCGCGAGCGTGCTGGAAGCGCTCAATACGCGGAAGATCAATCTCGGCCACGCCGAGCTGCTCGCGGCCATTTCGAAAGAAAATCAGGACAAGGTGTTGCCCGTCATTGTCGATGAGAAGCGGACGGTCGCCGACGTGAAGAAGCTGGTCGAGTCCGTGTCGTGCTCGCTGAACGCGGCGATCTTCGACAAGGAACAGTGCACCAGCTGCCCGCACAACTCGTCCACGCAGTCTGCACTGTTTGGCGAGTCGATCGCGGACGGCAACTGCACCAACCGCGGCTGCTACAACGAAAAGTCCGAGAAGCAACTCGAAGTGATCGCCTCCGGCATTCGCGACGAGTTTCCGCTCGTTCGGATCGTGCGTCCCGGCGACAACCACACCCGCGTGCAAATTGCGGTCGATGGACCCAATGGTGTGGGCGAAGACCAGGCGAAGGCTTGTCACTCGTGCCAGAACTATGGCGCCGCGGTGAGTGCGTTGCCGGATTCGATCGGCAAGGTGTTTCGCGGCCAATGCTTCGATACCGTGTGCAACATGAAGAAGGTTGCGGCACGGATTCAAGCGGCGAAGGCGGCGAAGCAGCCTGCGGCAACCGCGAATGCGGGGGCTGCGACCGACAAGGGCGCCGCGAAGGCGAGCGGCTCGAAGTCCGAGCCGGCAGCCGTCACGGTCGTCGCGGAATCCGACAAGGTGAAGCAATACCGTGTCGCCGTCTGGCGCAAGGCACTTCGCCGCGATATCGGGACAAACGGCTTGCTCGCACGCCAGTACCTGATCGCGATCGTCCTGGCCGGATACGCCCGGCAGATCAAGGATGACACCTTCCGGCTCGTGTTCGAGAAGATGACCGAGGAGAAGGTACCGTCTGGCGATCTCGCGAAGGCGATCGATCTGGTGCAAGCGACGAGCGAGCAGCAACAGGTGGATCTCGTGACCGGCATGCTGCTTTCCGCGATCGAAGGTCTCGACGTGCTGTACCTGACCCAGCTTTGCAAGCAACACAAACTGGATCTGGCGAAGCATTGGAAGCTCGACAAGACCTTCCTCGAACTGTTGACCAAGGCCGAGATGATGGTCGTGGCTGACGAAATCGGGCTGCGCATTGCGATGGGCGACGACTTCAAGAAGGTGTTCTCGAAGTCGAAGTCGGAAGTAATCGAGGCGCTGCTTAATGTCAGCGGTTTCGACTACGCCGGCAAGATTCCGAAGGTCCTCAAGTTCTGACATGCGGGGCGGCCGTGCGCCGTTCCCGTCCTTCATTTGCGCCGCCATCGTGCGGCGCTTTTTCATTTTCCGGAGATTTCCATGTTTCAAGCACTTGAACCGCTGATTCGTTCGGCTGGAAAGTTGACGCTGTCACTCGCGATGGACGGCGACAACGTGGTGGTGTTCCTGACGCCGCAAGGTGGGAAGGACGCCACGCTGCGTCAACCGCTCATCCTGAAGGCGCCGGCTGCGGAGCTGGACGAAGGGTTCGCCGCGGCGGTCACCTCCTACTCGACGGCGCATAAGTCGCTCGAGGAGCAGGTGGCGGCAACGAACGCGATCCTGGACGAGCAGAAGGCTACGCAGGTGACGAAGGCGCAGAAGGCCCTGACCAAGGGTTCGAAGGTGCCGGCGGCCGGCGCAGCAGGCGGTGCCAATGACGACGACAACGACAACGACGACGACGGCGATCAGCCGGCACCGTCCGTGCCGCAGGATTCCGTGGCTGAGTCGAAGCCGGCAGGCACCGATCTCGCGTCCTTGCTCATTTAAGGAGATATCTCATGTCGATCAGCATCGCAGCGGTCGTTCGCGAATTCCTCTACAACGGCATGGCCTTGATGGATCCCGGCGCGGCGTTCTCGCCCGATCAGGTGCGGGATCTGTACACCGCCCAGTATCCGGAGCTGACGACGGCCGCCGTCGACGGCCCGCAAATCAAGGGCGAGGTCATGTCCTACACGTTCGTTCGCGCGGCTGGCGCCAAAGGCGCCCATGCGTAAGGACGCTCTGCTCAAAGCCCTGTCCGATCCGGATGGTGGCTTCAACCAACAGGAACCGGCCGAAAGGCCGGTTTTTTTATATGACGAGGAAATTCGGAAATGTTCTTCGATCCTGCACTCCCTGATTCAAGCGTCGCAGCTGGCTCGGCCGCGACCTGGCAACCGCCACGCGCTGCCGCTGCCCGACGTCGACCTGCCGCTGATCTTCTGACGCTTCCGTCCTTCTCTGTGGAGGTGCCGGGGGCGGTGCGGTTGAAGTGGCGTGAAGACGTGCACCTGTCGGATCTGGTGCTGAAGCATTTCCAGTACGGGCCGTTGCGTGCAGGTGACGTTCATGATCCGGCCGACGCCGGCGACGCGTTTCAGCAGGCCTTTCATGCATGGATGCAACGCCAGTATGGGCGGTTTTTCCGGCTCCGATTCACGCCGCACCTGTTCGACGCGCATGCGGTTCGCGATGTTCTCGGTGGCATCGGTAACGGGAACAACGATGACGACCCGACGCCGCTGTTCTTCGGGTTCGGTCTTGAGGATGAGTGGGTGTACTCACTTGAAGGAGCGATCGAGACACTTCGGTCGGTCCATCCCTTGCTCTTCCGGACGGTGATGTCCGCGTTGTGCGGCGCATCGGCTCGGACGATGTTCATCCGTTTGCCAGACTGGTTCATGTACGAGTTTTCTTGCTGGTACTGGGACGGCGATCCAGACACGTCGGACAAGGACGCGGACGAAATGCTGAAGGAACGCTTCGAGGACGACACTGAAACGCGCAATGCGTATCTGCCGTCGGTTGTGCGGCCGCAGCTGTGCCCCGACGATGCCGACCCGAGTGTGTTTAGTGGCGGCAGATGGCGCGATCGACGTGCCCTGACGGACCCGGAGTTGGTGCGGCTTCGCGCTCGCAGCAGGGGCATGCCCCGGCGCGTCTGCACTGAGGTGCTCAAGCTCCGCACGCTGATGCGGCGTAGCCGAACGCGAGATCTGTTTCACGTGAGCTACTCCGCAAATCCGGTTTACGCGCTTTGCTCGGTGATCGTCGAGGACAACGAGTTTGTCGGCGACCTTCTCGATTGTCATTTCGACAATGAAGCCCAATCCGGTGATGCGACCACCTACAGCGGATTTTCCCGTTTGGCGTCGACCCCGAAGGCTATCCGCCGCCAGTACGCCGACCTGGCACTGGCGTTTCGAATTCTCACTCACCTTGACCGGCTTCTTGCGCTGGTGAGTCATCCCACTTAAAGGAGTGTGTTATGTCTGGTATCGCGACCGGCAGAACCGGTTCAGATGTCGCGTTGTCGCAAGCGTTGTTGCTCTATACGGGCAAGGACGGTGCGCATTTTGCGACAGCGCACGCTGTCATCGCTGACCGCCAAAGCGGTCGGCCCATCATTGGGGCCGGTCGGCCGCTCGACCGGAAGGTGCTTGTTCAAACGCTTCAGCAGCTCGCGGAGCACGTCGCCCCGCGGTCGGAGTTTTTGCCTGCAACAGTGCTCGGGGTCTCGCCTGATGCAGTCACGTGGTGGTGTCCGCCAGCGATGCGCCGGGTGTTCTTCGAATGCGAGAACCTGGGTAAGCGAAGTGCCGTGGTGCCGCATCCGGGGCTGGTGTTCCAGGCCTCGAATCAAGGCTTCCGCGTGTTCGCGGTGGCAGGCAGTGTTCGCCCCGTTCGCGAGACGCCGTTGTTCGAACCGCCTTACTTCAACACTTGGGACGTGGGCCGGATCTGCATCGGCAGTGCGCAAGTTCCGAAGCGTGTGGATGTGGCGTCGATCGATGGTTGGGAAGCCGGATTCTTCAACTCGGCTTTCACGCATCCGAACGCCGGCGGCAAACGGATCGAGTACAAGGACGGCGAGTACGCGTTCTGGCGCGACATGCTCGACGGCAAGTTCGGCGAGACTTTTCCGCTAAACGCGCTGGTGCCGATGAAACGGACGGTCGAGCAGCTGGTGAACGGCCAGATCGGGAGGGGCGCATGAATCCGCTCGATACCGTTCTCCAGCAGTCGTTCCCGTCGGTGATGGTTCCGTCGCGGGAGCCGGTTGCGCCGATGACGCGTTCGGGTGAGCGCCTGCTCATCGCATCGGATGGCATCTATCTCGAAGTTTCGCGTCCCTGGCTGAGCGTGGTGCGCCGCATCGCGTGCTACGAAGTCTCGACAGCTATCCCGTACGGGAAGGTCGAAGAGACGACGGCGCTCTTGTGCGGGCAGATTCCGGCCGCGCTCGTCGCGGAGTTTCATGCGATGGCTCGGGCGGCATTGCCAAACGAGGTCGGTGCATGGATCGTCTGGAACAGCGTGACCTTTACCTTCCGCATCGTTGCGTTGCCTTCGCTGTCGCACGGGCCAGGGCATCTGGTCTATGAGCGGCCGCGACTGGCAGACGGCGAATGGCTGGTGGTGGATTGCCATTCCCATGGCACGGGCCCGGCGTTCTTCTCGCGCACGGACAACAAGGATGACCAGCATGACGTGAAGTTTGCGCTCGTGCTGGGCCATTGCGATCGTACGCCGTCCGTCGCGCTGCGGCTTTGCGCGAAGGGGATTTTCGAGAAGTTCGAACGCGCGCCCGAGTCGTGGGCTGCGGCGCTGACGATGGAGGTGGTGTGATGAGCGAGGCGATCACTCACAGTATTCCGGTCGACATGATCCGCCGGCCATGGCGCGTCGTGGTGGTCGGTGCCGGCGGGACCGGGAGCGCATTTCTTCCCAGTCTCGCGCGGCTGCATCACGCCATGATCGAGCTCGGCCACCCGGGCGGGATCGAGTGCACGGTGTACGACGACGACACGGTCAGCGAGACAAATGTCGGGCGGCAGGGGTTCTATCCCAATGACGTCGGGCATTACAAGGCACTGCTGCTCGTGAATCGGCTCAACAACCTGATGGGGACCAACTGGGTTGCGGAGCCGCGGCGCGTCGATTCGTCGGTGCGAATCGTGGCCGACATCGTGGTGGGTTGCGTCGACTCGCGTCGCGCACGGCACGCCATTGTGCAGGCGGCGAAGCGGGGAAGTTGTCACTACTACCTCGACTGCGGCAACGAGACGGATCGTGGTCAGGTCATGCTCGGGGAGTTCGGCAAGGCCCGGCATGACCGGTTGCCCCACGTGGGCGATCTGTTCCCGGAACTGCTGAACCCCAACAACGATAAGGGCGACGACACACCGTCCTGCTCGATGGCCGATGCGCTGCGCAAGCAGTCTCTGGTCATCAATCAGGCGATCTCGGTGCAAGCCTACAACCTGCTCTGGACGCTGTATCGGACGGGATCGCTGAAGTATTCGGGCAGCTTCGTGAACCTGGAGACGGGACGCACAAGCCCAATACCGGTCGATCCCGCCGCGTGGGCGCGCTTCGGGTACGACGCGCCTGCGCCGAAAAAGCCGAAGGCTCGGAAGAGCCGGAAGCCGACGACAGCAGTTTGACGTGGCCGCCTCGTTTCGAGGCGTCTTTTTTTCATCCAACGGGTGGTAGCCCGTTGGGCGCTACCCAAGTTCGAGGAGCATTACTCATGGGACGCTCGGGTACCGAGACCGTGCGGGACGTTGATTTGCCGCATGCAGTGATCCGTTTCAAACGTGCGATTCAGTTTCCACGATTCAGCATGGCCGAAGGCGAGCGATGGGGGTTCGTCGTCTACGGTAGGACGGCGGACCGAATTGCTGCGATCAAGGCGGGAGATAGGTTCGATTTCGCGGGCGGCCAGTGTCTTGCGATCGACGTCGAGATCGTCTACGAAGGGCCTGGCAACCTCGATTTCAGCCGCGCCGCAGGGTACATCTAGGCCAACGGCCTTCTTCTGGAACCAGCGCCTCCCGAGTAATCGGGCAGGCGCTTTTTTTTCGTCCCGAGGAAAGCGGGGCGGTTTTCCCGACGATTCCGGCTACCGGCGCGCGGCCGCGCCCCTAAACTGGATTCACTTCTCGCGCATTTGCGCATCGACCTAACCGTACCGACTCAGTCGGCACGTTCCTCGTTTCAACCCGTTCGGGAGTCCATCCCGTCGGGATCAGGCTCCCTCATTCAACTTGGAGCCTTTTCATGAACACCTACCAACTTGCCGCACGCGGCCAAACGACTGGCTGGAACCCCACGTGCAACGACGTGAACACGCGTAACGCCTTCCAGATGCTCCCGATCGAAGTCGCGGCGCAAGCGGGGGACGTTGACGAGTTTCGCGCGATCATGAACAACCCGGCATTTGATCCGATCGGTGCGCGGCCCCGCTTCTTCGCAGAGGTGGGTCGTAACGACCCGGATGACGAAGCCATTGCGCGCTACCAGCGCCTCGTCCCATTGCTCGACGAATATCGTCGACGCTTCCACTGATCGGTTTCTGCCGGTCCGCAGTCCGTGAGCGTGCTGTCCATAGCACGTATGTAGCCGGGTAGGCGCTGTCGCCTACCCATTTCCCCCGCTAGGGCAACTGTCCTATCGGGCCGGTTGCCATTTCCATCAAGAGGCAACCCGCATGTTCAAGCTCTTCATCTCCATCGTGGTTCTGTCCTGCCTGACCGCGTGCGCATCGGTTGACTTCGGTTCGCCGGACATCTACCAGCGCTACGACGTCCAGCACGCCGGCTCCATTGAACAGGCCACGGTCGTCAGCGTCCGCGGCGTCACGATCGACAGCGGATCCGACAACACGGGTCTGTCGTCGCTGCTCAGCGCAGGCGTGAGCGCCTTCCTCGGCTCCCGCACGATCGGCGGCGGTAATGGCCGCTATATCGCCGGTGCCATCGCCGGCGCGGGCGCCGGGTTTATCACGCAGAAGGTCTCGGCGGTCCTGCAGCGCCACGCAGGCGTCGAGATCGTTGTCCGTACCGGCGCCGGCCGAGTCCTGGTCGTCGTGCAATTGGACGACCAGCGCTTCACCACGGGCGACCGGGTGATGCTGGTCAGCAGCAATTCGGGGCTGCGCGTCACGCGCTGAGCCCATTTTCAGTTCCGGCGATCGCCGGCTTTCCCATGCATAGCGAGGCACTCCGAAAGGGGGCCTCGCTTTTTTCTTTTCGAGGGCAAGATGTTCAAGGTACCGAAGGTGTTCTACGCCGACCGGCGCGCGGCCGGAGTAGTCGCCGACGCAGCAATTACGCAGCATGCGACGCGGATGCTGCGTCGAGTGGCGCGCGATCTGCGCCTGCACACGGGTGAGCACGAGATCGTGTCCGAGCCGGCGCGCGCCGGCCGAGGCTGTCGCGTGACCCTGCGCACGAATGCGATGATCCTCGAGGTGGCTGACTCGCCAAATCGTGACAAGGTCGCCGTTTCCTTCCGGACGCGACGCGGCTCCCGCGACCTGTCGGGCGGCGGGGACAACGATGTTCCGATTGAGCAGTTCGGGTCGAAGGAGGGCTATGACGCGCTGTTGGGCGGCTTGCGGCTCGCCGACGGCCTGGACAATGAGCGGCGGTAGGAGGTCCGATGGAAATTGTCGATCTCGTTATCGAATATCCGTCAGGCCTCTCGATCGTCGATCGGGCGACCTACGTCGCCGATCTGCAGGCGGTGCACCCCTCAACCCGCATGGCTGCGATTCTGCGGGATTTGAGCGCCACCGAAGCGCCGCCAACCGCGTTTGCGTCGATCGACGGTGTGGAAGTGGAGGTTGAACCGTGTGTCGACGGCACCTTCACGGTGACCGGCGAGGCGCCTGCGGACGAGCCTGCGCGCCATGGCTTCATCGCGACCCACGTCGGGCACGCTTGGTCGAAGGATCAGCGCCAGCAGTTCGGGCGCTACGTTCACACGCTGTCGGCCGCTGCGCTTGCGGGGGCCGTCGGTCTCTGGCATTCGACCAGTTCCTGGTCGCCGGTGGCTGTTTTCAATGTCGTCATCCTTGTCCTGTTCGCTGTGGTACTCTTTTTAGCAGGCATGGATTCCATGAACGGAGATTGATGATGGGTCTTGGACTTTTCGTATTGGCGATCGGCGTGGTCGTGTGCACCTACGGGATGTACATGGTCAAGCTCGGTCGGAAAGCCGATCGGGAGCGCCGGCATCCGCGCGTTCACCGTTACAAAACTCACTGATCTGGATCGCCCGACGCGGGCGATTCTCAAACCAGCTAAGGCCGCCTCCCCCGGGACGCGGCCTTTTCTTTTGGAGTTTCCATGTCCGATGTACTGGATTTACCCGTCGAGCAGGCGAGCGCACCGTTTGACCCTGTCGGCAAAACCGTTGCCGGTGTTGTCGAGCAGATCGAATTGGCCCTGCGTAAGACTGAGATCGAGCCCGAATGGGTGTCGCTGGCCAACCACTTCGCAGATTCCAATGAAGCGGTCTACGGCCTCAAACCAACGTCCAATTGGCCTGATGCCGGCGAGCGGCGGCGGCGCGTGAGTCTGTCGGTCGAGCGCGGCTCATCGGAAGGCTGGATCGTGCAGGTCGACTTCGTCAGCTTCCATGAAGCGGGCGAGGGTGGACACTGGACCAGCCAGCCGATCATGCGCATCAAGACGCTGTCCCGCTCTCAGGCGTGGGCGGTCGCAGCGGTCGTGTCGCGCATGCTCGATATCGACTAAACCGAGTTTCTTTCCCTTCCCGATCTGGGGCGACTGCCCCGATGGGTGGTCGCCCCTTCTTCAAGGACACCATCCATGTACGCAATCCAAATTCCGGGCGAGACCATCCTTGCCGACACGCTGGCCCAAGTCTTCTATATCTTCTTCCACGACGCGCGCATGAGCGCGTACGAGACACGCGATATCTCGCTGACGAAATCTGGCGTCTCCCTGCCGATCCTGCGGTACAACGGGATTCTGACGGTCCGGCAGCAAGGCTCGGCCGAATCCATCTTCAATGCGATGTTCGAGGAGATTCGAGACCAGTGGTTCACCGCCGGTGGGCCCATGCGGCAGGTCTGGCAGGTCACCCGCAAGCAGTGGGAGGTCTTCAGGTTCGTGTTCAACCTCGGCATCAAGCCGGCCTGGATGCTGTCCGGTGACCAGCTCGAGGCGGAAGTCGAAGCCGCTTCCGTGATGGGCCGGCGATTCTCCCTGTCGGAAGTATGCCGATGCGCCTCCGATGACGTGTTCGGCTTTGGCTCAGAGGGGCCGCAATCGCTCTCTGGAACAGTCAACGGCAGGCACGAGGTGCACGTGGTTCAGGCGCTGTTGCTCGACAAGCGAATTCCCGACGCGGTGCTGGACCCATACCGCACGGATCCGAAGCTGTTCGGCTTCGATCTGGAGTGGGCGGCGGCAGTGCTCAACGTACCTGTGCTGCGTAACGCGTTGCCGTACGACGTGTTGCGCGCGGCGATTCGGATCATGCACGACGAAAAGCGAGTGATCGACGGCCAACTCGGCGCCGATCTGGTCGTGGCGTTGCGCGAGCTGTCGGCAACGGCAACGTCGGTGCAAGTCGACGACCATCTCTTCGAAGCGGGCATCGTGGGCCGGCTGGCCCTTCCGGAGACCTACCAGCAGCCAGTCGATCTCGGCACGCCGGTATCGCCCCTTGCCGAGCGGCTCCGGACCATCGTCGCGAAGAAGATCCTTGAGCGCGAGCTGAAAGCGATCGAAACGGATTTCGGGGATGGCAAGCTCTCGAAGCGAAAGCGTGCCTTGAAACTGGAAATCGCGACGTTGGGGCCGGGCCGGTACACGTTCCACTGGCCCAACGAGTTTGCGACAGCGGTTGAGCTGCGCGACATGCCCAAGCTATTGCAGGTGCTGGACCATCCGGATGGCCAGAACGAGTCGAGCAAGCAGGTAATTTGCGAGGCGTTCGGTGTGTCGCTTCGTGGGTTGAACTCGAAAGGCCGCCGGCGCGTGATTTTCGCGTGTTGCGGTTACGACGAGGCGGCTCAGGCGGAATGGGAAGCGCAGCGCGAAGTGAAGCGTGCTCATGACAAAGCACACGAAGCAGCGAATGACGCGAAGGAACGTGCGTTGCGGGTGCATTACCAATGCCCGGACCGGACGATCATCACCGGTGCCGAGCACGTGGAGCGAGCCGTAGCCGCGGGGTTCTCGGAAATTCGCAGCTACCGGCGCGGTGCGTCGACCCGTTACGCGATGGTGAATCCCACGTCCCGCGAAGCGCGCAACCTCCGTGCGAACGATGGAACGCTGCAGTACGCACGTTCGCTCCTGGAGCCGCTTGCGGCGTGACTACTTCCTGGCCGCCGAAAGGCGGCCAGGCGCACACGAGGTGTTGACCATGCGATTTGATCGATCCGTGCGTTACGAGGACTACATCTGGACGCGTCGTAAGGAACTGGCGTTCCTGAATCGGCACAAGCGAGTCGCGCAAAAGCTGGAGCGCGACTATCCACTGTTCGCCGGCCAACTCGCGCCTGCGGCCGAGACGGACATCGATGCCGAGAAGGCGTTGCGCATCGACAGGGCCCGGAAGAGCGAGCAAAGAATGCGCGACCTCGACGCAAGTCAATGGCGCACAGGTCGTGCGTCGTACTTCGCGTGCGATCGGGAGACGCGCGTACGGATCATGGCGGAGTGGCGAGCGTGGACGGGGCCGGCGAAGCCTCTGTACTTTATCTACGTTGTCGAGAAGCACAATGGGGTTGGCGACGAGCGCACGCGCAGAATGCGTGCACGCGACGCCGAACTCCGCGAGCAGCTTCTGCCGATGCCAGATGCCCAAGGCGACCTGCTTCGCACATGAGCGGTCTTCCGTCAGTCGATATTGAACCAACCGGCGCCTCGTGCGCCGGTTTTTTTTCGTCCATTCGCGGTGTGGCAGATCCAAAGCCGCTCACTTTTCCCGACCTTTCCGGCCGGCGTGTGGCGCCGGGACGCCTACACTGGCTTTACTTACCGCGTCATCGACGCATCGAACCCGCCGCGAAGCGGCCTTTTCCTGCCCCAGGGGATCACGTCCCGCAGGGCGTTGTTCACGGGGCGACACTGTCGAGGTCACCCATGAATCAACCTGACGTATCAACTCGCTTACCACCGGACGTCGTCTCGATCGCTGAGATCGAAGGCGCGATTAACGTCTGGCGCAATCGCTCGCCGGCGCCGATCAGCCCGGACGAGCTGCTCGTACTTTGCCCCGAGGCCCGCGTGCTCGCGGACGTCTACGGCGTGATGATCGCGACGCGCGCGAAAAGCGTGCCGCGGTCATCGTTGACGGAAAAACAGGCCGCCGCGCTCGCGCGCGCGCACGCTTAAGCATCAAACAGCGTCTTCGGACGCATCGACACGCCGCATCACGGCATCTCCAATCGCCCCGCAGGGTCACGTCCCTGCCGGGCGCGATCCCGTGGGGCTTTCTTTTTCAAGGAACCCCATGAAACTCTCCCCCGCGCAGCTCACCGAGCTGCTCAGCATCTACATTCCGAAGCGCTTCCCGGTGCTGATCAGTGGCCGGCCGGGCATCGGCAAATCCGACATCGTCGAAGCCGCTGCGGCCGCGACCGATCATGAGCTGCTCATCAGCCACCCGGTCGTCGAAGACCCGACGGACTCGAAGGGCCTGCCATTCCCGTCCTCCGATGGCGAACGTGCGCGCTTCCTGCCGTTCGGCGATCTCGAGCGCGCATTGAGCGCGCGCCGGCCGCTGCTTTGGTTTCTCGATGATCTTGGGCAGGCGTCGCCGGCCGTGCAGGCCGCAAAGATGCAACTGCTGCTCGCCCGCCGCATCGGCGAGCACAAGCTGCCGGATCATGTGACGTTCGTGGCCGCTACAAACCGGCGCGGCGATAACGCCGGTGTGGCCGGGATTCTCGATCCCGTGATCTCGCGCTTCGCCGCGGTGGTCGAGTTGGAGCCGACGATCAACGACTGGACGCGGTGGGCGGTTGCGCACAACGTGCCGCCGGAGCTGATCGCATTTCTCCGGTTCCGGCCCGATCTGCTGTCGGTCGTTAAGACGAGTCGAGACATCGAGGCATCGCCGAGCCCGCGCAGCTGGGGCTTCGTTGCCAAGGTGTTCGCGTCCGTTCCCGCGCACCTGCTGACCCATGCGGTCAGCGGCGCGGTGGGCGAGGGCGCGGCGACCGAGTTCATCAGCTTCCTCTCGATTTACCGGACGCTGCCGTCGGTCGACGCGATTCTGATGAACCCCGATCTCGGGCCGATTCCGGGCGAGCCGAGCGTGCTGTATGCGCTGACGACGGCGCTTGCCTGCCAGGCCGGCGAAGGCAACTTCGAGCGCGTCCTGCGGTACGCGGATCGCCTCGTCGACGCCGGCCACCGCGAATTCACGGCGGTCCTGGTGCGCGATGCGACCGTGCGCAAGCCGGAGCTGCAGAGCCATCCTGCTTTCATCCGCGCGCAAGGCGGGGAGATCGGCAAGATCATCCGCGGCGAAGACTGATCGCCACCTACCTTCCATCGAATCTCCTGTTGCCACGGCCCGCTCGCGCGCCGTGGCTTTTTTTCGCCTCATCCATTCACTTTCTATCTGGAGTCATTCCATGAACATCACCGATCTGAAGTCCAAGGTCATGCTGTCGTCCGTCACGATTTCCACGTGGGTTGCCCGTCGCTATGACGGCAAGGTCACGGAGGAGGTCGAGAAGAGCCACCACGCGCGCGGCATTGGCCGCTTCAACAAGCGCCTGCTGCCCGAGCACGCGCCGAGCTATGCCGAGGTGGTATCGATCGGCAACCGGATCCGTTCCTACTACTACGGCCGGACGCTGAAGTACGACCAACTGGGCGTGCGCCTGCTGCCGACCATGATCTACATGGATGTGGCCGAGCGCATGCGCGCGATGAAGGACGAGTTCGATCTCGCAGTGTCCGTTTTCCTGACGAACTACCTGGATCTGAAGGAACGGGCGCGCGCCGAGATGAACGGCCTGTACAACGAGGCCGACTATCCGTCGCTGGCCGAGCTGTCCGGCAAATTCGGCATCAAGCTGTCGGTGCTGCCATTCCCGGACGCGAGCCAGTTCGGCGTCGATCTGCCGAACGACGTGCTGACGAACCTGCGTACCGAGATCGACCAGCACGTGTTCGAGTCGATCAAGACGGCGAACAACGATCTGGTCGGCCGGCTGTACGAGGCCGTGTCGACGATGGCGAACCGTCTGTACGCGTCCAGCAACGTTCGGATGGACGTCGCCAACCATGTCCGTGAGCTCTGCGAGCTGTTGCCGAAGCTGAATTTCAGCAACGATCCGAAGCTGGCGCACATTCTCGAGCAGGCCAAGACGCATCTGGCCACACACACCGGCGCGGAACTGAAGGAATCCAACGTGCTGCGTTCGCAAGTCGCTGCCAAGGCGACCGAGATCGAAGGGTTGATGGCGGCCTTCATGGGCGGCGCACCGGCGCCGATCGCGGATCAGGTGACCGATCAGGCGATCCAGCTTCCGCCGCTGCGCTTTGCCGCATGAGGTTGCCATGGACGCGCGACTTTATGAACGCATCGCGAAGCAGCGCACGGCGCTTGTCCTCGACCACCCGTTCATCGGGGCGTTGGCGCTTCGGCTCAAGGTTGTCGAGGATCCGACCTGCAAAACGTTCTGGACGGACAGCGAATCGCTGGGCTACAACCCGGTGTACGCGGCCGGCCTGAACGACCTGCAGGTTCGCGGCGTGCTCGCCCACGAGGTGTGGCACGTCGCGAACGGGCATTGTTGGCGTCAGGGCTACCGCGAGCACGAGGGTTGGAACGAGGCATGCGATTACGCCGTGAATCCGATCGTGCTCGATGCCGGGCTGCAGTTGCCGCCTGGTGGACTCGTCGACCCGCGCTTCAAGGGACGGTCGGCCGAGGAAATCTACGGTGTGCGGCAGAACGAGGCGCGGCAGAAGGCCCGGCAAGGCGCTGGGAAGCAAGGCGACGGGCAATCGGTTAAGGCAGACGGGAATCAGCCGTCGGCCGGTCCCGGCGGCTCCCGTCTGCCACAACCCGCGAACGGTGCAAACCCACCGTCCGCGGGCGCTGCGCCTGATGCTCAACCCGATGCAGGTCCTTCGTGCGGCGAGGTCCGCCAGTATGCGGGGCCCGACAAGGCGGCGAAGGAAGCCGAGTGGACGGTCGCGGTCCTGCAGGCGGCGAAAGCTGCCCGGGCCGCTGGCAGGCTCGGCGGCGGGCTGCAAGCCGCCATCGAGCAAGCCGTTGCACCGGTGGTTGATTGGCGCTCGCTCCTGCACCGGTTTGCGCAGGAAGCCGCACCGACCGACTACACGTGGGCCCAGCCGAATCGTCGCTACCTTCACGCCGGGCTGTTTCTGCCGTCGTTGAATGAACCGGCCGTAGGTGACGCGGTGTTCGTGCGCGACGCCAGCGGGTCGGTGTGGGACGCGACGCAGGCGCAGTTTGCCGCCGAGATCGAGTCCATGTTCGATGCGGTTCGACCTCGCCGTCTGGTTGTCATGGACTGCGACACGCGCGTCACGCAAGTGCAGGTGTTCGAGCGTGGCGAGCCGGTCGACCTGGCTCCGCTGAAGGGCGGTGGCGGCACGTCGTTCATCGATCCGTTTCAGCGGCTCAAGAGCGACGAGGTCGATCCCGCGTTCGTCGTGTACCTGACCGACATGGAAGGTACGTTCCCGTCCGATGAGCCGGCTTATCCGGTGCTTTGGGCGTCGACCACTCCGCTCAAGCGTGCGAGGCGCGCGCCGTTCGGTGAGATGGTCGAGGTTATCTGTTGAGCGCCGCGGTAACGCGCCCATTTTCTCTCACCCACCCGGTCCTCGTGACCGGGTTTTTTTTCGCGTGCGCGAAACGGCAACCATGGAACGTTGGCGGGGAATCCGGAGAAAGCTATACGTTTTTCTGGAGCTTTCTCGGTTAGCCCCCTCAACCGGTTGACGCGGACGCATGCAAGAGCGGTCGCAAACGCGGCTGCTTGGTGTGTGACGAAAGCTGCTGAATTTCGCCATTCTTTCGGTCCGCCGGCGGCGCGCGCAGCTTGAACAATAGCTGCATGTCCGAAATTGCCCAGAATCCGCCAACCCCGAATCAGCCGCCTGTCGAACGTCCGGTGGCTGATGTGCCGGCGTCTCGCCCGAGCGCGCAGATCACTGCGGAAGAGTTGCTCAAGGTCCGTCCGCTCGAAGACAACGCGGTGAAGCTGTTCTTCGCGTCGCTCGACCAACTGACCGGTCCGCTTGAGGCGCCCGACGTTGCCGAAATCATGATCAACGACTACGACAACGTCTGGATCGAGCGGCGAGGTGAAATGCACAAGCTGGACATGCGCTTCAATCCCGCAAAGCTGCAGGGCGCCATTCTGTCGCTCGCGTCGTCGGTCGAAAAGTCCGCGAAAGCCGGTACGGCGCAGGGGATCATCAACGGCGGCCACAAGAATCTCCGGATCGCCTCCGTGATGCGGCCGACCGCGATTGACGGGCATGCGCTTGCGATCCGGAAACATCGGGAATCGAACCTGTCGTTGTCGGACTACGTCGGCATGGGCGCGTTCTCGCTCGTTCACGCGCGCCGCGAGGTCGAGCGCGCGATCTTTCCGCCAGGTGCGCATGATGAGGCCCTGGGAGAAGCATTCCGGGTGCTGGTTCGATCGCGAGCGAACGTTCTCGTTGCCGGCGGCACCTCGACCGGCAAGACGACGTTCCTGAACGCGCTGAATGCGGAGATTCCGCCAGAGGAACGTGTCATCACGATCGAAGACACGATGGAACTCAAGCTGTCCGCGCCGAATCGTGTGCGGCTGCTGTCGAACCCCGACAAGGGCGTGACCACGCAGGTCCTCGTCGCCCTGTGTCTGCGCTTCCGGCCCGACCGAATCATCGTCGGTGAAGTTCGGGGCGGTGAAGCCTACGATTTCATTCAGGCACTGAGCACCGGCCACGACGGTGGCATGGGCTCGATCCACTCGAACGATGCGCGCGGCGCGCTGAGTCGTCTCGAGAGCCTGGCGATGCTCGGTATCCCCACGGGGAGCCGCTGGGAGCTTGCCGACATGCGCAAGGCCATCGCGGATTGCTTTCACTACGTCGTGCACCTGCGTCGCACGGGCGAGCTGCGCCACGTGTCGGAAGTGCTCGCCATCAAGGGTTTCAAAAACGGGGACTACATCCTCGAGCGCGTTTTCTAACCATACGGGGTTACCTATGAAGAAGTTGTTCAATGCTTTTGCTCACTCGGCGCTTGCCAAAATTGTCAGCGCCTCCCTTCGACCGGCGACTGCCAAGGTACGCGGCGCTGCCCAGTACCTGATCGGTCGCGGCCAGCTCCGCTCCACGTTGATAGCCGCTGCGATCGCGTTTGCCACACCGGCGGCGCATGCAGTGGATCTGAGCGATCTCGGCAACGCGGCGTCGATGATCTGTCTGATTCAGGCCTATGTGAGTGGCCCGGTGCTGTTCTGTATCGGCATCGTGGTGATCATCATGGCCGCGATCATGATTGCGAACTCCGAGAGCAACATCGTCAAGTTTCTCGCGACCGTCTTCATCGGCCTCGGGGTCGCGGCGTGTGCGGTTACGATCGTGAAGAACCGCATGCACATCGACTACGCCTGTGCGTAAGCCAAAAAAAGTCAGCCGTTCGCTGTCGCTGCCCCGCCAGCTGGGCGGGGCGGAGCGCGGACTCGCCATCGCGAACGGGACGATCACGACGCTGCTCTGCTACAGCGCGATGACGCCCGCGTTCCTGGTCGTCGGAATTGGCATCCACTGGGTGCTCCGATGGCTGTCGTCGAACGATCCGTGGTGGAAGGAGGTGCTCATCGTCTACAACCGCTATCCGGACGTACACGAGCCACTCCCCACGACGAAGTTTTCGGTTCGCTTTAAGCGTCCCTACGGGTTCGATCAGGATCTGCAATGTTGAATTCGAAAATCAAGCGCGGCCCGGTGCAGGAGATCGCGCCGTGGGCGACGATGGTCACCCCGGAGCTGATCCTGGACAAGGATGGGTCACTGCTGACGGTATTCACGTTCGACGGGATCGACGCCGACTCGCCGAACAAAGCTGACATATCGGCAGCGCGAGACAACCTCGATCATGCGTGCAAGAACTTCGACCACCGGGTCACGGCGTGGTGGCGCCTCTCGCATCGCCGTGTCCGTGGGGAAATACAGGGAGGATTCTCGTCCCGGATCGACGAGCGCATCGATGCCATCAACCGCGCGCACGTCGGCAGCGGCAAGTTCTTCCGCAACACCCATTCGCTGGCGCTCGCTTACACGCCAGAGACAGGGATCAACAAGATCTTCGAGAAGGTCGCGTACCACATGACGGTCGGCGGCAAGTCGGTGCCGGTCGCTCTGTGGGAAACGCTCCGGGACGTGTTTTTTGCACGCAGCGCCTTCGCGTTCGACATGGAGCGGATCACGTCGGACATCAAGCGGTTCGAGGGGGTGATCGACGCGTTCAAGGGGGGCGTGACGCGTCTCAAGATGAAGCGCCTGCAACTGCAGAATGCCATGGCGTTCCTGCACCAGACGGCGAACCCCTCCGTTCCGCCGCGCCGCGTCCGCTACCCGGTCACGATGCTGGACACCCATTTGACCGAGACGTTCGTGACGTACGGCACGGAACATCTGATGTTCGAGTCAGCGTACGGAAAGCGGTACGCGAAAATCGTGTCCGTGAAGGAATGGATGGGGTTTCAGGAGGCCGCACTGGATGTGTTGGCGGACGTCGACGCAGAGCTGGACATCTGCGTGATGTTCCGCTTCCTGTCGACCCACAAGGCGCGGGTCTACATCGAGAAGATGCGCAAGTTCTACAAGGTCGCGGCGTTCAATCCGCTTGCGATCCTGAAGAGTTTCTTCTCGAAGGATGAAAAGCAGGAGGCGGAAAAGAACGACAAGGGGCGTGAAATCCTCGCCGAAGAGGCTGAGAATGCACTGGCGAAGCTGGTGGCCGATGGGACGCAGTATGGATTCGCCAACATCTCGGTTGTCGTCTATGGGGACACGGTCGAGGAGTGCGACGACAACACGCGTGAAGTTGTCGGGCGCCTCGGCAATGCGGGGTTCGGCGTCATCCTGGAGACCCGCAACATCCCGGCGGCATGGGCGACCACGTTGCCCGGACGGTGGGATCAGCAAAAGCGCCTGCAATTCGTCGAAACACCGTGCGTTTCCGACATTGCGCCGTTGCGCGGGGTCGAGGAAGGCAGTCCGGTCAACCAATGGCTGACCCAACAGACCGGCGAGCAGACGGGGCCGCTTACCGTTCTGCCCACGCGTCACCGAACGCTGCAGCGTGTGACGCTGCACCAACCGGGCGGCAAGTCGCACGCGCTCGTGGTCGGGCCGATCGGGGCGGGCAAGACGATCTTCCTGAACTTTCTCGTGTCGCAGTCCGGGCGCCACAACCCGCGCCGAATCAAGTTCGACAAGAATCGGTCGACCCGGATTCCTACCGTGATGGCGAACGGTCGCTTTGTCGATGCGACAGGCCGGTTCGGCGCGGCCACGCCGGTCAATCCGCTTTCGCTGCTGGCGGACAAGCGGCACTGGACCTATGTGGCGGAATGGGTGCAGATGGCGATCGAGGATGAGGACTTCCACTGCACGCCGCAGCAGCAGACCGATATCTATCAGGCTGTCGCGACGCTCGGCGGCGGCGAGTACGACCGCGAACTCTGGACGCTGTCGATGCTGAACACGTTGTTGCCGATGGAGCTGCGTGAGCGGCTCCAGATCTGGACTCAGGGCGAGAAGAACGGTCGCTTCTTCGATCACGTCGAAGATGCGTTCTCGCTGTCGGACGATATCGCGATCGAGATGGGGGACCTGTTTGAAAAGTATCCGGTCGCCGCCGCGCTATTCATGGACTACGCGTTCTATCGCATCTCGCAATGGCTGGACGGGAAGCGCTTCACGATAATCGAAGTCGAAGAGTGCGGGTTCTTTTTCCAGTATGAACGCTTCTATCAGCGCCTGGAACTGTGGGTCGTCACGATCCGCGGCTTGAACGGGACCCTCGTGATGGCGACACAGTCGCTCGGGCAGCTTGCCCGCGTGAAGAACTTCGAGATTCTGAAGGAGAACATCCCGAACTTCTTCTTCCTGCCGAACCGGGACGCGCGTAACAACAAGCACCTGTACCGGGATGTGTTCGGCCTGACCGACGACCTAATCGACATGATTGCCGACGCGGTACCTAACCGCGATTACCTGTGGGTGACGCCTGACCACGCACGGATGCTCCAGGCGCAATTCCCGAAAGAAGCACTCGCCGTTTTGCGCGCCGACGGCGCCGCCCAAAGGGTGCTCGACAAACACCACGACTCTGGCTCGCCGCACTGGCGTGAAGAGTACCTCCAAGAAATGTTGACTCTCGACTGATAGGTGATCCCTTGAAAATGCGCCTCCTCCGTGCCGCCGTCGTCGCAGCATCCCTTTTCTTGGCCCAGCATGCCTTGGCCATGATCGTGTTCGATCCGACCAACTTCGCGCAGAACATCATTACGGCCGCGAAGGCGGTGCGTGGCGAGATCTACCAGAACACCAACATCATCTACCAGTACCAGATGATGGCGAACCAGCTGTTGCAGGCGAAGAATCTCGATCCAGCCGCGTGGAAGGCCGCGTATGACCAGATCAGCGGCGACATCAACAAAGTAAAGAATCTGGTCGGCACCCTCAACGGCCTGTACGGTGACCTCAAGCAGGGTGGCCAATGGGTTTCGCAGGTGCAGACATTGGTGAGCCGTTCTGGCAAGACCAATGAGCAGTGGTTCGCCGACATGAACACGCTCTATCAGCAGAACGACAAGGTGGTGCGCAACCTCTTCCAGATGGGATCGGACATCATGCAGCACACGAACGATCTGGCGAAGCGCAGACAAGAGTTGCAGTCTCAACTGTCGTTGTCGCCGACGGCGCAGGCGACGGCGGAGATTACGACACACTATCTCGACATCGTGACGAGCCAGAACGCCGACATTCTTCAACTCAACGCGGCGAAGGCGCAACGCGACTCGCAGAAAGATGCGCAGCAGGTTGAAGACGACAAGGAGAAGGCGGCTGACGCGAACCGCTTCATTTCGAAGCAGCAGGCCGAGCGGTCCGCATATGGGTTCTGAGGCGGCAATGGCAAACGATTCTGCGAAGTGGCTGCGCCGCGGTGCCGTGACCGTGCTCGTGGTGATGCTGGTCGGCGTCGTCGCGGCTTCGAGCGCGTACGCCGCCGATTGGCCGCCGATCACCACGGGATGGAGCTCGAGCTACCAACCGGGCGAGGTGGCAAAGGGTGCAATGGCAGCGATCGAGGAGATCGCGAAGATCATGAAGGATCTGATCGACCTCGCGGTGACGCTGAGTCAACCGCTCGATCAGTACGCGAACAAGATGGCTGGCGGGCTGGCAGGCATCACGATCGCACTCGCGGGCGTTCGGTATGCCGCAACCAGGGATCCCGTGCCGGCGTGGCAGTCCCTGATTGAGGACCTGGCGATTCTCGGCATCTTCGGTTCGATCTTCCTGATGTACGCCACCTGGGCGCCCGGGTTCTATAAATGGTTTAACGATATGGCGGTCGCGGTGTCCGGCACCGATGCACAGTCGCTTCCGTCCGCGATGGTCAAAACCGCGGGATCGATCTTCGATGCGGTTATCGAGGCTTTCCAGGCCGGGCATTGGTGGAGCTACATCGCGCTGGCAATCAATCTGTTGCCACTGTTGTTCGCTTGGGGCTTCCTGATGATCGCGTCTCTCGTATTTCTCTTCTTCATTTCGCTCGGCACCATTCAGATGGCCGTAGGCATCGTGATGGGCAAGATCGCCTTGGCGTTGGGTATGTCGGAGTTCACGCGCGGCTACTTCAAGACCTGGCTTGATTACATGATCAGTGCGGGGATGTATATGGTCGTCGCGGCGATCCTTCAGCGGTTGGTGACGACCACGATTACGAGCGCGTTTACCAACGCGATCGCGAAGGGACTGACCACACCGTATGCCGGATCTCTGGCGCTCGATTTGTCGATCTTCGTCCTGATTCTGTCGTTCGAGGTTCCGAAGTTCGCCTCCATGTTCGGCGGTGGCGCGAATGCAAGCGGCGGGGCGTTCAAGAGTCTGACGAAGCTTGCGACGAAGGGCCTGGCATGACGAGCGAGCCACGTCTTTTTCAGTCGGTCGATCGTAGCGTGCTGGTCGCGAACAACGACCGGCGGATCGATCTGATCGCGCAATGCGCAAACGAAGTCAGCAAGGCGGAATTCGACCGCAAGTGGCTGACGCTCGTGCATCGGTGCGCCGATTGGTTCTCGTCCATTCCGCTCAATTCGGATCTGTACCGGGAGCCTGGTGGTGCATTCCGCTGCACGATCGAGACAGCCTTCTACGCGATGCGTCTGGCCGGCGGGCAGAAGTTCGGCACAAACCTCCCGTCGGAACGCCGACGGCGCATCGAGCCGCAATACAACTATGGCGTGTTCCTCGCCGCAATCTGCTCGTGGCTAGATGAGCCGTATCGGCATTTCGAGGTGGTGCGCGAGGCCGATCAGCTGGTCTGGAATCCGTCGATTCACGGGCCGGCCGGGCCATGGCTGGGGGATCATCCTTACCGGGTGACGCGCCGGGCGGCGCCGCTTGCGGTCGAGCGGATGCGCACGGGCATGCTCGCGCAGGCGCTGGTCGGAAGCGAACTGCTCGCGGGTCTGGATGCGGAGGTGCTGGCCGAGGTGTTCGGGTCGATCAACCCGACCGCAAGTCCGGTCGGTGTGGAATCGTTGACCCATCGAGTGGTCCGGCAGGCGATTTCGACGGCGGCCGAGTTCGACCGGAAAGCGCAGCGCGGCGTGTTCGAACCGGTGAAGTTTGCCGTGCCGTCTGCGATCCACGTTGCGGGCGAGCTCGAGCCGGTGGTGACGCCGTCCGTCACACCTGCCTCGTCGACGGTTGCCGCGCCGGCTCCCGCTGCTCCGACGGCGGCAGGACGTGCGCCGTCACCGATGACGCCCACCCCTCCAGCGGCAACCGCCGCGGAAGTGGTGACGACAAGCTCGGTCGGCGTGCCTTCCGCGGCGGCGACGCCGTCAAGCACACCTCAATTGGGCGCGCCGACGCCTGCTGAGTCACGCGTGATGGTCGCGCAGCCGGCACAATCCGGCGCACCGTCAGCCGTGATCGATCCGGCCGAGATGCATCAGGCTTCGCAGCATCGCGTCGAGCCGTCCCCGGAAGCCTTCGACGCGGTGCTCAAGGGCGCGCCGCGCATGATCGTGGATTTCTTCCGTGCGCTCGGTCAGGACGTTCAAGCCGGGAAGGCCAAGGTGCGATGGAGCGAGCTGGGTCTGGTTCTGCCCAAGCGCCTGATCGGCAGCTACGGCATCGCGAGCGACACCCTGATCGAGCACATGCGTCGCCGCAGCCTGTTGCTTGCCAACGAGCCGATGGAAGTCACGCTAGCACCGCGCGCCGGTGAACTGATTCAGGGGCGTGGTCTATGAACGGCTACATCAACCATTTCCGGCCGATCTACGAGCTCAGGGCCGCGTTCGCGTGGTTCCTTGCGATTGTCATGTTGCCGCTGTCCGGGATGCCGCATGCGTGGGCATTCGCGCTGATCGCCCTGGTGGCGTTTGCGATTCGATCGGGGCAGGTCTGGCGCGCGCTGAAATTCCGCATGGCCATCTCGACGAAATGGCTGACGACGCTCGCGGTGCCCAAGCTGCTCGCGATCCAGTCGCGCATGAAAGCGGAAGCGAATGCGATGTTTCTCGGCACGGGCTTCGAGTGGACACAGAAGCACTGCCAGATTGCGCATGACATTCTTCGGATGCCGTCGACGGATATCCCGGGCCTTCCGAAGTGGCTGCCGAAGACCAAAACAGGACGTCAGTTCGAGGAGATGATCGAGCGGCTCTTTGCCCCGAAGGACAGTATCAGGGACGGCATGCCGCAAGGGGTCTCGTGGATCCACGGGCTTGAGCCGGCGAAGGGCTACGTGCCATTCCACTACAAGGCGATGGGCGGCCACACCGCGGTGGGCGGCACGACCGGTGCCGGGAAGACGCGTACCTACGAGTGCATTTCGACTCAGGTGATCCATCTCGGCGATGTGCTGCTCGACTTCGATCCGAAAAACGACAAGGAATGGAAGCTCCGGGTGGAGCGGGAGTGCAAGCGGGCGGGCCGGAAGTTCCTGTACTTCAATCAGGCAAAGCCGTCGGAGTCGATTCGCCTGGAGCCGCTCGATAGTTGGTCGCAACCTTCGGAGATCCCGAGCCGGATCGCGCAGCTGATGGAGGAGGGGCCGTTCCGCGACTTTGCGTACCTGTTCATCAGCCGCTCGGTAAACGGCGAGCTGTACATCGGCGACAAGCCGAACCTGCGGTCGATTCTCAAGTATGCCCAGTCGGGCATCGCGACGCTGCTGGAGAAGGCGCTGAAGCGCTTCTTCCTCGAACAGGGCCTGACGGATTGGGAAACGCAGGTAGCAGCCGACACGGTGAAGATGGCCAACAAGCCCGGCGTCTCCAAAGTGGACGGCATGGTCGCGCTGTACCAGGCACGGTTCGCGACACTCGACCGCGGCCACGAGGCGATCGATGGCCTGATCTCGACGCACACGCACGACCGCGAACACTACATGCGGATCATCGCGTCGGCGCTCCCCCTGCTGCAGATGCTCGCGACCGGCGAAACCGGCCTGATGCTGGCGCCGAAGGTCGACGACTTCGAGGACGAGCGCGAAATCTGGACCATTGAGAAGATCATTCGCCAGAAGGCGGTGCTTCACGTTGGGGCCGACTCGCTGTCGAACAGCATCGTGGCGAAGGCGATCATGTCGATGCTGCTCGCCGACGTGTCGGCGGTGTGCGGCTCGATCTACAACTTCTACGAGACCCCGCCTGAAGTCGTGCTGATCATCGACGAGGTCGCGGAGGCGATCAACGAACAGGTGATCCAGATCCTGAACAAGGGGCGTGGTGCAGGTTTCAAGGCGTTCGTCGCATTCCAGACGCGCTCGGACATCGAGGCGAAGCTCGGAAATGCCGCAAAAATGCTGCAGGTTTTGGGCAATTTGAACAACCAGATCATCTTACGCTTAGAGGACACCGACACGGCGGACTGGTTCTCCGACAAGGTCGGGGAGACGGCGATCCGCAATCTGGTGATGTCGAGTTCGACCAGCACGGGTAGCGAGTCGCACGTCGGTGAATTTACGGGATCGGTGTCTCGCTCGCTCCAACTGGAGAAAGTGCCGCTGATTCCATCCCGCCTGATACAGAGCCTTCCGAACCTGCAGTACTTCATGCGGATTTCGGGCGGCGCGGTGTATCAGGGACGCATTCCAATCCTAAATGGCTGAAAACCAAAGCATGTCTGTCGTCTTCAAAAAAATCATCCGCGACCATAAGCTTTCGGCCCGTCTGATCCCGGTGTTCACGCTGGCGCCGGAACTGGAGCTCGCGTGCACGCGCGTGGCCGACTTCATCGGTGAGAAATTCGTCGGCAAGTCTGGCCCGCTCGTCAAGGAGATGCTCACGGAGGGACTCGATGGGGTCAGGCGCGTGCGAAAAACCGGCGATCCGCACGTTGCATTCATGCAGGGGCTGTTCGCGTCGGCGCACCTGCTCTATGCCCGACGCTACGTTGCACGCGACGGCGAGCGCTGCCATGTGTGGTCACCGATGTTCGAGCCGGTCACGGCGTTCGAGGCGCGTCATGCACATCTGCCGACCGAGGTGGTCGACGAACGCTGCCCGGAGAACATCAGCCAGCGCTCCGCCGCATTCCAGCTCGCCGCGCGTGCGCTGACGGGCGAGAACTTCCGACTCTACTTCGAGGGATACGATGTCGCTCACGCATTTTCTGATTCGGACGCTGGCCAGGGTTGACGACGACGTTGCGCGCCGAGTGATGTCGACCGCGTCCGCCCAGGATGATGCGAACGCGCCGGTACCGGCCGAGTTCGCGCGTGGGCGGAACGCTATGGCCTATGCGCTCGCGCTGTTCATCGGTCGCCGCCCACTTCACTTCTACGTGGGGCTGTTTGGTCTCGTCGCGTTTCCGAGCTACCTGGCCTGTCGGGCGATTGCATCCCTGCTGACGCTGATGGGAGGCAGCCATGGCGGATAGTCGGTTTGTCCGGCACGTGAAGGTCTGGTTCTTCTTCGTTCCGTTGGTGGCCGTCGCGATCATGCCGGTCGTGCCGAATCGATCGCTATTCGAGATTCCGGAAGCGGAAACTCGCTCGGTGGTGGCGACGATCGGGGAGGATCGGGCGGATCGGGCTGTGGCGACCACGAACCGGTTGTTCAGGCGGTACTTCGTGGACACTGGGGTGGTGGCGGCATCGCTCGAAACTACGCGGGGTTCGGACGCAGATGATGGCGGGATGACCAATCTGGCCAGCACGTGGGTTCACAACTTCTGGCGGCTGGTTTATCGCGTGGTGTACCGGCTCACTATCATGAAGCTTTGGCTGCTCGGTACGTTGGCCTTCTGCGTTGCCATGTTCGTCGACGGGACAGTACGTCGGAAGATCCGGGCAGCTGCTGCAGGCTATGTGAGCCCGGTTTCGTTCCACCTGGCGGGTCACGGCATTCTGCTGGTGTTCGGCGTCGGGTTCACGGTGTTGATCGCGCCGATCCCGTTGCTGGCACCTTACTGGATCGCGATCGCCGGTTGCCTCGGTGTGCTGCTCTGGAAGGCGGCATCGTCCTACCAGTAACGTCGTTCCTCGAAAAGGAGAACCATGCGGGTCATCATTCATTCGACGTCGAGAGGCACGTTACTCGACTACAACGGCTTCTTCGGCTGGGCATTCTTTTCTCATGATTTGGGCGATGTCTTGGCCCATGTGAAGGCCAAGCAAACTGCTCGGACGTTCGTCGACGCCTGATGCGCGCGCATTTATCGACCGAATTGACGGCGTCTCGAACGCCGATTCCGAGGAATTGTTTCCGAGCGATCTCTCATTTGTTCAGGTAGATACCGATGCCGAGTACGCGCCGGTCGACGTGTGTGTTGCCGCCTGCGTCCCATCGTGGACAGCTCCGGAGGTGAAGCCAGTTGCGGCGTTTCGAATCACCGCCCACGCGGCCGACGTGGGCCACACGCTGGTGATCGGCTTAGTTCGTGCGGGTAAGACGGTTTTCCGCCCACACTTGCGCGCGGCCAAGACGGACCAACAGAATTGCGGTTCGAGATGTGGGTAATCACAAGATTTCATCGAATGTAAACAGACCCTAGAATAACAACGAAGTTCGAATGGCATCCCCGATATCGATTGCGCTTCCCGTTCGTCAAAAGAGCGAACGCAATTCTGTCCGGAATGCCGCGTTTGCCTTCTCGCGATTCGCTTCCATTGGCTCGGCGGGCCACGGCGAGGGATTTGCAACCCCACCGTTCGCCGCATCAAGTGCCGAATATTCGCGTCCCCATACGAACGAACACGCACCATGCCGGCCCTCGAGCAGAATCGGGCGCGCGCCAGACCCGTTCGCCGACGGGAATGCCGGCACGCGCCTTGGCGCGCCTTCATACGCCTGAACGTAGATCGCCTTCGGGAGCGATGCCCAGTAGCGCGTATCGGCCTCCGCGTTGGCGGCGTGCGATACCGCGCCCGCCGCCGTCCCGATCAGCGACAGCACGGCACCAGCAGCGCCCAGATTTCGCGTGACGATCGGCGACACGTTGCCGCCGTTCGACAGCGCTGCCTGCATCAGTCCGGATGACACGGCGCCTGCCGTCTCGGATAGCGTCGCGGTGTTTTCCTTGAACATCGCCTTACCGTCAAGGATGCCCTGGATTGGCCGACCGCCTCGCGTCATCGCGATCGAGTCGATGTCGGCGGCGACGCCCTCCGCTATTCGCGCGACGTTTCCGCCTTCGTAGGACATGCGCACCGGAATGAGCCGGCCCGGTTGCGGCATGAAACCGAGAATGCTCTTCGTGTCGCCCAATGTCACCTTCTCGGGCCCCATGCCGGTCTCGAAGATCACCAGTTGCGAAGGGATCTTTCCTTTCACGCTGCGCAGGAACGGCGCTGTTGCGTTCACCGTCGCACGCGAAGCGGTATCATTCGCATCGCTCGTGTTGCCGTCGCATTTTGCGGCCCATGCCGACAACCATTGCATGAACGGAAACGTGTTGGTGTCGTATCGCTCGTACTGACCGAACGAGTTCTGCAGATCGGCTTGCCTGAACGCCGCGCGCGCGTTCTGGTAGTCACCGGCTCGCAGATAAAGCAACCCGCGATAGTAGAAGCTCATCGCGCGCTCGTAGGGTTCGCCCTTGAAATCCTTGACGCTTTCCGACGACCAGAGCGAGCGTGCCTTTGCAGCATTGGGGTCCTCGGCGTACACGCGCAGAATGCGCGCGTTCGCCATGTCGAGCGCGCGTTCCGCAACGTCGGCGCGATGGATCTCGAGCGCCGCCAGCGCCAGCAGATCCAGATTCAATACCGCGTTCCATTCGCCTTCCATATACAGCGTGTGCAGGATGCGCTGCAATTCGGGCGGCTTGTCCTCGACGTAGCGATCTGCCTCGGCGGTCAGCTGTTTCTCGTCACTGCTGAGCCAGCCCGCGTGAGCGGATGTTGCGCAGAGCCAAGTGGCGACGGCCGCTGCGGCCATCCTGATGAACGGATGTCGTGACATAGCGGGGTTCAGAATTGCTGCTTCGGAATCAGGGGCTTCGCGTCTTCACGCAACTCGACCAGTTCGCCGACGGTTGGCGGCACGTAATGGACGTCAATCGTGAAACCAACGGCCTGCCCCGGCTCAAGCACGATGCGCTGGAACGTGTACTTGTGCATGCCGTCGAGCTGCTCGTGCTTCATCTTCACCGGCTCGTCGAGTTTCGCGTAGTTGTCCATCGCAAATGCAAAGTACTGGATCAACGGAAGCATACTGAGTACACCCTTGACCCGCGTCTGGTCCGCGTACTTGCTGGCCGCGTTGATCTTTCGCAACTCCAACTCTGGTGGCAGCAGATCGTAGACGGTGAGGTCGCCGCGGAACGGCTTGTCGCCGCGATTGAACAGCAAGTAATGCAGCGTCCGGTTGAAATCTTCCGGCTTTGTCGTGTGGAGATCGATCCAGATGTCGCTCAGCATGAAGTCGCCGTTATGAAGCTCGCCCTTCATGAACTGGATGTTCGGCATGTCCTTCTGGTTGACCGACAACGCCTTTTTCTTCTCTTCCGTCGTGAGCTGCCCGTCCTCGTAGAGTGTGTACGTTACCGGTGAGGACGCGACCACCGTCTTCATGCTACCTGGCGACGCGACGACGGTATCGCCGATCGTGATGCTCCGTGGCGACGGCTGGCCGTTGTCGCCTGTCTTGAGTTGCGCGGTGTTGCCGCCACCGGTCCGCGTGACCTTGAGCGCCATCTTGGGTGGCGCGCAGGCTGCGAGCATTGCGGCAAAGCAAAGCGCGATCGCAAGGCGTGATGTCATGGCAAGGCTCCAGGTTGTAGAGAAGTCGTTCATGGCGCGGGACGCGGCGCGACCAGCAGCGGATAGCGCTCACCCGGTCGATAAGGCTGCGGCGCGCGCTGCCCGTCCAGTACGTCGAGCGCGATGTGCCGCGTCGCGGACAGGACCGCCGTCTCCGAATAGACAGCTTCGCTGCGTGGCGGAAGGATCAGCGTGCGCCACGCCGACGCCGGTTCGGTGGGGCCATCGTTACCCGCGAAGCGCGCGCGAACCAGGAGCACAACATCGGCTTCCGTGCAGTTGTAGATCGAGGCTCGTACGCGCGTCCGCTGTGCCGCTTCTGAACTGCTGTTCACGTCGCGCAAGCCGATCATCTCGGCAAGCTCTGGCGACAAAAAGGCAACCGACGTTGGGGGTCGGTTCGTTTCGCGCGCCCACGGCACGCAGCCGCGCCAGGTCGGAGGCGTGCCCGTGCACCCGGCCAGCGCAGCGACAAGCAGACCCGCGCATGCGCACGGCAGGATGCGAGCTGACGACATGACTGGCGGCCTATCGATAGACGACGTCGTCAGCAGCGGCGCGGCTGAATTCGTAGATGCCGGTCCAAACCAGCGCGCCAGTCTCGAGATCGGTCAACTCGAACGTGATCTGCATGTAGCGCTGGATCGTGCCCGTTGAGCTGCGGCTGTCGAGCGACCCGATGCGGCCGGAGAGCCGGTAGTCCGCACCGAGCGGTACGCCGTGCATGGCGTTCGTGCCGCCGTCGGTGCGACCGGTTCGCTTGCGCTCGCGCTCCTGTTCCACCATTTCGTTCCGTGCGCGATTGACAAAGATCATTCGCGACTGCGCGGTTCGATTCAGATTCACAAGCAACCGCTGCGTGATGAGATTGCGGTTGATCGGCTGTGAGCTCTCGTTGGTGAAGTATTCGCTGTCGATGATGACACGCGGACGGCGCGCTGACTGCCCCTGCGCCGTCGTGAAGTGCGGATCCGACAGGATGTCGCGCATCATCTGGTCGCTCATCGCAACGATGTCGTGGCTTTCGAGACCCACGCCCGAGACGGGCCCCTTGCGGCCCGGGTCGAGCTCCATCGCGGCAACGCCGGGTGCACCGGGCGTCGTCGCCACACACCCGGCCGTCAGTGCCGCCGCGATGGATGCCGAAATGGCAAGCCTGGATGACTTCACGGTCCTCTTCATATTCATCTGATCAATATGGTCCAAGCTCGCCAGGCTGTCGGCGGGATCGACGAAGCGCCTTCGTCGCCCCTGCTCGCACGCCCCCGGAATCCCCGTTGTCGTGTTGCGAATCGTAGACATTGCGGTCGTCGACGGCATCCCCAATTGGGGGGACGCTTTGCTAGAATTGCTCGCACAATGTCTCCGCGAAGCACCGGGGCAGTCGATCCCGTCGACGTGGGGAAATCGGAGTCACGCATCTGACTTGCGCGCTACGAACAGGGGAACGGGGATGTCGAGGACAAAATCGGCTGATGAGTCGATTGCGGCGCTCTACATGGCTGCTGTCGATCCTGCGCAATGGAATGTCGCGCTCGGCGCGCTCATGACGCTGGCGGATGCCAGAGCCGCCAATTGCTTTATTCACGATGCGCGTACCGGCAGTTTTCTCGAATACCGCTTTACGGGATACGGCTCCGGCTGGGCCGACGCGTACGCCAGCCACTATCACGGACTGGACCTCGCGCGCGGTGTCCTGATGCGTGAACCGTCGGGCCATATGTATGCGATGCACCGCTACCTACCCGATCACGTCGTCGAGCGGAGTGAGTACTATCAGGATTTCTATATTCGTGAAGGGCTGCGCTACTCGTGCGGCGGCATGCGGCTGGACGGCGAGCGGCGGCTGATATTCGCCGTGCACCGTCCGGTCCATCATCAGCCGTATGACGACCAGACGATTCGCGAGCTTCAGCGCGTGCTCGATCATCTGCCGAACATCTTTCGTGTTCGGCAAACGGCCGCCCAGGTCAATGGTCGCGACCCGATGATGACGGCCGCGCTGGATGCATTGCCGCGCGCGGTGATCATCGTCGACGACGAAATGCGTGTTCGTTATCTGAATGCCGCCGCGATCTCCTTGCTTGAGTGCTCGACGGAAATCCGCGTTCAGGGCGATCGCCTTGTGGCATCTGCATTACAGGTCGCGCCTCAGCTTGTGCAGCGGATCAGGAACGTTTGCACCACCCGGCCTACTGTCGACCGGTTGCCGTTATACGCACTGGATTCGGATGGCCGTCCCGCGCTGGAAATTCACGTCGTTCCGCTTAAACCGCACCTCACCATTCATCTCGATCGGCAGACGCGGCCGCTCGCGATGGTGCTGCCAAGACAGCGGTTCAACGACATGACCCGGTCGAACGTCGACCAGCGGCCATTCTCGCTGTCCCGCGCAGAAATGGCCGTGGCAACTGGGCTTGCTGGCGGCTTGACGCCGATGGAATACGCTGATCGTGCAGGCGTTCGCATCAGCACCGTGCGAAGCCAGATCAAGGCGATCCTGGCGAAGACGGGAGCGCGACGCATCGCCGATATCGTCGCGCTGTTCGGTGATTGAAGGGATCCCATAGCGGCGCGGCCGGCTCCGGTCGGCCGCCCAAGGCCCTGGGTGCGGATTCCGCATCCAGGGCCCTGTCCGCGCGCAATCAGGGTGCGTTGCAACCGCCGTAGGCCGACACTGGAATCGATGGGACGGTACATGCCATCCAGTTGCGCTGATCGGTGCTGTTGAAAGTCTGGAAGGTTTTACGGCCGGCATACAACGTCACCGGTGTTCCGCCGCTGAGGCCATTTATTGCGAAGGCGAGGTTGATGGCCGACGAACAGGTGTTCTGGAAAGAAAAGGTCCCATCGCCATTGTCGTACATGCCAACGCATTCGTTTGCCGCGTAGTTTGCCGTTGTATTCACCGCGTTGCCTCCGCCCCCGGTGCTTCCCGAGTTCTGGGATCCGCTGGTTGTCGTGCCGTTGTCGTTCCTGGTGCATGACCATTCATACGTATTTCCCGACAGCGTGAAGTAGAGCCCCGAACCGTTGTTGCAGATGAAGGCGGCGATCTGCCCGCCCGACGACGCGTTGACGAAGGCCAGTTTGCCGACGGTGCCGCCGCCAATGACGACAGACGAGCCCGAGATCCTGACGCCGTTCAGCAGATAGTTGTTGCTCGCGTAGACAACCTGACCATCCGACTCGCGTACCTTGAACGGCTGATTCTTCGCGTCCATCACCACGTCTCCATTCGCACTACCGCTGAAGGTGTGGTACGTGTCGGTTGACGGAGCCGGAGCGGTTGTTCCGCCGCCACCGCCGCCGGCGCTGGTCGTGCCGCTTGTGGCAGTCGTCGAATCGCCGAGGCACGTCGTCGTGTAAGTCTTCGTTGCAGCGTTTGTGTTGATCTTCATGCCGCTGCTGTCATTGCATTGAAACACGGTAACTTGCACGCTCGGCGTCGTTGATGCCACCAACGTCACGTGGCCATACGGCGAGTTGCCGGAGTACACGACATTGCCTTGTACGGTCAGTCCGCTGAGTGGTGCGCCGGTCGAGTCGACCACGACGCGGTCCGACGCACGCACCTGGAAGTTGTTGTTGTTGTAGTCCTTGACGACAGAACCGTTGCCACTGCCGTTCCACGAGACGTATTGCTGTTGCGTGGTCGGCCCGCTCGAACCGCTGGATCCCGCACCGCTAGCGCTTCCGGAGCCGTTCGAACCTGTCGTCGCGGCATCGCTGCCGGAGTCGCCGCCACCGCATGCGGCAAGCACGCACGACATGCAGATCGCAACCATGAACGCTACGCTCTTGTTCATATGCTCGATCGCCGGTCCTGAATTCCGGCGACGCTTGATGGTAAGTTTTTTCATAGTGGTCCCCCGCGCGCGGATGCGATCCGCAGTTTGACTGTGTCGACGCCGCCTAACGGTGACGGCGTCGATGTTGTATCACGCAGCGGGAAAGCCGCTCATCCTCAAGATTGAGGATGAGAGATGGAAGCGCGGGGGCTCGGTGCTGACGGAGTGTGCTACTCGATTTCGGAAAGGAGCAGCGATTCACGTCCTTTGCTCAAACGCGGCCGTGGCAATGGATGTCTTGACGCGCTCTGGGAGAATGCAGGCCATGCTCGTGTCCTTCCTCGACCTTCCCGCGATACAGCGCCGCGAGCACCCGTGCTTCTATCGCGATCTCGTCACGCAGGCTCGCGGGCGCGAGCACCTCGACTTTTGGGCCGAACGCACACAGCCACCACCGTAGCCGTTGACTTGACGGTACCGTCCCCTGTATCTCCAGGCGCTCGCCGATCTGTTCGACCCGCTGATCGTCGGACAGCGGCGGTTCGACCAATGATTGCCCGCGCCGTTCGAGAAACGGAGCTTCAGATGCACGTCGCCGTCGACCATGAAATCGAACTGACGCTGCAGCCGGACGTATGCCGACAGTATGAATCCGCGCGGATACGTGGACGGTTCGGGCCGCATAGCCGCGCGTGCCATGCGATCGAGACGATCCATCGCGGGATTCGGATAGCGTGGCATCGACGCTGCTAGTGTCCTGTTCCGTTGTTAACTGGTCTATATTCACGTAGCATGTTGACGTCAACGGAACGGGAGACGTCAACAT
>NZ_QTQF01000034.1:0-78653 GCF_003854235.1 Burkholderia sp. Bp8998
TGCTGACGCTCGTCGCGATGGTGGTGGCGAACGATTTCTGGAACCGCTCGGGCGCTGAACATTTCATGGCGCTCAACGGCTTTTTCGAGCATCTTGGGCTGATCGCGGCACTCGTGCTCGCGACCGTGCTCGACGATGCGCGGCAACCGGCCGGCGACGGCCGCTCCATTCGATGACGATGCAACAATCAGGACATTCCGTGAAGAAATCCATTCGTTCAATGCTGCTCGCCGCGCTGGTCGCGGGCGGCGTTGCCGTCGCGCCGGTGGCATTCGCGAAACCGCCGGTGCCGCCCGCGGTCACGCCGACGGTGGCCGTCGGTCCGCAATACGACACGACGCACGTGTGCGTCGCGCCGGAAGACTTCGACCGCTTCACCGACAGCTTCGTCGCGACGTTCGGCGGCAAGAAGTCGAAGCAGGGCGTGTTCCAGGTCACGCCGACGCCGAGCCAGACGATGTCGCAGCTGGTGCTGACGCCGGTCGGCACGATCTCGGTGTTCGGCTTCAAGACGCCGATCCCGTATCCGTTCTGCGCGGAGCGCACCGGCTATCTCGTCACGGACATGGACGTCGCGGTGAAGTCGGCGCGCGAGCACGGCGCCGACGTGATCGTCGACACGTTTCCCGATCCGATCGGCCGCGATGCAATCATTGCGTGGACGGGCGGCGTGAAGATGCAGCTCTACTGGCATACCCAGGCACCGAACTACGATGCGTTGCAGACCATCCCCGAGAATCGCGTGTACGTGTCGCCGCAGAGCGTACGCAAGTTCGTGCACGATTTCGTCAGGTTCTCGAAGGGCAAGGTGGTGTCCGACAACCTGAAGGCGCCGGGAATCGAGATCGGCCGGCCGAACGATACGTATCGCCGGATCCGCATCGAGTCGGGCTTCGGCAGGATGACCGTGCTCGTGACGGACGGCCACCTGCCTTACCCGTTCGGGCGCGAGATGACGGGCTATGAAGTGTCCGATCTCGCCGCGACGCTGAAGCAGGCGCAGGCGGCCGGCGTGACCGTGCTCGTGCCGACCTTCACGTCGGACGGCCGCGACGCGGCACTCGTGCAGTTCCCGGGCGGCTATGTCGCCGAGATCCACGCGAGCGCGGCGCGATGAAGCACGAGGACACGATCCTTGCCGCGGTGGCGGGCTTCGTCGACACGCTGAGCTTCGTCGCGCTGTTCGGGCTGTTCACCGCGCACGTGACCGGCAACTTCGTGCTGATCGGCGCGGGCAGCGCGGGCTTCGGCCAGGGTGTCGTGTTGAAGCTCAGTGTGTTTCCCGCGTTCGTGTGCGGCGTGGTCGCGGCGAGCCTGATCGCGCGGTCGATGTCCGGGCGGCCCGCCTGGCAGGGCACGCGCACGCTGCACGCGGTGCAGGCCGTGCTGCTGCTCGGCTTCTGCGCGGCCGGCGTGTGGGCGACGCCCGTCACGCAGCCCGACAGCGTGCCGGCGCTGGTGGCCGGCATCGTCGGCACGTTCGCGATGGGCGTGCAGAACGCGCATCCGCGCGTGATTCCGCGCGCCGGCGGCGTGCCGAACACGGTGATGACGGGCAACGTGACGCAGGCGATCCTCGACGTCGTCGACCTGCTGTCGGCCGGCACGGGCGACGCCGCGCGCGCGGCGGCGCGGGCGCGCTTCGGCAAGATGCTGCCGGCGATCGTCGCGTTCGCGCTCGGCGCGGTGGGGGGGGCGCTCGGATTCCGCTCTGTCGGCTTCCTGGCGCTGCTCGCGCCTGTCGGCGCGCTCGCGACGCTCGCACTGTGTGCGGCGCAAGCCGCTGGTTCCATCACGCAGGAGCGCGCATGATCGAGCGGAGACAGGGGAGACGCCAGGGGCGTGGCTTCGAGCGGGTCGCCAGCATGTCGATCGTCGCGGGGCTGTTGTTCACGGGCACCGACGTGGCGTTCGCGGAAACGGCGGCATCGACCACGACATCGGCATCGGCATCGGCATCGACAACCGGCGACGCCACCGCGGCAACCTGCACGGCCAAGCGGCCGACGGTGCTGTTCAACCGCTGGCAGGAGGACTGGTCGGTGCTCGCGAATCCGTGCGTGCCGCGCGCGCCGCTCGACGGGCTGAAATACATTCCGCTCGGCAACGATCCGGCATCCTATCTATCGCTCGGCGTGAACCTGCGCGAGCGGCTCGAGACCAACGACGCGCCGCTGTTCGGGATCGGCTCCGCGCAATCGGATACGTACCTGATCCAGCGCGTCGAAGTGCACGCCGACGCGCATCTGGGCCAGCACTGGCAGTTCTTCGCGCAATTGCAGGACGCGCGCGCGTTCGGCAAGAACACGGTGTCGCCGGTGGACAAGAACCCGCTCGATCTCGAACAGGCGTTCGTGACCTACACGGGCGCGCTCGGCGGCGGCACGTTCAAGTTCCGCGTTGGCCGGCAGGAGATGGCGTTCGACTTGCAGCGTTTCATTGCCGTGCGCGACGGCCCGAACGTGCGGCAGGCGTTCGATGCGGTCTGGGCCGATTACGAATACGGGAAATGGCGCTTCATCGGCTACGCGACGCAACCGGTGCAGAACCGCGACGCATCCGATTTCGACGACGTGTCCAATCGCGATCTCACGTTCAGCGGCGTGCGCTTCGAACGGAAGTCGGTCGGGCCGGGCGATCTGTCCGGCTACTGGTCGCGCTACAACCGCAGCAACGCGCGATTCCTCGATGCGAGCGGCCGCGAGCGTCGCGACGTGTGGGACCTGCGCTACACGGGCACGCAGGGCCGTTTCGACTGGGATTTCGAGACGATGCTGCAGACCGGGACGGTCGGCAACAACACGATCGGTGCGTGGGCCGTCGGCTCGATCGCCGGCTACCGGCTCGATGCGCCGTGGTCGCCTCACATCGCGCTGCAGGTCGACGCGGCGTCGGGCGACCGGCATCCGCACGACGGCCGCATCGGCACCTTCAACCCGCTGTTCCCGAACGGCTATTACTTCACGCTGGCCGGCTACACGGGCTATGCGAACCTGATCCACGTGAAGCCGTCCGTGACGCTGAAGCCGTCGGCGAACCTGTCGCTGCTCGGCGCGCTCGGCTTCCAGTGGCGCGAGACGACCGGCGATGCCGTCTATCAGCAGCCGAACGTCCCGGTGCCGGGCACGGCAGGCAAGGGCGGGTTGTGGACGGGGATGTACGTGCAGCTGCGCGCGGACTGGACGATCGCCGCGAACCTGATCGGCGCGGTCGAGGCCGTGCACTTTCAGGTCGGCGACGCGATCCGGCAGGCGGGCGGGCACAACGCGGACTACGTCGGCGTCGAGCTGAAGTACGGCTGGTGACGCGGCCGCGCGGCAACGCGCGCGCATGAAAAAAGGCGGCCCTGCGTGAGCGGGGCCGCCCTTCGTTCGTCCGGGACGGCAGCGCGGCCGGCCCGTTCACGGTGATGCCGTTACAGGTTCGGCGACAGCGTGAGCGCGTTCGTCAGGTCACCCATCGGCTGCGCGCCGTTCGCCTTCAGCGCATCGTCGCGCTGCTGCAGGCCCGCGAGGCGCGGCAGCGAGAAGCGGCGCGTGATGAGGCGCAGGATCGAACCCGTGTCGTATTGCGTGTGATCCACGAAGCCCTTCTTCGCGTACGGCGACACGATCAGCGCCGGAATACGGGTGCCCGGACCCCAGCGATCGGCGGTCGGCGGCGCGGCATGATCCCAGAAGCCGCCGTTTTCGTCGTACGTGACGACGACGACCATGTTCTTCCACTGCGGGCTTGCCTGCAGGTGCGCGATCACGTCGGCGATGTGCTGGTCGCCGGAGGTGATGTCCGTGTAGCCCGGGTGCTCGTTCAGGTTGCCCTGCGGCTTGTAGAACGTGACCTGCGGCAGCGTGCCCGCATCGATCGCCTTGATGAACTCGGCGCCGTTCGCGCCGCCGTCGAGCAGATGCTGCGCGCGGCTTGCGGTGCCCGGTGCCTGGTTCGCGAAGTAGTTGAACGGCTGGTGGTGCGGCTGGAAGTTCGGCGTCGACAGGTCGGCGCCGTAGATCACGTTCGACGTGCCGTTCTGACTTGCCTGCAGCGCCTGGCCCCACGCGCCGCCGTACCATGCCCACGACACGCCCGCGTTGGTCATCAGGTCGCCGATGTTGGTCGCCGTCTGCGGCGGCATCGTCGACGGATTGGCCGGGTCGGCGAGCAGCGGGTCGCCGCCCGTGGCCGCCTTGTTGCCGCTCGGCTGATAGGCCGGCTGCATCGTGTTGACGCCGTAGAAGTCCGGCGTCAGCGCGCCGTCGTTGACGAACTTCGGCGCGCCGCTCAGCGCCGAGGCCGGCGAGTTCGTGGCGACCTTCAGCGACTTGCCGTCGGCGTTCAGGACTGCGATCTTGCCGGCCGCCGGGCTCTTGTCGGCGTTCGCGTAGAACGGTGCGCACGCGCAGATCAGGTACTGGTGATTCAGGAACGAGCCGCCGAACGCGCCCATGAAGAAGTTGTCGGCGAGCACGTACTGCTGCGCGATCTTCCACAGCGGCAGCTTCGACGGATCGGCCGTGTAGTGGCCCATCGTCAGGCCGCCCGCGTCGGTCCATGCGGCGTACATGTCGTTCTTGCCGCCGTTGATCTGCATCTGGTCCTGGTAGAAGCGGTGCACGATGTCGCGCGTCGCGATGCTCATCGACTGGTTGAAGCCTTTCGGATCGTCGATCGCGAACGGCGCGTTCGGCAGGTTCGCCGTCATCGCCTCGGTGACCGCCGGCGTGATGCCGGTCGCGGTCAGGCCGCCCCAGATCTTCGGCAGCGTCGCCATCGTCGAGCCGTCGCGATCCTTCTGCACCGAGTTCGCCGACGTCGCATTCTGCAAGCCGTTCGCGCCCGGGAAGTTGCCGTACAGGTTGTCGAAGCTGCGGTTTTCCGCGTAGATCACGACGACGTTCTTGACAGCCGACAGGCCTTGCTGCGTGACATCGTCGCCGCCGCAGGCGGTCAGGCTGAGCGCGGCCGCGAGGGCGATCGGCGTGTAACGAATCCAGGCGTGCTTCTTCATGCGATGTTCTCTCTTTCGTCGTTTGTCGCGTGCGGGAATCGCGGTGGTGTGGGGCCAGCGCGGGAACCTTCGGGGTACCGACCGGCTGCGCGCATTATCTGGAACCCATTTGACAGGCGGGTGTAGGGGCGCTTTCAATTGACTGTCGGTCGAACGTCATGCAACGGTCACGGAACAGACATAAGCTCCGGCCGATTGCCCACCGCTACAAGAAGAACGACGATGCATAGCCTTCTGAAATCCTTCGCGTCCGCGCGATCGTTGATCCCTGCCGCGGCGACGCTGGCGCTGGCTGGCGGGCTCGCCGTGCTGGCCGGTTGCGATGCGCGCCCCGGTGCCGATGCATCGGCCGTCTCCGTCGTGCCGGCGGCACAGGCCGCTCCAGCCGCTCCGGCGGTCGCACCGGCCGGCCAGCCGCAGACGCGTGCGCAGGTATTCGAGGGCGTGAAGCAGATGACCGCGCTCGGCAAGCAGTTGTTCTTCGATCCGTCGCTGTCGGGGTCCGGCAAGCTCGCCTGCGCGTCGTGTCATAGCGCCGAGCATGCGTTCGGGCCGCCGAACGCGCTGTCGGTGCAGCTGGGCGGTGACGACATGCACCGTACCGGCTTTCGCGCGGTACCGTCGCTGAAGTACCTGCGCGGCATTCCGCCGTTCAGCGAGCACTTCCATGATTCGCCGGACGAAGGTGACGAAAGCATCGACGCGGGCCCGACCGGCGGGCTGACCTGGGATGGTCGCGTCGACACGCGCGATGCGCAGGCGCGCATTCCCCTCACGTCGCCATTCGAGATGAGCAGTTCGCCGGCGCGGGTGGCGAAGGCGGTTCGCGCCGCACCTTATGCCGACGCGTTCCGCAAGGCGTTCGGCGACCAGGTCCTCGGCGACGACCAGGCGACGTTCGGTGCGGTGCTGCGCGCGCTCGACGCATTCCAGCAGCAGCCGGCGCTGTTCGATCCGTACACGAGCAAGTACGACGCCTATCTCGCCGGACACGCGCGGCTCACGCCTGCGGAGCTGCGCGGGCTGCAGCTGTTCAACGACGAGAAGAAGGGCAACTGCGCGAGCTGCCACGTGAGCCAGCGCACGCTCGAAGGCGGGCCGCCGCAGTTCAGCGATTTCGGCCTGATCGCGATTGCGGTGCCGCGCAACCGCGCGCTGCCGGTCAATCGCGATCCGCGCTTCTACGATCTCGGCGCGTGCGGCCCCGAGCGCACCGACCTGAAGGGCCGCGACGAATTCTGCGGCTTGTTCCGCACGCCGTCTCTGCGCAATGTCGCGCTGCGCAAGACGTTCTTCCACAACGGCGTCTACCACTCGCTCGAGGACGTGATGCGCTTCTACGTCGAGCGCGACATCCATCCGGAGAAGTTCTATCCGGTCGTGCACGGCAAGGTGCAGGTCTACGACGACCTGCCGAAGCGCTACTGGCCGAACATCAACCGCGAACCCCCGTTCGACCGCAAGCGCGGCGACGCGCCCGCATTGAACGCGGCCGAGATCAAGGACGTGATCGCGTTCCTGAACACGCTGACCGACGGATATCAACCGGCGGCCACGTCGGCGGCGCGCTAGACGACGTTCGCTGCGGCACGCATGCTATGCTCGCGGGCTGACGGGCGTGGCGCGTGCCGGAAGGCCGGCCCCCGGTTCGCCGGCCGCGCGCCACGCCGTTCGATCGAACATCCAAGGAGAACAACACATGTCGATGCGTGCATCCCTTTCCGTCGTCACGCGCGTGCTGGCCGGCGCCGTGTGCGCAGCCGCGATGCTGCCCGCCCATGCCCAGAGCAACCTGGGCTTCCTGAACGACACGCCGCTGACCTACTTCAGCAAGACCGACCGCGCGTCGCTGGCCAAGGCCGTGGCGCAGGTGCGTGACGAAGGCAAGGACGGCGAGAGCACGACCTGGCAGAGCAGCGGTCGCGGCACGCAGATCGATGCGAAGCTCACGCCGTCGACGTCCGAGAGCGACGGCAAGACCTGCCGCGAGATCGCCACCGACATTTCCGCGAAGGGCCAGACACTGACGCTCAAGCCGGTCTATTGCAAGACCGCCGCGGGCAAATGGCAGCTGCAGAAGCGCTGAGCACGCGTGCAATGAAGCGTAGCGGTGCGCCGCGCACGGTATCGTGCGGCGTCGTGATTCTCGACGGGGCCGGCCGCGTATTCCTCGCGCATGCGACGGATACCACGCACTGGGACATCCCGAAGGGGCAGGGCGAGCCCGGCGAATCGCCGGCCGACGCGGCGCTGCGGGAGCTGCGCGAGGAAACCGGCATCGAGTTCGCGCCGGCACGGCTGCTCGATCTCGGCCGCTTCGCGTACCGTCACGACAAGGACCTGCACCTGTTCGCGGTGCAGGTCGCGGACGACGAGATCGATCCCGCGCACTGCACGTGCACGTCGCTGTTTCCGAGCCGTCGCGACGGCTCGTTGATTCCCGAGATGGACGCGTATCGCTGGACCGCGCCCGGCGACGTCGACGCGTATGCGAGCCGCAGCCTCGCACGGCTGTTTCGCACCACGCTGTCGCTCGCGGATCTGCACCGGCGGTTGGCGAGCGCGTGAGCGCGACGGCGGGCACGGCCGCGCGATTTCCGCGCACGCAATAAAAAACGGCCCGAAGGCCGTTTTTTCGTTACGCGACGGGGAGGCACCAGGCCGCCGCGCCGCGTGCGGAGCAGGCCGTCAGGCCGGCTTGCCCCAGCTGTCGCGCAGCCCGACGATCCGGTTGAACACGGGCTTGCCCGGTTTCGAGTCGACGCGGTCGGCGACGAAATAGCCATGACGCTCGAACTGGAGACGCGTTTCCGGCGCGACGTCGCCGGCGCCCGGTTCGACGTAGGCTTGCGTGATCTTCTTCGAATCCGGGTTCAGCGCCTCGAGGAAGTTCGCGCCGCCCGCGTCCGGGTGCGGCTCCTTGAACAGCCGGTCGTAGATCCGTACTTCGGCCGCCTGCGCGTGCTTCGCGCTGACCCAGTGGATGTTGCCCTTGACCTTGTAGGTGTTCGCGCCTTCGGTGCCGGACTTGCTGTCCGGGAAGTAGTTGCAGTGCACGGCCGTCACGTTGCCGTCGGCGTCCTTGTCGAAGCCCGTGCACTCGACCACGTAGCCGTAGCGCAGGCGCACCTTGTTGCCCGGGAACAGGCGGAAATAGCCCTTCGGCGGGGTCTCGACGAAGTCCTCGCGCTCGATCCACAGCTCGCGCGAGATCGGGAAGGTGCGCACGCCGCGGTCCGGGTGATGCGGATGCACGGGGGCCGTGCAGGCTTCCTCGAGGTCTTCCGGATAGTTGTCGATCACGAGCTTCAGCGGATCGAGCACGGCGACCGAGCGCGGCGCCTTGTCGTCGAGGTCGTCGCGCAGCGCGCCTTCGAACACGCTCATGTCGATCCACGAATCGACCTTCGTCACGCCGATCCGCTCGCAGAACAGGTGAATGCTCTCCGGCGTGAAGCCGCGGCGGCGGATGCCGACGATCGTCGGCATGCGCGGGTCGTCCCAGCCTTCGACGTGACCTTCGTTGACGAGCTGCAGCAGCTTGCGCTTGCTGGTGATCGCGTACGTGAGGTTCAGGCGCGAGAATTCGATCTGTTGCGGCAACGGGCGCGTGAACACGCCGGCTTCCGCGAGTTCGTTCAGCACCCAGTCGTACAGCGGGCGGTGATCCTCGAATTCGAGCGTGCACAGCGAATGCGTGATGCCTTCGAGCGCGTCCGAGATGCAGTGCGTGTAGTCGTACATCGGATACACGCACCATGCGTCGCCGGTGCGGTAGTGGTGCGCGTAGCGGATCCGGTAGATCACCGGGTCGCGCATGTTCATGTTCGGCGAAGCCATGTCGATCTTCGCGCGCAGCACGTGCTCGCCTTCCTTGAACTCGCCGGCCTTCATCCGGCGGAACAGGTCGAGGTTTTCCTCGGGCGACCGGTCGCGGAACGGCGACGGCTTGCCGCCTTCGGTCAGCGAGCCGCGGTTCGCGCGCATTTCCTCGGCGCTCTGGCTGTCGACGTACGCCTGGCCGCGCTGGATCAGCAGCTCGGCGAATTCGTACAGCTTGTCGTAGTAGTCGCTCGCGAAATACTGGTGATCGACCGCATCCTTGCGCCAGTCGAAGCCGAGCCAGCGCACGGCGTCGACGATCGAGTCGACGTATTCGACGCTTTCCTTTTCCGGGTTCGTGTCGTCGAAGCGCAGGTGGCACACGCCGCCGTAGTCGCGCGCGACGCTGAAGTTCAGGCAGATGCTCTTCGCGTGGCCGATGTGCAGATAGCCGTTCGGCTCGGGCGGAAAGCGCGTTTCGACACGGCCGCCCCATTTGCCGGTGCGGTTGTCGTCGTCGATGATGTTGCGGATGAAATTGGAAGCCGCGGGGGCGTCGTTACGTTCGGTGCTCATGCGGTTGGCGTCAGGTTGTGTCGGCGCGTCGCGCCGGTTTAATCCTGCAATTCTACCTGACCGGGGTCGGTCCCGCGCGGGTCTTGCCGCCGCACGCCCCGGTTCGCGATGCGGATCGCAATATCTCGATAGTGTGTCCGCTGTAACACGACGTAAATCGGATTGCCCGGCGCGTTCGGGTTTTCCTATGATGGCTTCACCGATTCAATGCCGCCATGCGTATTTTTTGCTGGCGGGAGGAAGCCAACAATCATGATGAAGAAAACGACTTTTCTCGTTCGTACCGCGGTAATCGTCGCGGCCCTGTCGCAACTCGGCGCATGCGCGATGACGCATACGCAGCGTAATGCCGGTATCGGCGCGGCCGCGGGCGGCGCGCTTGGCTATCTGATCACGGGCGGCCCGGTCGGCACGGTCGCCGGTGCCGCGGCAGGCGGCCTGGTCGGCGCCGGCGTGCGCTGATCGAAGCCGGCGCGCGTGAGCGCCGGCCGGTCGTGACCGTGTCCGCCACGCGTCACGGCCCGCCCATTCTCCGCACATCCCTTCCGCGATTCGACAGGCAGCATCAGGGAGGAACGGGTGTGCGACACTTCGTCGACATCACATAACGACTTCACTCGTCGACGAACCTTCCATGAGCGACTCTCTCGTTTTCGTGCTGCCGGGCTACGGCAACTCCGGTCCGTTGCACTGGCAAAGCCGCTGGGAGCGCGCCGACGCGCGTTTCGTGCGCGTCGCGATGCCGGACTGGGACTGTGCGTTCCGCAACGGCTGGTGTCGCGCGCTCGATCGCGCGGTCGAAGCCGCACCGGGCCCCGTGACGATCGCCGCGCATAGCCTCGGCACGCTGACCACCGCGTGGTGGGCGACCCGCTACGCGCGGCCGGCCGCGCTCGCGAAGGTGCGCGGCGCGCTGCTCGTCGCGTTGCCCGATCCGGCCGGGCCGGCGTTTCCGGCCGACGCGCACGGCTTCGGGCCGGTGCCGCACGAACGGCTGCCGTTTCCGACCTGCGTGGTCGCGAGCAGCGACGATCGGTACGGCTCGATCGCGTTCGCGCGCGGCTGCGCGCACGCGTGGGGGAGCACCTTCCATGACCTCGGCCCGCGCGGCCACATCAACGCGGACAGCGGGCTCGGCGACTGGCCGGACGCACGCGGCTGGCTCGATGCGCTTGCGCGCTAGCCGCAAGCCATCGGTCCATCGATCCACCTGCCGTTAGCGGTCAGCCGGCGCCATCGGGCACGCCGCCGCGCGCACGATGGCGCCGCGGCGCATGCGTCCGGGCCGGCTCAGATCGCCTGTTTCGCCTTCAGCGCCGCGATGCGCGCGTCGTCGTAGCCGAGCATCTCGCGCAGCACGTCTTCCGTCTGCGCGCCGAGCAGCGGCGGGGCGGTGCGCGCTTCGGGCGGCGTCGCGCTCATCCGGATCGGATTGCGCACGAGCTTCACGTCCGCGCCGCACGGATGCGGCAGCGACACCTGCATCCCGCGCGCGACCACCTGTTCGTTGTCGAACACCTCGTCGAGGTCGTTGATCGGCCCGCACGGCACGCCGGCCGCTTCCAGCGCGCCGATCCAGTCGGCCTTGCCGCGCGCCTTCACCATCTCCGCGAGGATCGGCACCAGCGTGTCGCGATGGCGCACGCGCGACGGGTTGGCCGCGAATCGTTCGTCGTCGGCCAGCTCGGGCCGGCCGCCGGCCTCGACGAACTTGCGGAACTGCCCGTCGTTGCCGACCGCGACGATGATCCAGCCGTCGCTCGTCTGGAACGTCTGGTACGGCACGATGTTCGGGTGTGCGTTGCCCCAGCGCACCGGCGGCTTGCCGCTCGCGAGGAAGTTGGTGTTCATGTTCGCGAGCAGCGCGACCTGCACGTCGAGCAGCGCCATGTCGATGTGCTGGCCTTCGCCCGTGCGGTCGCGGTGCGCGAGCGCGGCGAGCACGGCGATCGTCGAATAGAGGCCTGTCGCGAGATCGGCGATCGCGACGCCGGCCTTCTGCGGGCCGCCGCCCGGCTCGCTGTCGCGCTCGCCGGTGATGCTCATGAAGCCGCCGATCCCCTGGACGATGAAGTCGTAGCCCGCGCGGTGCGCGTACGGGCCGGTCTGGCCGAAGCCCGTGACCGAGCAGTAGACGAGATCGGGCTTCACCGCGCGCAGCGATTCGTAATCGAGCCCGTATTTCTTCAGCTGCCCGACCTTGTAGTTCTCGAGCACGACGTCGCTCTGCGCGGCGAGCTCGCGCACGATCTGCTGGCCTTCCGGCGTCGCGATGTCGACCGTCACCGAGCGCTTGTTGCGGTTCGCCGCGAGGTAGTACGCGGCTTCGGCCGTATCGGCGCCGTCCGCGTCCTTCAGGTACGGCGGCCCCCAGTGGCGCGTGTCGTCGCCGGCGCCGGGGCGCTCGACCTTGATCACGTCCGCGCCGAAGTCGGCAAGCGTCTGCGCGCACCATGGGCCCGCGAGCACGCGGGTGAGGTCCAGCACGCGGATATGGCTCAGGGCACCCATCGTCGAATCGTCTCCTTTCATGGCCCGCCCGGCCGGGCAGGGCGAATTGGCATGCCGAGCATCTTAAGGCGAATCGGCCGCGCGAGTGGCCCAGGCCGGTCGTCCGGCGCGGCGGGCCGCTGCGGTCTGGGCCGACGATCTGTATCGTATAATCGATCGTTTACGATATTTGCCCGCCGTGCGTCCGCGAGGACGGCCGGCGTTTGAAGCCGTCTCAGCCAGACATTCCCCGCACGCCATGAAAGCTGCCGAAATCCGCGAGAAATTCCTCAAATTCTTCGAATCGAAGGGCCACACGATCGTCCGCTCGTCGAGCCTCGTGCCCGGTAACGACCCCACGCTGATGTTCACGAACTCGGGCATGGTCCAGTTCAAGGACGTGTTCCTCGGCACGGACCCGCGTCCGTACTCGCGCGCCACCACGGCGCAGCGCAGCGTGCGCGCGGGCGGCAAGCACAACGACCTCGAGAACGTCGGCTACACGGCACGCCACCACACGTTCTTCGAGATGCTCGGCAACTTCTCGTTCGGCGACTACTTCAAGCACGACGCGATCCGCTTCGCGTGGGAGCTGCTCACCACGGTCTACCAGCTGCCGAAGGAAAAGCTGTGGGTCACCGTCTACCAGGAAGACGACGAAGCGTACGACATCTGGGCAAAGGAAGTCGGCGTGCCGACCGAGCGGATCATCCGCATCGGCGACAACAAGGGCGCGCGCTACGCGTCGGACAACTTCTGGACGATGGGCGACACGGGCCCGTGCGGCCCGTGTACCGAGATCTTCTACGACCACGGCCCGGACGTATGGGGCGGCCCGCCGGGATCGCCTGAAGAGGATGGCGACCGCTACATCGAGATCTGGAACCTCGTGTTCATGCAGTTCAACCGCGACGCGCAGGGCAACATGACGCGCCTGCCGAAGCAGTCGGTCGACACCGGCATGGGCCTCGAGCGCCTCGCCGCGGTGCTGCAGCACGTGCACAGCAACTACGAGATCGACCTGTTCCAGAACCTGATCAAGGCCGCCGCGCGCGTGACCGAGATCAGCGACCTCACCAACAACTCGCTGAAGGTGATCGCCGATCACATCCGCGCGTGCTCGTTCCTGATCGTCGACGGCGTGATCCCCGGCAACGAAGGCCGCGGCTACGTGCTGCGCCGCATCGTGCGCCGCGCGATCCGCCACGGCTACAAGCTCGGCCGCAAGGGTTCGTTCTTCCACAAGCTGGTGGCCGACCTCGTCGCCGAGATGGGGGCTGCGTATCCGGAGCTGAAGGAAGCCGAACAGCGCGTGACCGACGTGCTGCGCCAGGAAGAGGAACGCTTCTTCGAGACGATCGAGCACGGGATGTCGATCCTCGACGCCGCGCTGGCCGACGTCGAGGCGAAGGGCGGCAAGGTGCTCGACGGCGAACTGGCGTTCAAGCTGCACGACACCTACGGCTTCCCGCTCGACCTCACGGCCGACGTGTGCCGCGAGCGCGGGATGACGGTCGACGAGCCGGCGTTCGACGACGCGATGGCGCGCCAGCGCGAGCAGGCGCGCGCGGCCGGCAAGTTCAAGGCCGCGCAGGGCCTCGAATACACGGGCGCGAAGACCACGTTCCACGGTTACGAGGAAATCGCGTTCGACGACGCGAAGGTCGTCGCGCTGTACGTCGACGGTTCGGCCGTCAACGAAGTGAAGACCGGCCAGGATGCGGTCGTCGTGCTCGACCACACGCCGTTCTATGCGGAATCGGGCGGCCAGGTCGGCGATCAGGGCGTGCTCGCGAACGCCGCGACGCGCTTCGCGGTGGCCGACACGCTGAAGGTGCAGGCCGACGTGATCGGCCATCACGGCACGCTCGATCAGGGCACGCTGAAGATCGGCGACGTGCTGCGCGCGGAAATCGACGCGCATCGTCGCGCGCGCACGCAGCGCAACCACTCGGCGACCCACCTGATGCACAAGGCGCTGCGTGAAGTGCTCGGCGCGCACGTGCAGCAGAAGGGTTCGCTCGTCGATGCGGAGAAGACCCGCTTCGACTTCGCGCACAACGCGCCGATGACCGACGACGAAATCCGTCGCGTCGAGCAGATCGTCAACAACGAAATCCTCGCGAACGCGCCGGGCATCGTGCGCGTGATGCCGTACGACGAAGCGGTGAAGGGCGGCGCGATGGCGCTGTTCGGCGAGAAGTACGGCGACGAAGTGCGCGTGCTGGACCTCGGCTTCTCGCGCGAACTGTGCGGCGGCACGCACGTGCACCGCACCGGCGACATCGGCTTCTTCAAGATCGTGGTCGAAGGCGGCGTCGCGGCCGGCATTCGCCGTGTCGAGGCGATCACCGGCGACAACGCGGTGCGTTTCGTGCAGGATCTCGACGCCCGCGTGAACGAAGCGGCGGCCGCACTGAAGGCGCAGCCGTCGGAACTCACGCAGCGCATCGTGCAGGTGCAGGACCAGGTGAAGTCGCTCGAGAAGGAGCTCGGCGCGCTGAAGTCGAAGCTCGCGTCGAGCCAGGGCGACGAGCTCGCGCAGCAGGCGATCGAAGTCGGTGGGGTATACGTGCTGGCCGCGACGCTCGACGGTGCGGACGCGAAGACGCTGCGCGAGACGGTCGACAAGCTGAAGGACAAGCTGAAGAGCGCGGCGATCGTGCTGGCGGCCGTCGAAGGCGGCAAGGTCAGCCTGATCGCGGGCGTCACGCCGGATGCGAGCAAGAAGGTCAAGGCCGGCGAGCTCGTGAACTTCGTCGCGCAACAGGTCGGCGGCAAGGGCGGTGGCCGTCCGGACATGGCGCAGGCAGGCGGCACGGAACCGGCGAACCTGCCGGGCGCGCTGGCGGGCGTCAAGGGCTGGATCGAAGAGCGCCTTTGAGCGTCACGGTTGATGCGATTGGGTTTTGCTGACCCCGTCGCATTCCACGAAAAAACGACCCGATCGGCGGTGGCCGGTCGGGTCGTTTTATTTTATGCGGGGGATGAACGCGTGCCGGTTGCCCGCACTGCCGAATCAGGCCGGTACCGTTGCCGCCGGCGCCTTGGCCGCATCGCCCGGCTGCCTTGCCGCCTCACCGAGCGCATCGCGCAGCGCGGCAAGCGCCGCCGATGCGTAACCGTGCCGCCACGCAAGCAGCGTATCGATCCCTTCGAGTTCGGGGATCGTGTGGGCGGCGACGTTGCCGGTCTCGGGTTGCAGCTCGAGCACCGAGCGCGGCGCGACCGCGATGCCCGCGCCCGCCGCGACGCACGCGACGATCGCGTGATACGAGCCGAGTTCGAGCACGCGCGCGGGTTTCATCCCTTGCGCCGCATACCATTGCTCGACGTATTTCCGGTACGAGCAGCCGCGCTCGAACGCAACCAGCGTCGGCAGGATCACGTCGCGCGGCGTGCGCACCGGCGGATGGCCGCGCGGCGTCAGCAGCACCAGGTCCTCGCGATAGACCGGCACCGTCTCGAACGTGTCGGGCAGCGTGTCCGGCTCGGGCGGCCGCGCGAACAGCGCCGCGTCGATCTCGAAGTCGCGCACCTTGTCGATCAGCCAGCCGGTCGTGCCGGTCACGAGCTCCAGCGATACGTCGGGCCACGCATGGTGATAGCGCGCGAGCACGGTCGGCAGCCGGCTCGCGGCCGTGCTTTCCATCGTGCCGAGCCGCAGCCGCCCGCGCGGCGTGTCCTCGCGCACCGCGTCGCGCGCCTCGTCGGCAAGCGCGAGCAGCCGCTCCGCGTACGGCAGCAGCGTGTGCCCGGCCGGCGTCAGCACGAGCCGGCGGCCGTCGCGCACGAACAGCGCCGCACCGAGTTCCTCCTCGAGCTGCTTGATGCGCGTCGTCACGTTCGACTGCACGCGATTGAGCTTCGCCGCCGCGCGCGTCACGCCGTTCTCGCGCACCACGGCCCGGAAAATCGCCAGCGCCGCCAGGTCCATGATTCTCTCCGTGCGATGGGTGGATTCTTAATTATTCATTTTTAGAGAACGTTTGGTCAAGCTACGATTCCAGCATTCCAATCTCCGTTCCGGCCGGCGCACGACGCGCGCGGCCCATGCCGCCATGTCCCGTTTCGATGCTCCGAGCGCCGCTGCCGGCGCGCACTTGTCCGATGATGCCGACCGCCGCGCCCGCGCGGCCGCGCTCGCCTGCATGATCGGGCTCGCGGTCGCGCTCGGCGTCGGCCGCTTCGCATTCACGCCGCTGCTGCCGCTGATGCTCGCCGACGGCTCGATCGGCCTGAAGGCGGGCAGCTGGCTCGCGTCGGCGAACTACGCGGGTTATTTCGTCGGCGCGGTCACCTGCGCGGCGGTCCGGGTCGCACCCGCGCGGATGGTGCGCTTCGGGCTGGCCGCCACCGTGCTGTTGACCGCCGCGATGGGCGTCGGCCATCTGCTCCCGGTGTGGCTCGTGGTGCGCTTCGTCGCGGGCGTCGTCAGCGCGTGGACGTTCGTGTTCGTGTCGCAATGGGGGCTGCGGCGGCTCACCGAGCTGCACGCGCCCGAATGGGGCGGGGTGATCTACGCGGGGCCGGGCGTCGGCATCGTGCTGACGGGGCTGATCGGCAGCGCGCTGGCCGGCCATCGCGCGGCGCCCGGCTGGCTCGGCTTCGCGGCGTTGTCGGCGGTGCTGTCGGTCGCGATCTGGCGCACGTTCGGCGGCGCGCCGCTGCCGGCCGCCGTATCGCCGGCCGCGCCCGCCCGGCATGCGGCGACGGCCGCGGCACCGCACGACGCGCGGCGCCATCGGGCCGACGCCGCGTGGCTCGTCGTGCTGTACGGAATGCCGGGCTTCGGCTACATCATCACCGCGACCTTCCTGCCGGTGATCGCGCGCGCCGCGCTGCCGGCCGGCTCGCCGTGGCCGGACCTGTTCTGGCCGATGTTCGGCGCGGCGCTGATCGTCGGCGCGATCGCCGCTTCGCGATTGCCCGGCCACTGGGACAACCGTCTGCTGCTTGCCGCCGGCTGCGCGACGCAGGCGCTCGGGATCGCGGCGGGGATCGTGTGGCCGAACGCGGCCGGCTTCTCGGTCGGCAGCGCGCTGCTCGGCCTGCCGTTCACCGCGATCACGCTGTTCGCGATGCGCGAGGCGCGGCGCCTGCACGGCGAGCGCGCGGCCGGGCTGATGGGCTATGCGACCGCGTCGTACGGGGTCGGGCAGATTCTCGGTCCGCTCGTCGCGGCGCCGCTGACCGCGCGCTTCGGGTCGTTCTCGCCGGCGCTGTGGGTCGCGGCGGGCGCGTTGCTCGTCGGCGCCGCCGGCTTCGCGGCGACCGCCGCACGCGGGCGCGCGCAACCGTGACGTCATCGGGGCCGGATCGTCTGCGGCGCGGGCAAACTCGCTAGAATGAAGCCTTTCCCGCGCCGAGCGGGCGCGCGACGCGGCCTGCCGGCCACCGCCGGGCGCTCGCCAGATTCCCTCGATGACCACCGCCGACTACCGTTTTTGCCCGCGCTGCGCGCGTCCGCTGACCGAGCGCGCCGATTCCGAACATGAGGGCGGCCGCGTCCGCCAGGCCTGTCCGGACGACGCGTGCGGCTACGTGCACTGGAACAACCCGCTGCCGGTGGTGGCCGCGATCGTCGAGCTCGACGGCAAGATCCTGCTCGCGCGCAACGCGGCCTGGCCGGAAGGGATGTTCGCGCTGATCACCGGTTTCCTCGAGAACGGCGAGACACCCGAGGACGGCATCGCGCGCGAGGTGTTCGAGGAAACCGCGCTGAAGGCCGAGCAGGTCACGCTGGTCGGCGTCTATGAATTCATCCGCAAGAACGAACTGATCATCGCGTACCACGTGCGCGCGTCGGGCGCTGTCGCATTGTCGCCGGAACTGCTCGAGTACCGGCTCGTCGATCCGCCGTTGCTGCGCCCGTGGCGCGCCGGCACCGGCTACGCGCTGGCCGACTGGATGCGCGCGCGCGGCCTCGATTTCGAATTCGTCGACCGAGCGGGGCAGTGACGGGCCGCGCCGCTCCCGGCATGTCATCCGCCGCGCCGCGCACGGTCGCGATGCGGCATTCCGCCGTTCGCCGGCAGGCCGTCCCGCACGGCCGCCGCGCGACGTCCTCCTCGTCCTGACCGCCATCGCCATGTCCGACAAGCCGCAGCCGCGTCCGCGCGACGCCTATCGCCACTTCCTGCCGATCACGACCCGCTGGATGGACAACGACGTCTACGGGCACGTGAACAACGTCGTCTACTACAGCTACTTCGACACCGTCGTGAACGCATACCTGATCCGCGCGGGCGTGCTCGACGTCGAGCACGGGCAGACGATCGGGCTCGTGGTCGAGACGCAGTGCAACTACTTCGCGCCGCTCGTGTTTCCGCAGTCCGTCGATGCGGGGCTGCGCGTCGCGAAGCTCGGCACGTCGAGCGTGCGCTACGAGATCGGGCTGTTCGCGGCCGGGGAATCCGCGCCGGCCGCGCAAGGGCATTTCGTGCACGTGTATGTCGATCGCGGCACGCGGCGCCCGGTGCCGCTGCCGGACGCGCTGCGCGCGGCGCTCGAACCGCTCGCCGGCTGACGGGCGCGGTGGTGCACGCGTTCGCGCTCCAGGCGTTCAACGGTCTCAGCTACGGGTTGCTGCTGTTCATGCTGTCGGCCGGCCTGACGCTGATCTTCAGCGTGCAGGGCGTGCTGAACTTCGCGCATGCGAGCTTCTACATGCTCGGCGCGTACGTCGGCTACAGCATCGCGGCCCGCGCGGGCTTCTGGCCCGCGCTCGTGCTCGCGCCGCTCGCGGTCGGGCTGCTGGGCGCCGGCTGCGAGCGCGGGCTGTTGCGCCGCGTGCAGGCGCGCGGCGGCCACACGAGCGAACTGTTGCTGACCTTCGGCCTCGCGTACCTGATCGGCGAGGGCGCGAAACTCCTGTGGGGCCTCGCGCCGCTGCCGGCTCCGGTGCCGCCGCTGTTCGACGGCGCGCCCGTGACCGTGTTCGGCCTCGCGCTGCCGCGCTACCGGCTGTTCATGATGGCGATGTCCACGGCGATGCTGGTCGCGCTCGGCGCGCTGTTGCGCGCATCGCGGATCGGGCTCGTCGTGCGCGCCGCGCTCACGCATCGCGCGGCCGTCGAGGCGCTCGGCTACGACGTGCCGCGCGTGATGACGGGGCTGTTCGGCGCAGGCACCGCGCTCGCGGCGCTGGCCGGCGTGATCGGTGCGCCGCTCGCGGTGATCGAGCCGGCGCTGGCCGGGACCGTCGGGTCGGTGGTGTTCGCGGTGGTCGTGATCGGCGGGCTCGGTTCGCTCGGCGGCGCGTTCGTCGCGTCGCTCGCGGTCGGCTTCGCGCAGACCTTCGCGGCGTCGAGCGACACGTCGCTGCGCGATCTCGCGCAATCAGCCGGCATCGCGCTGCCCGACAGCGTCGCTGCCGTGTCGATCGCGCAGCTCGCACCGCTGGTTCCGTACCTGCTGCTGGTCGCGGTGCTGGTCGCCCGTCCGCGCGGGCTGTTTGGCGAGCGTGTCGATGGCTAGCCGCGCGCGGGCCGGCGCGCTGCGCTGGGTGCTGTTCGCCGCGTGCCTGGTCTTGCCCGCGTGGCTGTGGCCGCATGGCGCGGTGCTCGGCTATCTCGCGCAGACGGCCGCGCTCGTCGTGCTCGCGCTGTCGTACAACCTGCAGCTCGGCACGACCGGGCTGTTGTCGTTCGGCCATGCCGCCTTCGCGGGCCTCGGCGCGTTCGCGGCCGCACACTGGTTCAATCATGTCGGCGGCCCGCTGCCGCTGTTGCCGCTCGTCGGCGGCGTGGCCGGCGCGGGTTTCGGGTTCATGGCCGGACTGCTCGCGACACGCCGCGCGGGCACCGTGTTCGCGATGATCACGCTCGGTCTCGGCGAATGCGTCGCGGCCGCCGCATGGAGCGTGCCTGCGTGGTTCGGCGGTCTCGGCGGCGTGCCGATCGACCGCGCGAGCGGCACGCCCTGGGGCGGCTGGCATTTCGGTGCGGAAACGCAGGCCTACGCCGTGATCGCCGCATGGTGCATCGTGTCGGCGCTGGCGATGCACGCGCTGACGCGCACGCCGCTCGCGCGCCTCGCGAACGCGGTGCGCGACAACCCCGCGCGCGTTGCCGCGCTCGGCACCGAGCCGCGTCGCGTGCGGCTCGCGATGGTGACCTGCGCGTCGTTCTTCGCGGGCATTGCCGGCACGCTGACGCTGATCGACGTCGAGATCGCGACGCCCGACAGCGTGTCGATGGCGCGTTCGGCGACCGTGCTGATCGCCGCGGTGATCGGCGGCACCGGCACGTTCTTCGGGCCGGCGGCCGGTGCCGTGGTGCTGACCGCGCTGAGTGTCGTCGTCGCGGGTGTATCGCGCGCCTGGGCGCTGTATCTCGGCGTGCTGTTCGTCGCGGTCGTCGTCGCCGCGCCGCGCGGGATCGCGGGCATCGCGCGGACGCTCGCGCATGCGTTGCACCGTGACGCACCGGCCGCCGAGCGCTGGCGCGTGCTGTGCGGTGTCGGCGCATGCGTGTTCTGGGGGATTGCGATCGTCTGCGCGGCCGAGCTCGGCTATGCGTGGCGCTTCGCACAGGACGACGGCACCGGCATCGCGTTCGGCGCGTGGGGCATCGACGCGGATGCGCCGGCCGGCTGGGTCGTCGCGTGCTCGGCGGCCGGCATCGGCACGCTGCTGTGGGGCTGGCGCGCGCGGCTGATGAACCACGGGCACGGCATGCGGGAGGGCGAGTGATGAACGGCAACGCGATCGCGCTCCACGGGATCGTGCAGCGCTTCGGCGCGCAGACCGTGCTCGACGGCATCGACCTGAGCGTGTCGACCGGCGAGCGTCATGCGCTGATCGGGCCGAACGGCGCGGGCAAGTCGACGCTGTTCGGCGTGATTGCGGGCGCGACGCGGCCGACGCGCGGACGCGTCGTGCTGCACGGCGTCGAGCTGCGCGGGCGCGGGCCGGTCGTCGCGAGCCGGCTCGGCATCGGCCGCAGTTTCCAGCAGACGAGCGCGTTCGCACGGCTCTCCGTGTTCGACAACCTGCGCTGCGCGGCGCTGCATGCGCCGGCCGAGCGGCGGCGCTGGTGGAACCGGCTGCGCGAATCGGCGTCGGTCGATCGCGCGGCCGCGCGCGTGCTGCACGACATCGGCCTCGATGCGCGGCGCGACGCGCCGGCCGGCGAACTCGGCTATGCGGAGCAGCGCGCGCTCGATCTGGGCATCGCGCTCGCGAGCGGCGCGCGCACGCTGCTGCTCGACGAACCGACGGCCGGCATGAACCGCGACCAGGCGGCGCGGATGATCGCGCTGATCCGCGCGACGACGCAGGGTCGCACGGTGCTGATGATCGAGCACGATATGGATACGGTGTTCGGCTTCGCCGAGCGCATCACGGTGCTCGTGCGCGGCACGGTGGTCGCGACCGGTGCGCCCGACGCGATCCGTACCGATCCTGCCGTGCGCGCCGCCTATCTCGGCGAGGGCGCATGAGCGCGCTGCTCGACATCCGCGGCTTGCGCGCGTGGTACGGGATGCAGCCGGTGCTCGACGGCGTCGATCTCGCGCTCGCGCCGGGCGAGACGCTCGCGCTGCTCGGCCGCAACGGCTCGGGCCGCTCGACGCTCGCGAAGGCCGTGATGGGGCTCGTGCGCACCGCGGGCTCGGTGCGCATCGCCGGCGTCGAATGCGCGGGTGCGCGCACGTTCGAGATCGCGCGGCGCGGCGTCGCCTACGTCGCCGAAAGCCGCGACGTGTTTCCGCTGCTGAGCGTGCGCGACAACCTGCGGCTCGGGCTGCGCGGCATACGCGGCACGGCCGAACGCGCGGCGCTCGACCGGCTGCTCGCGCGCTTTCCGCTGCTGGCCGCGCGTGCCGACGTGAAGGCCGGGCGACTGTCGGGCGGCGAACAGCAGGTGCTCGCGCTGGTGCGCGCGCTCGCGGGGCGCCCGCGCATGCTGATCGTCGACGAACCGGCCGAAGGGCTCGCGCCGCGCGCGGTCGACGAGGTCGGCGCCTGCCTGGCCGCGCTGCAGGACGACGGGGTCGCGATCCTGCTGATCGAGCAGCGGCTGCAGCTCGCGCCGCGGGTTGCGCAGCGCGTCGCGGTGATGGGGCGCGGGCGGGTCGTCTACGACGGCGCGCTTGAAGGGGTCGGAGGCGGCGTTGCCGGCGCGTGGTTGAGCGCGGGCTGACCGCACACCCGCCGATTGTTCGGCAAACCCCGCCAGTCAATTCGTGCCGAGCCGCTTTATCGCCGCCGCGCGACCCCCCAATATGGGCAGCAACGCCGGTCTACTACGCCAGCCGCAAACGGCTACCGGCACCCATCCATTGAAGGTCTTCCGATAGAGGAATGAAATCATGAGCAAGCTGACAGGCAAGGTGGCGATCGTCACGGGCGCGTCCAAGGGCATCGGCGCCGCGATCGCCAGGGCGCTGGCCGCCGAGGGCGCGTCGGTCGTCGTCAACTACGCGAGCAGCAAGGCCGGTGCCGACGCGGTCGTGAGCGCGATCGTCGAGGCGGGTGGCCGTGCGGTCGCGGTCGGCGGCGACGTGTCGAAGGCAACGGACGCACAGCGCATCGTCGATACCGCGATCGACACCTACGGGCGTCTCGACGTGCTGGTCAACAACTCCGGTGTCTACGAATTCGCGCCGATCGAAGCGATCACCGAAGAACACTATCGCCGGCAGTTCGACACGAACGTGTTCGGCGTGCTGCTGACGACGCAGGCAGCGGTCAAGCATCTCGGCGAAGGCGCGAGCATCATCAACATCAGCTCGGTGGTGACGAGCATCACGCCGCCCGCGAGCGCCGTGTACAGCGGCACCAAGGGCGCCGTCGATGCGATCACCGGTGTGCTTGCGCTCGAGCTCGGTCCGCGCAAGATTCGCGTGAACGCGATCAACCCGGGGATGGTCGTGACCGAAGGCACGCACAGCGCGGGCATCATCGGCTCGGATCTCGACAAGCAGGTGCGCAGCGAGACGCCGCTCGGCCGCCTCGGCGAGCCGGACGACATCGCGTCGGTGGCGGTGTTCCTCGCATCGGACGATGCACGCTGGCTGACCGGCGAGCGTCTCGTCGCGAGCGGCGGGCTGCACTGACCCGCCGGGTCGGCGCGCGCCGCTACGCGATCATCGCGAGCGCGTTCGCGCCGACATGCCAGCGCAGGCTCTCGACGACGAGCGCGTGGTCGCGTTCGCCATCGAGCCCTGCGATCGTCATCGCGCCGACGATGTCGCCGCCGGCAAGCCGTAGCGGCACGCCGCCGCCGTCGAGCGCATAGTCGGCGTCCGACAATCCCTGCGACTGCAACGACCACCCGGCGCGGCGAAAGCGCGCGCCGACCTCGAGCGAACTGACGCCGAACCGGAACACCGTGCTCTGCCGGCGGCGGATCGCGTCGCTGTCGTCGGCGCGGCTGCCGTCCAGCGCGCAATAGAACAGCGGTGCGGCTTCACCGACGATGCCGACCGCGATCGGCAGCCCGCGCCGAGACGCGAGATTGATTGCGATGTCGCCGAGCCGGCGCGCGACGTCGGCATCGAAGTGCGACAGCATCGGGGCCGACGCAGTGTCGCCGAAGGGCGTGGGTGCGAAGCGCGGGAAGGGGGGCGCCATGGCAGCTCCGTGTCGTCGCAAATCCGGTTCGCGCGCGTGTCCTGCGTCGCGCACCAGCCGTCGATCGTTCATCGCATCCATGCTTCAACGCTTCGGTGCCGCGTCGAGCATCCACTCGTGCGCGGGATCGTTCCTGAACGCCCACGCGCGGCTCGGACCGGCCATCACGTTCAGGTAGTACAGGTTGTAGCCGTGCGGCGCGACCACCGGGTGATAGCCGCGCGGCACCATCACGACGTCGTGGTTCTCGACCGCGCACGCTTCGTCGAGGCTGCGGTCGTCCGTGTACACGCGCTGGAACGCGAAGCCCTGCGGCGGATCGATCCGGTGGTAATAGGTTTCCTCCAGCGACGTTTCGTCGGGCGCCGCGTCGCGATCGTGCTTGTGCGGCGGATAGCTGCTCGAATGACTCGCGGGCGTGATCACTTCGACGACGAGCAGCCGGTCCGCGGCCGGGTTGTCGCCCATCAGGATGTCGCACACGTAGCGCGTGTTGGTGCCTTGCCCGCGCACCGCGCGGCGCATCCGTTCGCCGTCGAGGCGCTGCACGCGCTTGTCGCCGCTCGCGTAAGGCGCGGTGCACAACGCGACTTCCGCATCGCGCGTCGCGACCAGCGTGACGGTCTTGCCGCCCGGCACGTACAGCGCGTCCGGCGATACTTCCTCGAACACGCTGTCGCGCGTGCCGAGCGCGTCGTAGGTCTCGCCGTCGACTTCGGCACGAAGCGTGCCCGTGAGCACGACGACGCACAGTTCGCGCGTGCCCGTGTCGAGCGTTTCGGTGTCGCCGGCCTTCAGGCGCAGCGCGCGAAAGCCGACGTGTTTCCAGCCGGCCGATTCGGGCGTCACGTTGCAGATTTCGCGGTCGGCGGATGCCTTGACCAGCAGGGGGGAAATCGTCATGGCGTGAGGTTCTCGATGAGGTGACAGGGCTTACGCGCTCAACCGGTCGACGATCGCGCGCAGCGACTCGTAGCCCTTCTTCGCATACTGATAGCTCGGCGCGACGGCCGGGTCCTGCTCGGCCTCGACGACGAGCCAGCCTTCGTAGCCGGCGTCCTTCAGCGTGCGCAGCGTCGCTTCGTAATCGAGCGCGCCGTCGCCCGGCACGGTGAAGGTGCCGTTGATCACGCCGTTCAGGAAGCTCCAGCCGCCGTTGCGCGCCTGCGTGACGACCTGCGGCCGCACGTCCTTGCAGTGCACGTGCACGACGCGCGCCACGTGCTTCTTCAGCAGTGCGACCGGATCGGCCGCACCGCCGAAATACGCGTGGCCGGTGTCGAACAGCAGGAACACCTTCGCGGGATCGGTCAGCGCCATCAGCCGGTCGACGTCGTCCGGCGATTCGACGTATGCGCCCATGTGGTGATGGTAGGCGAGCTTGATCCCGTAGGTTTCGAGCAGGTGCGCGCCGAACGCGTCGAGGCGGGCCGCGTAGCGCCGCCAGGATTCATCGTCGACGAAGCGCGGCCGCTTCGCGACCGGCGTGTCGATGCTGCCCTGGATCGTGCCCGCGCATTCGCCGTACACCACGACCTTCACGTCGTTGACCTGCAGCTTCGTCATGTGCGCGCGGCAGCGCTCGATCTCGGCGGCGACCGCGTCGGCATCGCTCATGCCCGGTGCGACTTCCGCGAGGAAGCCCGAATACCAGCCCGACACGCACACGAGCCCGAACTCGGCGAGCTTCGCCTTCAGCTCCGGGCCCGTCTTCGGAAACTTGTTGCCGAGCTCGAAGCCGGCGTAGCCGATCTCGGCGCCTTCCTTCAGCGCCGTCTCGAGCGGCGTCTCGCCGCCGAGCGACGGCAGGTCGTCGTTCATCCACGACAGGGGATTGATACCGATGCGAACGTTCCAGCTCATGACGTGCGTCCTTGGTTCGAATGTTGTTTTCGCGGGGCGGGGCAGGGAAACGGGTCAGCGCCGCTGCCGGGTTTTCTCGTCGAGATACGTCTGGTGCGCGCGTTCGACGCCGGCGCGCGCGGACACCTGCGGCACCGCGACCTCCCACCACGCACCGCCGTCCGCGGTCGTGCGCTCGTGCGTCGTATCGATCACGAGCACCTGGCTCGTCTTCGCCGCGCGCGCACGCTTCATCTCGCTGCGCAGCTCGCCGACGTCGCGCACGTGCACGGCTTCGGCGCCCATCGCGCGCGCATGCATCGCGAAGTCGATCGTCGAGCGTTCGCCGCCATCCGGCACGCAGTCGTCGAGCATGTTGTTGAAGCTCGCGCCGCCGCAATTCAGCTGCAGCCGCTCGATGCAGCCGTAGCCGCGGTTGTCGAGGATCACCACGATGATCTTGCGGCCGAGCATCACGGACGTCGCGAGTTCCGCGTTGAGCATCATGTACGAGCCGTCGCCGACGATCACGATCACTTCGCGCTCGGGCCGCGCGAGCTTCGCGCCGAGGCCGCCCGCGACCTCGTAGCCCATGCACGAGTACGCGTAGTCCATGTGATAGTTGCCCGGCACGCCGCTGCGCCACAGCTTGTGCAGCTCGGCCGGCAGCGTGCCGGCCGCGCACACGACGAGATCGTCGCGCGCGCTGTCGCGCCCTGCGTCGGCCGCGGAATCGCGCACCGCGCCGATCACTTCCGCGTCGTACGGCAGCGTGTCCTTCGGCACGCGCGTGGTCAGCTCGGTCACGCGCGCGTTCCACGCGGCGGCCTGGTCGCGGTTCGCGGCGGTCCACGCCGCATCCGCGCGCCAGCCCGCAAGCGCGGCCGACAGCTGGCCGAGGCCCGTGCGCGCATCGGCGATCAATTGCCGGCCGCGTTTCTTGCCCGCATCGAACGGCTGCACGTTCAGGCTCAGCAGCGTCGCATGGCCGAACAGCGCATGCGAGCCGGTCGTGAAGTCCTGCAGCCGCGTGCCGACCGCGAACACCACGTCGGCTTGCGAGGCCGCGCGGTTCGCGGCGGGCGAGCCCGTCACGCCGATCGACCCGAGGTTCAGCGGGTGGTCCCACGCGAGGCTGCCCTTGCCGGCCTGCGATTCGGCGACCGGCACGCCGTGCGTGTCGGCGAACGTGCGCAGCGCGTCCCATGCCTGGCTGTACAGCACGCCGCCGCCGGCGACGATCAGCGGCTTCTTCGCGGCTTTCAACACGTCCAGCGCATCCGCGAGTTCGAGCGCGTCGGCCGGCGGCCGGCGCATCCGGATCACCGGCGGCGCGAAGAAATCCTCCGGCCAGTCGTACGCGAAGGTCTGCACGTCCTGCGGCAGCGCGAGACACACGGGGCCGCACTGCGCGGGGTCGGTCATCACCTGGATCGCGCGCGGCAGCGCGACGAGCAACTGTTCCGGCGACGTGATCCGGTCGAAGTAGCGCGTCACCGGCCGGAAGCAGTCGTTCGCGCTGACGTCGCCCTGTTCGAAATCCTCGACCTGCTGCAGCACCGGGTCGGGCAGCCGCGACACGAACACGTCGCCGGGCAGCAGCAACAGCGGCAGCCGGCCGACGTGCGCGAGCGCGGCGGAGGTCAGCATGTTGGTCGCGCCGGGGCCGATGCTCGACGTCGCGGCCATCATCCGCTGGCGGAAGTTCGCTTTCGCGAACGCGACCGCCGCATTCGCCATCCCTTGCTCGTTGTGCGCGCGGAACGTCGGCAGCCGGTCCTTCTCGGCGTGCAGCGCCTCGCCGAGCCCGGCCACGTTGCCGTGCCCGAAGATCGCGAACACGCCGCCGCAGTACGGCAGGATCCCGGTGCGGCCGTCCGGCTGGACGACTTCGGCGCGCAGGGCGGCCAGGTAGCGCACGAGCGCCTGGCTGACGGTCAGTCTCACGGTGGTGGTCATCGTCTGTCGATCAAGAGGAGTCGGGTGGTCATCACGGGCATCGGCATCAGGCCGCGGCGACGGCGCGCGCGGCGGCACGGCGGCCGAGCCACGCGTCGACCAGCTGCGCGAAATTGCCGGCCACTTCGTCGATCAGCGCCTGGTCGTCGATCCGGCCGGCGAGCCAGTGCAGCGACGCGTCGGCCCACAGCGTGCGCCCGACCATGAAGCCCTTGACGATCGGGTTGGTCGCCGAGCGGAAGCTGTCGACGAGGTATTGCAACGGCTGGTTCAGTCCGAGGATCACCGCGCCGCGGCAGTGCGGGTCGCGCTCGGCCACCAGCGTTTCGAGCCGCGCCCAGCCATCGGCGCTCATCGGCGCGAGCTTCCACCACTCGGGCATCACGCCGAGGTTGTAGAAGCGCGCGACCGTGCGCAGCACCGCGTCGTCCTCGGTGCCGGCCGGCGTGACCGCGCGCGGCGGAATGATTTCCAGCAGCAGTTCGTTGCCGCTCTCGCGCGTGGCTTCCCACAGCTCGAGCACGCGCTGCTCCTGCGCGACGCGCAGGTCGACGTCGTCGTCCGGGTGGTAGTGGACGAGGCACTTCACGACCTGTTCGGTCGGCCAGTGCGTGAGCGACGAGCCGACCGAGCGCGTGTCGTCGAAGCACAGCGGCCGCGAGCCGGGCAGCTCGACCGGGCGGCCGACCCACCAGCCGCGGCCGGTGGCCGACGCGAGCGCGTCGCTGCCGTATGCGCCGCCGTCGATCAGCACGCCGACGTGGCCCTCGATATGGCGATCGCGCTCGACTTGTTCGGCCGCGCGCACGAGCAGGCGCTTCAGCGTCTTGATCCGCGCTTCGTCCGCGCCGGCCTGCACTGCGAGTTCGTAGAACTGGCTGCGATGGTCGAACGCCATCACGCACAGGTCGTCCCATTCGCGGCGCGGCACCGTCACGCGATGCAGGTGCGCGAGCGTGCGATCGGCGTCCACCTGCGGATTGCGGCCGCCGCCGAACCAGTGCGCGAGTTCGTCCGGCGTCGGCATCGCGGCCGAACACGCGTGGCGCGACACGACGATCGCGCCGCACGCATTTGCGATGCGCGTCGATTCGGCCCAGTCGCGTCCGCGCAGCAGCCCGGACAGCAGGCCCGACAGGAACGCGTCGCCCGCGCCGAGCACGTTCAGCACGTCGACGCGTTCGCCGGGGAAGGTCGGCGCGTCGTCGATGCGTGCCGGGATGTCGCCCTCGATCACGCAGCAGCCGAGCGCGCCGCGCTTGACCACCAGCGCCGCGCTGCTCGCGCGGCGCACGGCCTGCAGCGACGCGATCAGGTCGTGCGGCACGCCGCCCGCGATCAGGAATTCCTCCTCGGTGCCGACCAGCAGGTCGAACTCGCCGAGCACCTGCTGCAACTGCCGCGTGACCTGCGCGTCCGGCACGTAGCGGTTCTCGCCCGCGCCGCGCGCGGTCAGCCCCCACAGCACCGGCCGGTAGTCGATGTCGAGAATCCGCACGACGCCATGGCGGCGCGCGTAGCCGAGTGCGGTCAGCGATGCCTCGCGGGTGCCCGGCGTCGACAGATGCGTGCCGGTGATCGCGAGCGCGCGACAGCCGGCGATGAAGTCCTCGCGGATCTCGTCGGCGCGCACGGCCATGTCCGCGCAGTTCTCGCGCACGAACAGCAGCGGAAACGTGTCGCGATCCTTCAATCCGAGCAGCACCAGCGCGGTGAGCCGTTCCGGATCGGTCTGCAGCTGGCTCGTGTCGCAGCCTTCGCGCTCGAGCGTCTCGCGCACGAAGCGGCCCATCTGCTCGTCGCCGACACGCGAGATCATCGCGGTCTTCAGCCCGAGCCGGGCGACGCCGAACGCGACATTGCCCGACGAGCCGCCGAGATACATCTGGAAGCTGCGCGCGTCTTCGAGGCGGCTGCCGTACTGTTGCGCGTAAAGGTCCACGGCAACGCGGCCGAGGCAGGCGAGATCGATGGGGCGGTCAGTCGGAAAGTTCAACGGGCTCATATCACGTATCACGCTCGCGGCCGGCGTTCGACCCTGCCGGCAGATTGGGGGGACCGATCCCGCGACGGTTGGCCGTTGCATGCGCGGCACGACATGAAAGCGCCTGCCGCAAGGAATCGGGCTACGGAACGGAGTCTAGACTTTTTGGAAATCCAGTTCCCTAGGTGAAATCACGTAGAAATAAATTTCCAAATATTCGAGGAAGTGATCTACAGTTTCATCCGGATGCTTCAGTCCGTAATCGGACTCGGCCCGGCGGCGCGCAACGCGCCGTTTTCCGCCCCCGGAGATGAGGAGACAGAGTGATCATGAAGACCAAGCTGATGGCCGCCGCGGCCGCCGCAATCCTGGCCATGCCGCTCGCGCATGCCGAGAAGATCGGCGTGACGATGGCATCGTTCGACGACACGTTCCTGACGATCCTGCGCAACAGCATCGGCGATGCGGCGAAGAAGGACGGCGCGACCGTGCAGATCGAGGACGGCGGCAACGACGTCGGCAAGCAGTTGAGCCAGGTCCAGAACATGATCGCGCAGAAGGTCGACGCGATCATCGTGAATGCGGTCGATACCGACGCGACGCCGAAGATCACGAAGATGGTGACCGCCGCGAAGATCCCGCTCGTCTACGTGAACCGCAAGCCGGTCGATTTCGACAAGCTGCCGACAGGCGTCGCGGTGGTCGCGTCCGACGAGAAGCAGTCCGGCACGCTGCAGGCGCGCCAGGTGTGCAAGCTGCTCGGCGGCAAGGGTGACATCCTCGTGCTGATGGGCGAGTTGTCCAACGAGTCGGCGCGCGCGCGCACCAAGGACATCGAGGACGTGATCGCGACCAAGGACTGTTCCGGCATGAAGATCGTCGACAAGCGCGAAGGCAAGTGGAGCCGCACGCAGGGCCAGGACATCACGATGAACTGGCTGAGCTCCGGGACCAAGTTCGACGCGATCGTGTCGAACAACGACGAAATGGCGATCGGCGCGATCAACGCGCTGAAGGCCGCGCGCAAGCTGACGCCGAAGACGGTCGTCGCCGGCATCGACGCGACGCCGGACGGGCTCGCGGCGATGAAGAGCGGCGACCTGAAGGTGTCGGTGTACCAGAACGCGGCCGGGCAGGGCGCGCAGGCGGTCGCGGCCGCGCTCAAGCTGGCGAAGAAGCAGCCCGTCGACCGCTTCGTGAACGTGCCGTTCGAACTCGTCACGCCGGAGAACATGAACCAGTACGCGAAGCACTGACCGGCTTTTCCGCTGAACTGCGCGGGCCCGGCGCGTCCGGGTTCGCGTGTGACTTTCGAGGAACGTCCATGTTTACAACCAGGATGGCGCGCTCGATGGCCAGCGAAAGCGCGCCGGCCGCCTCGTTCGCCGCACCGGGTTCGTCCGGTGCGCCCGTTGCCGATTGCGTGCTCGAGGTGCGCGGCGTCGGCAAGTCGTTTCCCGGCGTCGTTGCGCTCGACGGCGTGCAGTTTCGCGTGCGCCGCGGCACCGTGCATGCGCTGATGGGCGAGAACGGCGCCGGCAAGTCGACGCTGATGAAGATCATCGCCGGCGTCTATACGCCCGACCAGGGCGAGATCCTGATTAACGGCGAGCCCGTCGTGCTGAACGGCCCGCTCGACGCGCTCGATCGCGGGATCGCGATGATCCACCAGGAACTCAACCTGATGCCGTACATGACGGTCGCGGAGAACATCTGGATCCGCCGCGAACCGAAGAACCGCTTCGGCCTGATCGATCACGCCGAGCTGCGCCGCCGCACCGCCGCGCTGTTCGAGCGCCTGTCGATCGACATCGATCCGGAAGCCGACGTGCGCACGCTGACGGTCGCGAGCCGCCAGATGGTCGAGATCGCGAAGGCCGTGTCGTTCGACTCGGACGTGCTGATCATGGACGAGCCGACCTCCGCGCTGACCGACAAGGAGGTCACGCACCTGTTCCGCATCATTCGCCAGCTGCGCGAGCAAGGCAAGGGCATCGTCTACATCACGCACAAGATGAACGAGCTGTTCGAGATCGCCGACGAGTTCTCGGTGTTCCGCGACGGCAAGTACATCGGCACGCACGCGTCGACCGACGTCACGCGCGACGACATCATCCGGATGATGGTCGGCCGCGAGATCACGCAGATGTTCCCGAAGGAGGCGGTGCCGATCGGCGACGTCGTGCTGGCCGTGAAGAACCTCGGCGTCGACGGCGTGTTCCGCGACGTCAGCTTCGAGTTGCGCGCGGGCGAGATCCTCGGCGTCGCGGGCCTCGTCGGCTCGGGGCGCTCGAACGTCGCGGAGGCGCTGTTCGGCGTCGTGCCGGCCACCTCGGGCGAGATCCTGATCGACGGCAAGCCGGTGCGCATCGCCACGCCCGCGCAGGCGATGAAGCACGGGATGGCATTCCTCACCGAGGACCGCAAGGACACCGGCTGCTTCCTGAATCTCGACCTGCTCGCGAACATGGAAGCGGCGGTGCTCAGCAACCGCTACGTGAAGTTCAATTTCGTGCGGCAGGCGCAGCTGAAGCGCGACTGCGAGGAAATGAGCCGGATGCTGCGCGTGAAGACGCCGGGTCTGCACGAGGAAATCCAGAACCTGTCGGGCGGTAACCAGCAGAAGGTGCTGATCGGCCGCTGGCTGCTGACGCAGCCGCGCATCCTGATCCTCGACGAGCCGACGCGCGGGATCGACGTCGGGGCGAAGGCCGAGATTCACCGGCTCGTCAGCGCGCTCGCCGGCAAGGGTGTCGCGGTACTGATGATCTCGTCGGAGATGCCGGAGGTGCTCGGCATGAGCGATCGCGTGATGGTGATGCACGAAGGCCGGATGACCGGCATCGTCGAACGCAAGGACGCCGACCAGGTCCGCATCATGGACCTGGCCTCGCGCTGAGCCGCAACAAGCATGGAGACAACTGAAATGGGCAACCTGAATCCGGTCGCGGACGCGCAGTCCATGACGATCAAGACGCGGCACGCGAAGTGGCCGCCCGAACTGAGCATCTTCCTCGTGCTGGTGGGCATCAGCCTGTTCTTCGAGGTGATCGGCTGGCTCGTCGTCGGCCAGAGCTTCCTGTTCAACGCGGAACGGCTCGAGATCATCGTGCTGCAGATGGCCGTGATCGGCATCATCGCGGTCGGCGTGAACCTCGTGATCATCACCAGCGGGATCGACCTGTCGTCGGGCTCGGTCGTTGCCGCGGCGGCCGTCGTGTCGGCCAGCCTCGCGCAGGTGTCCGATTTTCCGCGCGCGGTGTTCCCGCACCTGACCGACCTGCCGATCATCTGGCCGGTGCTGGCGGGCGTATGTGTCGGGCTGCTGGTCGGCCTGCTGAACGGCTCGCTGATCGCGCTGACCGGCATCCCGCCGTTCATCGCGACGCTCGGCACGATGGTCGCCGCGCGCGGCTTCGCGAAGTGGTTCACCAACGGGATGCCGGTGTCGATGCTGACCGACCCGTTCGCGGCGATCGGCGCGGGCGCGAACCCGGTGATCATCTTCGTCGTGGTGGCCGCGATCTTCCACGTCGTGCTGCGCTACACGCGCTTCGGCAAGTACACGTACGCGATCGGCGCGAACCGCCATGCGGCCGTCGTGTCGGGCATCAACGTGACGCGCCACCTGGTGTTCGTCTATGCGATCGCGGGCCTCCTGAGCGGGATCGCCGGCACCGTGACGGCCGCGCGCGCGATCTCCGGCCAGTCGGGCATGGGCGTGATGTACGAGCTCGACGCGATCGCGGCGGTCGTGATCGGCGGCACGTCGCTGTCGGGCGGCCTCGGGCGCGTGACGGGCACCGTGATCGGCGTGCTGATCCTCGGCGTGATGACGTCGGGCTTCACGTTCATCCGGATCGACGCTTACTACCAGGAGATGGTCAAGGGCGCGATCATCGTCGCGGCCGTGATCGCCGACCAGTACCGCAACAAGAAGTCGCGCCGCTGACCTGCCACGACCGAATTCGAAACCGACCGGGAAGAAGATGAAGATCGCTCTGGATCCCTACATGATTCGCCACCTGCCGCTCGACCGGCTGCCGCACGCGGTCGCCGAGCTCGGCTACGACCAGATCGAGTTGTCGCCGCGCAGCGACTTTCTCGACTGGTGGGTGATGCCGCGCGCGACCCGCGAGCGCATGGCCGCGTTCCGGCAGGCGCTGCGCGCAAGCGGCGTGGGCCTCGCGTCGCTGCAGCCGATGTACCGCTGGGCCAGCCCGTTCGAGGACGAGCGGCAATGGGCGGTGCGCTGCTGGAAGAAGGCGATCGAGGTCGCGCTCGAGATGGCGTGCCCGCTGATGGTGTCCGAGTTCGGGCGCGGCGCGTCGCCGGAGCGCTCGGTCGGCGAGCGGCCGGGCGCGAACCCGAAGGAGCTGTGCGAGGCCGCGTGGTTCCGTTCGATGGACGAGCTGCTGCCGATCCTCGAGCGCGAGCGCATCGTGCTGTCGGTCGAACCGCATCCGGAGGACTGGATCGAGCAGCTGCAGCCGGCGATCGACATCGTCACGAACATCGGCTCGCCGTCGCTGAAGCTCTCGTACATCGCACCGCACACGTTCTACTACGGCGACGACATGGCCGCGATGATCGCGCAGGCCGCGCCGATTCTCGCGCACGTGCGCGTGGCCGACACGTTCGACCACCGCAAGAGCAGCCAGCTGCGCTACATCGTGAACCCGCCCGGCTCGAACCAGATCCGCGTGCACCAGCATCTCGACATCGGGCAGGGCGAGATCGACTGGGACCTGTTCTTCCGCGCGCTCGGCGAGGCCGGCTTCGACGGCGTGATGTCGTCGTGCGTGTTCGCGTGGGAGGACCGCGCGGAAGCGTCATCGCGCTACATGCGCGACACGATCCAGCGCTACGTCGAGCGCCATTTCGAGCGTGCGGCGGCGCGCTGACTCATGAATGACCGGTGCGGCATGGGCTGTGCCGTTGCTGAACGACAGACTGGAGATATCCGGATGACCTTGCAAATCGGCGTGATCGGCTGCGGCGCGATCGGCCAGGACCATATCCGCAGGCTCACGCGCACGCTGTCCGGCGCACGCGTGGTGGCCGTCAACGACATCGATCCGCAGCAGGCGCGCGACGCGGTGACGAAGTACGGGCTCGATGCGGAAATCTACGGCGACGGCCACGAAGTGGTTGCGGCCGCCGGCGTGCAGGCCGTGCTCGTCACGTCGTGGGGGCCGACCCACGAAGCGTTCGTGCTCGACGCGATCGCGCACGGCAAGCCGGTGTTCTGCGAGAAGCCGCTCGCGGTGACGGCCGACGGTTGCATGCGGATCGTCGAGGCCGAGGTCGCGCACGGCCGCCGGCTCGTGCAGGTCGGCTTCATGCGGCCGTACGACGAAGGCTATCGTGCGCTCAAGCGCGTGATCGACAGCGGCGAGATCGGCGCGCCGCTGATGCTGCATTGCGCGCACCGCAACCAGTCGGTCGGCGAGCGCTACACGACCGACATGGCGATCACCGACACGCTGATCCACGAACTCGACGTGCTGCGCTGGCTGCTCGGCGAGGACTATGCGAGCGCGCAGGTCGTCTATCCGAAGAAGACGCGCCATGCATCCGCGCATCTCGCCGATCCGCAGATCGTGCTGCTCGAAACCGCGAGCGGCGTGCGCATCGACGTCGAGATCTTCGTCAACTGCCAGTACGGCTATGACATCCAGTGCGAGGTGGTCGGCGAGAGCGGCATCGCGAAGCTTCCCGATCCGCCGGCCGTCGGGCTCAAGCACGCGGCGCGGCAATCGGTCGAGATCATGACGGACTGGAAAGAGCGCTTCATCGCGTCGTACGACGTCGAACTGCAGGCATTCATCGACGGCGTGCGGCAGGGCGCGTTGACCGGCCCGTCCGCGTGGGACGGCTATGCGGCGGCGGTTGCGGCCGACGCCTGCGTGCGCGCGCAAAAGAGCGGGGCGGTCGAACCGATCGCGATGGCCGAACGCCCGGCGTTCTATCGCGGCTGACCCGCAACCCCTTTCCTGCCGGACTGACCGACATGACGATGAAGATTGGCTGCGCGCCCTGCTGCTGGGGCGTCGACGACGTGAACAACCCGCACCTGCCGCCGTGGCGGCACGTGCTCGCCGAGGCTGCACAGGCCGGCTACTCGGGTATCGAGCTCGGGCCCTACGGCTATATTCCGCTCGACCTCGACGTGGTGAGTGCCGAGCTCGACCGGCAGCGTCTGAGCATCACCGCCGGCACGATCTTCGACGACCTGGTGTCGCCGGAGAACCTGCCGAACCTGTTGCGCCAGACCCGCGAGATCTGCACGCTGATCACGCGGCTGCCGAAGCTGCCGACGCAGCATGGCCAGCGCCATGCGGCGCCGTACCTGGTCGTGATGGACTGGGGACACGAGGAGCGCGACTACGCAGCCGGCCACGCCGATCGCGCGCCGCGGCTGTCCGACGAACGCTGGGCGCGCATGGTCGACCATATCCGCCAGATCGCGGAAATCGCGCGCGACGAATTCGGCGTGCGTGCGGTGATTCATCCGCATGCGGGCGGCTACATCGAGTTCGCGGACGAGATCGACCGGATCGTCGCCGACATCGCGGCCGATACGGTGGGCCTCTGTCTCGACACCGGCCACCTGTACTACTCGGGGATGGATCCCGAAACGTGGCTGCGCCGATATGCGGCGCGGCTCGACTACGTGCATTTCAAGGATATCGACGCGGCCGTATACGAAGCGGTGATGGGCGAGCACATCGCGTTCTTCGCGGCCTGCGCGCGCGGCGTGATGTGCCCGATCGGCAACGGCGTGCTCGACTACCGCGCGATCCGCCGCGCGCTCGACGACATCGGCTATGCGGGCTACATCACGATCGAACAGGAGCGCGATCCGCGCAACGCCGGCACGAGCCTGCGCGACGTCGCGGCGAGCCGCGCGTTTCTCGCGTCGGCCGGATTCGCGTGAACGACCGACCGTTTGCGCTCGTGAACACACCATGAACATCTGAACACGGACAGGAACACGACAATCATGATCGACGGACAGATTCTGCTCGGACATTCGATTCCCTGGGGCATGGTCGGCGGCGGGCTCGGCAGCCAGATCGGCTACAGCCACCGGTCGGCCGCGTTGCGCGACGGCAGCTTCCGGCTGGTCGCCGGCGCGTTCGATATCGATGCCGAGCGCGGCCGGCAGTTCGGCGTGAAGCTCGGCGTCGACGCCGAGCGTTGCTATCCCGACTACCTGACGATGTTCGAGGCCGAGGCGACGCGCGCCGACGGCATCCGCGCGGTGTCGATCGCGACACCGAACAACACGCACTTCGAGATCTGCCGCGCAGCGCTGAACGCGGGGCTGCACGTGGTCTGCGAGAAGCCGCTGTGCTTCACGACGGAGGAGGCCGAGGCACTGCAGCGGCTGTCGGTCGAGAAGAATCGCATCGTCGGCGTCGCGTACGGCTATTCAGGTCACCAGATGATCGAGCAGGCGCGCGAGATGATCGCGCGCGGCGATCTCGGCGAGATCCGCATCGTGCAGATGCAGTTCGCGCACGGGTTTCACAGCGAGGGCGTCGAGGCCGCGAGCGCGGCCGCACGCTGGCGCGTCGACCCGAAGTTCGCGGGCCCGAGCTACGTGCTCGGCGACATCGGCACGCACCCGCTGTACATCTCGGAAGTGATGGCGCCCGAGCTGAAGATCCGCCGGCTGATGTGCTCGCGGCAGAGCTTCGTGAAGAGTCGCGCGCCGCTCGAGGACAACGCGTTCACGATCATGGAATACGACACGGGCGCGATCGGCTACGTATGGTCGAGCGCGGTGAACGCGGGCTCGATGCACGGGCAGAAGGTGCGCGTGATCGGCTCGAAGGCGAGCGTCGAATGGTGGGACGAGCATCCGAACCAGTTGCGCTACGAAATCCAGGGACAGCCCGCGCAGGTGCTCGATCGCGGAATGGGCTATCTGCATCCGCACGCGTTGCGCGAAGACCGCATCGGCGCCGGACATCCGGAAGGGCTGTTCGAAGCGTGGTCGAACCTGTATGCACGCTTCGCGCGCGCGATGGATGCGGCCGACCGCGGCGACGTGCAGGCGTTGAAGCAGATCCGCTTTCCGGACGTCCACGCGGGCGTCGAGGGTGTCCGGTGGGTCGAGAACTGCGTGCGGTCCGCCGATGCGGGCGGCGTGTGGGTCGACTATCGGTGAGCCATGGAGGGCCAATGCGCGCCATCGGCCGGCGGCGTCGAGCCTCGGTAGACGCCCTAATCTTTACGGCGCGACAAGGGCGTTGGAAAATCGTTTCCAGTACAGCCGTGGAGTGTGTGCAAGTGATGATCGAGCGCGTGGGAGCGAGCGTGCGGCACGGGTCGTGCCGCAAACGTGATTAAATTCGCCCTTCATGCATGTCTACAGGTGAGTCCCGGGCCGCGTGCGTCAATATCGCGCGCGCATCGGGGCCGTCAACTTCGCGCTATCCGATGAGTTCATCCGAGAAACCACCCGCCACCGTCGAGGCGTTCCTGCAGCATCTGACGCAGGAATACGACGGCCTCAGCAATCGCCTGAAGGTGATTGCGCGTCACGTGGAAACGCATCGGGACCAGCTTGGCCTGGAAGGCATCCAGTCGCTCGCGGAGGCATGCGGGGTCCAGCCGTCGGCCGTCGTGCGGTTCGCGAAGCATTTCGGCTTTTCCGGCTTCTCCGAGATGCAGCGATTGTTCCGCGAGGGCCTGGCCCAGCAGATCGCGCCGGGCCGTGCGTACAACCTGCGATTGCGCGACGTGATCGAGGCGGGCTCGTCGAGCCTGCAGCCCGAGCAGATCGCCGACGAATTCATCAAGGGCAGCATTGCCGGGATGCAGCAGCTGCGGCAGACGCTCGACCCGCAGGCGCTCGCGCAGGCCGTCGACCTGCTCGCCGACACGCAGGCGATCTGGATCGCCGGCTCGCGCCGCGCATTCCCGATCGCCGTGTATCTCGACTATGCGCTGCAGCACACCGACAAGCGCATCGGCCTGTTCAGCGCGCTCGGCAGCATGCATCTCGGGCAGATCCGGTCGGTGCGCGAGGGCGACGTGATGATCGTGATCTCGTTCATGCCGTATGCGGAAGAGACGGTGCAGGTCGCGCAGCAGGCCGTGCAGCGCGGCGCGCGCCTGATCGCGATCACCGACAGCCGGATGAGCCCGCTCGCGCGGGAGGCCGAGGTGACATTGATGGTGCAGGACAGCGCGACGTTCGGGTTCCGCGCGCTGACCGCGACGATGGGCCTCGCGCAGAGCCTGTTCGTGGCGCTCGCGTATCGGCTCGAGCTGTCGTACTTGCCGACCGCCGGCGGCGCCCACGACACGAAGGCCGGCTGACGCCCGCGGGTCCATCCGGCGGGCGGCCTGCTAGTCCGGCTTACTTCGCGGTCGGCATCGCGAATTCCGCACCCTTGCCGATGCTCGACGACCAGCGCTGCATCACCGACTTCTGGCGCGTATAGAACCGCACGCCTTCCTCGCCGTACGCATGCATGTCGCCGAACAGGCTCTTCTTCCAGCCGCCGAAGCCGTGCCATGCCATCGGCACCGGAATCGGCACGTTGATGCCGACCATGCCGACCTGGATGCGCCGCGCGAATTCGCGCGCGATCCCGCCGTCGCTCGTGAAGCACGCGACGCCGTTGCCGAACTCGTGCGCGTTGATCAGGTCGACGGCTTCGCCGAAGTCCTTCACGCGCACGCAGCCGAGCACGGGCCCGAAGATTTCTTCCTTGTAGATGCGCATGTCGGGGCTCACGTGATCGAACAGCGTGCCGCCGGTGAAGAAGCCTTCCTCGCGGCCCGGCACGCGCAGCCCGCGGCCGTCGACCACCAGTTGCGCGCCTTCGCTGACGCCTTGCGCGATATAGCCTTCGATGCGCTTCAGCGCTTCGCCGGTGACGATCGGACCCATCTCGACTTCCGGCGACATCCCGTCGCCGATCACCAGCTTGCGCGCGCGCTCGGCCACCGCCGGCACGATCCGGTCGGCCACGTCGCCGACCAGCACCGCGATGCTGATCGCCATGCAGCGTTCGCCGGCCGAGCCATACGCGGCGCCGATCAGCGCATCGACCGCCTGCTCGATGTTCGCGTCGGGCATCACGACGAGGTGGTTCTTCGCACCGCCGAGCGCCTGCACGCGCTTGCCCGACTGCACCGCGCGCTGCTGCACGTAGGCCGCGATCGGCGTCGAGCCGACGAAGCTGACGGCCTGCACGTCCGGATGGTCGAGCAGCGCGTCGACCGCGCCCTTGTCGCCCTGCACGACATTGAACACGCCGGCCGGGAGGCCTGCCTGCGTGAGCAGGTCGGCCATGAACAGCGCCGCCGACGGGTCGCGTTCGCTCGGCTTCAGCACGAACGTGTTGCCCGTCGCGAGCGCGACCGGGAACATCCAGCACGGCACCATGCACGGGAAGTTGAACGGCGTGATGCCCGCGACGACGCCGAGCGGCTGGCGCATCGTCCAGTTGTCGATGCCGGTGCTGACCTGGTCGGTGAAGTCGCCCTTCAGCAGTTGCGGCACGCCGCACGCGAATTCGATGATGTCGATGCCGCGCGCGACTTCGCCCTGCGCGTCGGAGAACACCTTGCCGTGCTCGGCCGTGATGATCGCCGCGAGCGTGTCGCGGTGCTCGTTCATCAGCTGCAGGAAGCGGTGCAGCACGCGTGCGCGGCGGATCGGCGGCGTCGCGGCCCAGGCCGGGAACGCGGCGTGGGCGGACGCGACGGCCTGTTGCACTTCGTCGTCGCCGGCGAGCGCGACGCGGCGCACCGCGCGGCCGAGCGCCGGATTGAGGACGTCCTGGAAGCGGCCGCTGCGGCCGGCAACGGGCGCGCCGTCGACATAGTGGCCGACGTCGGCGTCGGACGTGTACGCGGGAACCGGATTCATCGTGTCTCCTGAGGATCGGGGGTGGACGGAACCTAGTCTAGGCAAAGCGGCGGGGCGGGAGAAGGCCGCGCAGCTTGATTCACTGTTCAGAATTCTGAATAATCACCGGATGAATCAGCAAAATGTCCAGGCGCTCTGGCCGCATATCCATTCGCTGACGGTGCTGGCCGCGGCCGGCAGTTTCACGGCTGCCGCGCAGCGGCTCGGCATCAGCAAGGCCGCGATGAGCCAGCGCATCGCCGATCTCGAAAAGGCGGCCGGCGTGCCGCTCGTGCGGCGCACGACGCGCAGCGTGCGGCTCACCGACGCGGGCCAGACGCTCGTCGACAGCACGCGCGACGCGTTCGAGTCGATCGGCCAGCACTTCGCGCGCGTGAAGGACCTGGCCGGCGAGCCGCGCGGCCTGCTGCGCGTGACGGTGCCGGTCGCGCTCGGGCGCCAGCAGGTCGTCCCGCACCTGCCCGATTTCCTGCGCCAGCATCCGGGTGTGCAGATCGAACTCGACCTGTCGGACCGGCTGCATTCGCTCACGCAGGAGGGTTTCGACCTCGCGATCCGCCATACGACCACCGCGCCGCAGACCCACGTCGCGTGGAAGCTGTGCGACACGCGCTCGCTGCTCGTCGCGAGCCGCGACTACCTCGACGCGCGCGGCGCGCCGCGGCACCCGAGCGAGCTCGTCGAGCACAGCTGCCTGTGCTACCTGCGCGACAACGAGCCGGCCGCATGGAGCTTCGAGCCGCACGGCCGGCGGCGCGAGCGCGTGAGCGTGCCGGTGCGCGGCAGCTTCGCGGCGAACAACAGCGAGGCGATGCGCGAGGCCGCGCTCGGCGGGCTCGGCATCGCGCTGCTGCCGGATTTCAGCGCGCAGCGCGATCTCGACGCCGGCCGGCTGGTCGCGCTGCTCGACGGCTGGCGGCCGTCGGGCGCGTTCGGCGATCACATCTTCGCGATCCGTCCGTACAGCCCGGTCGTGCCGAGCGCGGTGCGCGCGCTCGTGCGGCACCTGCGCGAGCGGCTCGCGGGCGGTTTCTCGGGCACCTGATGTGCCCCTGACGGGCGCTTGGTGGAACGCGCGCGGGCGCGCCGCGTTGCCCGGCCGGGCCCCGGCCGCGCGGGCAGGGGTGGCCGCGCTGCGGTAAAATCGCCGCTTCTCCCGCGCCCGTGTGGCGCGTCATACGAAGGTCGACAGCCGATGCAGATTCACAAGGAAGTGGACGCGCGCGGGCTCAATTGCCCGTTGCCGATCCTGCGCGCCAAGAAAGCGCTCGCCGATATGGAGAGCGGGCAGATCCTCAAGGTGCTCGCGACCGATCCGGGCTCGCAACGCGATTTCGCCGCGTTCGCGAAGCAGACGGGCAACGAGATCGTCGAAGTGACGACCCAGGACAAGACGTTCGTGTTCCTGATGCGCCGCCGCTGACGGCCGCATCACGCGTCTCTTGCGGCACCGCACGCACGCCGCCCGTTGTGGGCCCGGCTGCGCCTCTGACCCCTCTGACAATTCTTAAACCTCGTCGCGTGGCCGGCTGCGTATACTGACCCGGCCGGTCGTCCGCCTCGGATGGATGCACCGGCCACGGTACGTCATACGAGGCGGGCACGGGGGCCATGCCTGACGCTACCGTTGTACAAACGGGGAGAGGACATGTCCTTCAGACCAGGGACCATTCGAAGTCCGTCCGCAGCGGAATGCATCGCGCCCGCGCGCGCGGAGGGGTTGAGCCGGATCGAGCTCGACCCGCAACAGGATCGCCATGCGCGTGCCGCCCTGGAGGCGTATGCCGATTCGGCGGCGGCCGAGATGCCGTGGCTGGCCGAATCGCTCGACGAACGGCTGCGCGGCGCCGCGCGGGACGACGACGCGGGCCTCACGTATTGTGGTGCGACGATCGAGCGCGTGTTCGATCTCGCGCAAGCGTGGGCGACGAGCCAGCCCGACTATGCGGCGCCGGCGTGGGAGCGCGTGCGCGGCCAGCTGGAGCGGATGCTTGGGCAGCCCGTGCTGGGGCTGCCGGAGCAGCCCTCGGTCGCGCGAAGGGAAGGATTATTCGAATAAAGGACCGTAGTCCGCGCAATTTCTTGGCGAATTTCATACTACTATGATGAAATCGCCGGTTCGTCCGTGCCCCGTTTTTGAGATATTTGCCGGGGTGCCGTGTCGCGCAGGTTGCGCGCTCGGCAAACGACGGCTCGCCGGCCGGTGTCGGAAGCTGCGCGCGTGCCGCGCGGCGGGGTGAGCGCGGGGAGCTGAACTGGACGAATCGATTTCGATTTGCGGGGTGCTATGAGAATTGCTGTACTGGATGACGATCCGGCCCAGACGGATTTCGTCAGTCAAACGCTGACGGCCGCCGGCCACACGTGCTATGCGTTCAAGGAAGGCAAGGCCCTGAAGAAACGTCTGCAGCGCGAGACGTTCGATCTGCTCGTGCTCGACTGGAACGTGCCCGACATGTCCGGCGAGGAAGTGCTCAAGTGGGTGCGTGCGAACCAGACCGAGCACAGCCTGCCGATCATCTTCATGACGAGCCGCGACGACGAGGCAGGGATCACGCAGATCCTCAACGCCGGCGCCGACGATTATGTGGTCAAGCCCGTGTCGGGCCCGATCCTGCGCGCGCGCATCGGCTCGCTGCTGCGCCGCGCGTATCCGGTCAACGCGGAGGCAACCGTTCGCGAGTTCGACCAGTTCCGCTTCGACGTGAACCTGAAGCAGGCCTATGTCGGCGACAAGGCCGTGAGCCTCACGCAGAAGGAATTCGAGCTCGCGCTGCTGCTGTTCCAGCACCTCGACCGGCCGCTGTCGCGCGCGCACATTCTCGATCTGGTGTGGAAGCAGGCGACCGACATTCCGTCGCGCACGATGGACACGCACATCTCGATGCTGCGCACGAAGCTCGGCCTGCGGCCGGAGAACGGCTATCGCCTCGCGCCGATCTACGGCTACGGCTACCGGCTCGAGCGGGTCGGCCTGGGAGAACCGGAGTGAGTCAGCGAATCACGCAGCGCACGGCGAGCTTGCGTACGGCGGTACTGCACGCGGCATGCGCGGTCGCGTTTGCGTTCGCGGCGCAGCAGGCCGTCGCGCAGCCGCCCGCTGCCGTGGGCAAGACGGTCGTCTATCGCACGCATGCCGGCGACACGCTGTACGACGTCGCGGCGCGCTACCTGCAGGGCCCGGACGACTGGCAACTGCTGCAGCAGATCAACGGCGTGCCCGCGCCGAAGCGCCTGCAGCCCGGCATCGCGCTGAAGCTGCCGGTCGCGCGGCTGCGCAAGGAAAAGCTGACCGCGCGCGTCGTCGCGGTGCAGGGCACGGCCGAGCGCGCGTCCGGCGACGCATACGCGCCGCTCGCGAACGATGCGACGCTCACCGAGGGCGACCGTGTGCGCACGGGCGCGAACGGCTTCCTGACGCTCGAACTGGCCGACGGCACGCACATGAGCCTGCCGCCCGACAGCCAGCTCGACCTGAAGACCTTGCGCCGCACCGTGCTGACCGGCACGCTCGATCGCGAGTTCGAACTCACGCGCGGCTCGGTCGACAGCGAGGTCACCCATCTGAAGAAGCGCGACGACCGCTTCCAGATCCGCTCGCCGTCGGTCGTGGCCGGCGTGCGCGGTACGCGGTTCCGCGTGAACTACGACGCCGCCGGCAACGCCGCGACGCGCGTCGAGGTGCTCGACGGCACCGTCGGCGTCGCGGGCAAGCAGCAGCCGGCCGACCCGACGCTCGTGCATGCGAACTTCGGTAGCGTCTCGACGTCGTCCGGCGCGGTCGGCGCACCCGTGCAGCTGCTGCCGGCGCCCGCGCTCACGCATCCCGACAAGGTGCAGGACGAACCCGACCTCACGTTCGACATCGCGCCGCTCGAGCGTGCGCACGCCTATCACCTGCAACTCGCGCGCGACGCGGGCATGCTCGAGCTGTTCAGCGAAACGCGCACGGTCTCGTCGCGTGCGGTGTTCCGCGAGGTGCCGAACGGCACGTACTTCGTCCGGATTGCCGCGATCGACGACAACGGCCTCGAAGGCATGCCGCACACTTACGCGTTCGAGCGGCGCCTGATGGGGCTCGATGCGAGCGCGTCGCCCGGCCCGAACGGCTATGAGTTCCGCTGGTCGCCGAACGGCGCGGCCAAGGATGCGCACTATCGGTTCGTGCTGTCGCGCTCGAAGGACCTGAGCGCGCCGGTCGTCGACCAGATGGGCCTGCAGGCGCACCGGATCACGGTCGCCCACCTGCCGCCCGGCGACTACTACTGGGCGGTGACGGTCGAGGAGTTCGAGGGCGGCAAGTTCTATCAGAAGACGAGTCCGGTCGGCGCGTTCACGTTGTCGCGCTGACCCGCGGCGCATGAAAACCGACTCCGTTTCCCCGCGGCGGCGCCTCGGCCGCCGTTTCCTGATCGAGTGGATCGCGATCGGCTGCCTCGGCATCGCGGTGATTCTCGCGTGCGCGCTCGGCCGGATGTCGTCGAGCGTCGACGGGCTGATCTACGACCGGCTGCTGATGCTGCGCAGCCTGCCGCTGTCGCCCGACGTCGTCGTCGTCGACATCGACAACCAGAGCGTATCCGCACTCGGCCGCTGGCCGTGGCCGCGCAGCGTGCACGCACGGCTGCTCGACACGCTGGCGCGTGCGCAGCCGGCCGCGGTCGTCTACGACGTGCTGTTTACCGAGCAGTCGCCGGAGGACCGCGCGTTCGCGGACGCGATGGCGCGTGTACCGACCTTCCTGCCCGTCCTGCTGAGCCCCGAGCAGGCGGACGGCACGCGCACCGTCGATCCGCCGGTGGCCGAGCTGTCGGCGCGCACGATGGGGCTCGGCCACATCAATCTCGAGGTCGATCCCGACGGCATCGTGCGCAGCGTCGCGCTGTTCGAAAGCGACGGACGCGTGCGCTGGCCGCAGTTGATGGTGCCCGTCTATCGCGCGATCGAGGCCGGACGGCTGCATCCGGTCGGCGGTGCGCCCGGCGCGAATGCACACGACCTGTCGCGCGACGCGACCGGCGAGGGCCGCTACCTGATCCCGTTCAGCCGCAACACGCCCGCGTATCCGACACTGTCGTTCAACGACGTGCTCGAAGGCCGCGTGAAACCCGATGCGCTGCGCGGCAAGATCGTCGTTGTCGGCGTGACGGCGTCGGGCCTCTACGACCGCTTCGCGACGCCGGTGTCGGGCGAGTTCGGCCCGCTCGCCGGCGTGTACATCCATGCGAACGTGCTCGACATGCTGACGACCGGCAGCGCGATCCTCCCCGCGTCGCGCGCCGGGCTCTTCGCCGCCTCGCTGCTGCCGCTCGCCGTGCTGCTGGGCGGTTTCCTGATGCTGTCGCCGTGGCGCGCACTGCTGCTGACGCTGAGCCTGGCCGCGCTGGCCGCCGTCGCGAGCCTGCTGCTGCTGTTCGAGGCGCGCGTGTGGCTGTCGCCCGCGCCGGCGATCTTCGGGCTGGTCGCCGTGTACCCGATCTGGAACTGGCGGCGCCTGGAAATGACGATGTCATACCTGCGCCGCGAGCTGCAGCGGCTGGCCGACGAGCCGCACCTGCTGCCCGAGGCGCCGCGCACGCGCAGCGTCGGCGGCGATGTGCTCGAACGTCAGATGGCGCTGATGGCGCAGGCCGCGCAGCGGGTGCAGGACATGAAGCGCTTCGTGTGGGACAGCCTCGACAGCATGCCGGAGCCGATCTTCGTCACCGACCTGGCCGGAACCGTGCTGATCGCGAACCATGCGGCGAAGCGCTACGGGTCGCGGCTCGCGTTGCCGCTGCCGGAAGGGCGGTCGCTGCGCGCCGCGCTCGGCGAGCTGACCTTCATGAAGACCGTCGACGGCAACGCCGAACACGACGTCACGATCCGCGAACACTGGCCGGCCGCACTCGACCCGACGCACGGGGCCGAGCAGGACGCGATGGCGCGCGGCATCGAGGTGCGCGATCGCGACGGGCTCGACCATCTGTTACGCTACGCCCCGTGTACGAACGCGCAGGGCCGCGTGACGGGCTGGATCGCCGGCCTTGTCGATGTGACCGAGCTGCACGCGGCCGAGCGGCAGCGCGAGGAGGCGCTGCACCTGCTGTCGCACGACATGCGTTCGCCGCAATCGTCGATCCTCGCGCTCGTCGAGATCGAGCGCGATCGCGTCGAAACCGACGCGATGCGTGGGCTTCTCGCGCGGATCGAGCGCTATGCGCACCGTGCGCTGTCGCTCGCCGACGAGTTCGTGCAGCTGGCGCGCGCGGAGTCGCAGACGTACCAGCTCGAACCGACGAGCCTGGTCGACGTGCTGATCGACGCGAGTGACGAAGTGTGGCCGCAGGCGCAGGCGAAGCGCATCCGGATCGAGACCGACGTCGGCACCGACATGTGCTGGACGCGCGCCGACCGCTCGCTGATCACGCGCGCGTTCGTCAACCTGCTGAACAACGCGGTCAAATACAGTCCGTCCGAAACGGTGATCGCGTGTACGCTGACGGTCGAGCACGCATCGAGGCGGATGTTCTGTACGATTCGCGATCAGGGGTACGGCATCGCGCCGGAAGATCAGCGGCATCTGTTCGAGCGTTTCAAGCGGTTCCATGCCGGCGAGCGGCCCGAAATCTCGGGCTCCGGGCTCGGCATGGCATTCGTGAAGACGGTCGTCACGCGCCACGGCGGCAGCGTGACGGTCGACAGCGAAGTGGGTGTCGGCACCGCGGTGACGGTGTCGCTGCCCGCGATCGACGAGCCGTCCGCCTGACAGGGCCGGGCACGACGGCAGGCATTTGGGGGAAGTCATGGGAAAGGAATGGGCAGCGACCGCGCTGGCGGTGTCGCTGTTGACGGGTTGCGCCGGCGTCACGACCGGCGTGAGCGCGCTCGGGCAGCCGAATGTGTTCGCATCCGGTGCGCACGGCTACGATTTCGTTCGCACGGCCGCTCAGGCCGACGATGCCGAATACCGGCAGATCGAGACGCTCGTGCGCGACGAGCTCGCGCACCGCGGCTTCGACGCGCAGTCCGGCAACACCGCGGACTACCGGCTGTCGATCGCGTATGCGACGCAGCCGGCGTCGGTCGCGACGACGGCCGACCAGTGCGGCACGGCAAGCAGCGCGTGCGTGACAGTCGACGGACCGGCACCGTTCGCGCTGCCGTTCGCGGGCAAGGTGTACCGCCACGTGCTGACGCTGCGTTTCGTCGATGCGAAGTCGGGCGCCGACGTCTATCGCGTGTCGGCGTCGCTGCGCGATCGCGATGCGGGCTCGCGGCAGGCCGCGCCGACGCTCGTGAAGAGCGCGCTCGCGAAGCTGCCGTTCGAGCAGGGCGACGGCTGGTTCGTCACGACGAAAAAAGACGACGCGGGCGCAATGCCGGGCGTCGTCTCGGTGAAGCCGGCCGCCACGCGCTGACGCGGCGGCCGTGAGGTGAGGGCGGGCCCGCCGAGGCGGCGCGGCCGGCCCGTGCCGCGTTCAGGCGGCCGGTTGCCCGTTGCCGCGCGTGCGCAGGTACGCGTCGAACTCGGTGCCGACTTCCGGGTGGCGCAGCGCGAACTCGACCGTCGCCTTCAGGTAGCCGAGCTTGCTGCCGCAGTCGTAGCGCGTGCCCTGGTACTTGTAGGCCAGCACCTGTTCGTCGGCGAGCAGCGCCTGGATCGCGTCGGTGAGCTGCAGCTCGCCGCCCGCGCCCGGCTTCAGCGCGCGCAGGTGTTCGAAGATCCGCGGCTTCAGGATGTAGCGGCCGACCACGCCGAGGTTCGACGGCGCGACTTCCGGCGCCGGCTTCTCGACGATCGCCGACATCTTGACGATCGATTCTTCCCATTCCTTGCCGTCGACGATGCCGTACGACTTCGTCTCCGACGGCGGGATCTCTTCCACGCCGATCACCGAGCTGTGATAGTGGTCGAACACGTCGACCATCTGCTTCATCACGGGCGGGTTGCCGTCGAGCAGGTCGTCGGCGAGGATCACCGCGAACGGGTTGTCGGCGACGAGCTTCTCCGCGCACAGCACCGCATGGCCGAGGCCGAGCGCTTCCGGCTGGCGCACGTAGAAGCAGTCGACATGGCTCGGCTTGATGCTGCGCACGAGCTCGAGCAGCTTCTCCTTGCCGCGTGCCTCGAGTTCGGCCTCGACCTCGTACGACTTGTCGAAGTGATCCTCGATCGCGCGCTTGCTGCGCCCGGTCACGAAGATCATCTCGGTGATGCCCGCGGCGATCGCTTCCTCGACGGCGTACTGGATCAGCGGCTTGTCGACGACGGGCAGCATTTCCTTCGGGCTCGCCTTCGTTGCCGGGAGGAACCGCGTGCCGAGACCGGCGACGGGGAATACCGCCTTGGTGACTTTCAACATGATCGAACCTTTATTCCTGTAATCGTCTTGTCAGACAGTCTATGTTCACGTTCCGATTATAGTGAACGCAAACGACCTTACCGTTTGTTACGCAGGCAACCGATCGAGCTGAGCGCGCAGCTTTTCCAGCGTGCTCTGGAATTCGGCGACGCGCTTCTGCTCCTGTTCGACCACGGCCGGCGGCGCTTTCGCGACGAACGCCTCGTTGCCGAGCTTCGCATTGCACTTCGCGATCTCGCCCGTCAGGCGCGCGATTTCCTTCGACAGGCGCTCGCGTTCGGCCGCGACGTCGATCTCCACCTTCAGCACCAGCTTGTTCGGGCCCACGATCGCGATCGGCGCGCCGTGCGCTTCCTTGTCGAGCGTCGCTTCATCGGCCAGGATCTGCACTTCCGACAGGCGGGCGAGAGCCTGGACGTACGGTGCGAACGAGCGCAGGCGCTCGGCATCGCCGGCCGCGAGCAGCGGCACCTTGGTCGCCGGCGACAGGTTCATCTCGCCGCGCAGGTTGCGGCACGCGTCGACGATCGCCTTCAGGTCGGCCGCCCATTGCTCAGACGCCTCGTCGATCTTCTGCAGGTTCGCGACCGGATACGCCTGCGTCATCAGCGACGCAACGCCTTCGGCCTTGCCGTGCGGATAACGGCCCGCGAGCGGCGCGACCTTCTGCCAGAGCGCTTCGGTGATGAACGGGATGACCGGGTGCGCGAGGCGCAGCACCGTCTCCAGCACGCGCAGCAGCGTGCGTCGCGTCGCGCGCTGCTGTTCCGGCGTGCCGTTCTGGATCTGCACCTTCGCGAGTTCGAGGTACCAGTCGCAATACTCGTCCCACACGAACTTGTAGATGCTCGTCGCGATGTTGTCGAAGCGGTAGTCGGCGAAGCCCTTCGCGATGTCGGCCTCGGTGCGCTGCAGGAGCGACACGATCCAGCGGTCGGCCGCCGAGAAGTCGAGGTAGCCGCCGGGGCCGCAGTCGCCCGCGCCGCACACTTCCGGCTTGTCGGCGCCGCAGTCGTGGCCTTCGCAGTTCATCAGCACGAAGCGCGTCGCGTTCCACAGCTTGTTGCAGAAGTTGCGATAGCCTTCGCAGCGCGCGAGGTCGAAGTTCACGTTGCGGCCGAGCGTCGCCATCGACGCCATCGTGAAGCGCAGCGCGTCGGTGCCGAACGCGGCGATGCCGTCCGGGAATTCCTTGCGCGTCTTCTTCTCGATCGTCGCTGCCTGCTTCGGATTCATCAGGCCCGTCGTGCGCTTCGCGACCAGCGTTTCGAGGTCGATGCCGTCGACGATGTCGATCGGGTCGAGCGTGTTGCCCTTGCTCTTCGACATCTTCTGGCCTTCCGCGTCGCGCACGAGGCCGTGCACGTAGACGGTGTGGAACGGCACCTTGCCGGTGAAGTGCGTCGTCATCATCACCATCCGGGCGACCCAGAAGAAGATGATGTCGAAGCCGGTGACGAGCACCGACGACGGCAGGAAGTGCTGCAGCTCAGGCGTTTCGTTCGGCCAGCCGAGCGACGAGAACGGCACGAGCGCCGACGAGAACCACGTGTCGAGCACGTCCTCGTCGCGCTTCAGCGCGCCGGCGTAGCCCTTCGCGGCGGCCTGCGCGCGCGCCTCTTCCTCGTTGCGCGCGACGAACACCTCGCCGTTCTCGCCGTACCATGCGGGAATCTGGTGGCCCCACCACAGCTGGCGCGAGATGCACCAGTCCTGGATGTTCTCGAGCCACTGGTAGTAGGTGGTCGTCCAGTTTTCCGGCACGAACTTGATCTGGCCGTTGCGCACGACGTCGAGCGACGTTTCGGTGATCGACTTGCCCGGGTTGAACGTGCGTTCCGGCGCCGGCTTCGTCATCGCGACGAACCACTGGTCGGTCAGCATCGGCTCGATCACGACGCCCGTGCGGTCGCCGCGCGGCACCATCAGCTTGTGCGGCTTCACGGAGTCGAGGAAGCCTTCCGCATCGAGGTCGGCGACGATCGCCTTGCGCGCGTCGAAGCGGTCGAGGCCGCGATACTGTTCGGGGCCGTTGTCGTTGATCTTCGCGTCGAGCGTCAGGATCTCGATCGGCGCGAGGTTGTGGCGCAGGCCGACCTGATAGTCGTTGAAGTCGTGCGCGGGCGTGACCTTCACGACACCCGTGCCGAACTCGCGGTCGACGTAGTCGTCGGCGATCACCGGGATCTCGCGGCCCGTCAGCGGCAGCGTGACGCGCTTGCCGATCAGGTGCGCGTAGCGCTCGTCTTCCGGATGGACCATCAGCGCGACGTCGCCGAGCATCGTCTCGGGGCGCGTCGTCGCGACGGTCAGCGAGCCCGAACCGTCGACGAGCGGGTAGCGGATGTGCCACAGATGGCCGTTTTCCTCTTCGCTCGCGACCTCGAGATCCGACACCGCGGTGAGCAGCACCGGATCCCAGTTGACGAGACGCTTGCCGCGGTAGATCAGGCCCTGCTCGTAGAGCGTGACGAACACGTCGCGCACGGCGGCCGACATCTTGTCGTCCATCGTGAAATATTCGCGCGACCAGTCGGTCGACGCGCCGAGACGGCGCACCTGGCCCGTGATCGTCGAACCGGACTGCTGCTTCCACTCCCACACGCGCTCGACGAACTTCTCGCGGCCGAGGTCATGGCGCGACACGCCCTGCGCATCGAGCTGGCGCTCGACGACGATCTGGGTCGCGATCCCCGCGTGGTCGGTGCCCGGCACCCACAGCGTGTTCTCGCCGAGCATCCGGTGGTAGCGGGCGAGGCCGTCCATGATCGTCTGGTTGAACGCGTGGCCCATGTGCAGCGTGCCGGTGACGTTCGGCGGCGGCAGCTGGATCGCGAAATCGGGACGCGACGGGTCGAATGCCGGGGCGGCATAGCCGCGTTTTTCCCACTCCGGCCCCCATTGGGACTCGATGGTGTGGGGCTCGAAACTCTTCGCAAGCGTGCTGTCGCTCATGGTTGGAAATCTGCCGAAAAATGCGTGAATTGGATGCCGAATCTGACAATTATAAATGGATGCACATCGACCAGCCATCGCCGTGCCCGCGCGGGCACGTCGGGAGGCGCGCGCGACGCGGCGGCGGCATGTGGCCGAACGGATCGGAAACGGCATCGCGCGGCCGACTTATAATGGCGGGTCCGCATTTTTCTCGCACGTCCGCTGCCGCTCCATGCCCGATCTGCTCGCCAATCTGAACCCTGAACAATACGCCGCCGTCACGTTGCCGAACGAACCGGCGCTGATCCTCGCGGGGGCGGGCAGCGGCAAGACCCGCGTGCTGATCACGCGCATCGCGTGGCTGATCCAGCAGGGCTACGCGTCGCCGCCCACCGTGCTCGCCGTGACCTTCACGAACAAGGCCGCGCGCGAGATGATGGCGCGGCTGTCGGCGATGATGCCGATCGACACGCGCGGGATGTGGATCGGCACGTTCCACGGCCTGTGCAACCGGATGCTGCGCGCGCACTGGCGCGACGCCGGCCTGCCGCAAACCTTCCAGATCCTCGACACGGCCGACCAGCTGTCGGCGATCAAGCGGCTGATGAAGGCGGCGAACGTCGACGACGAGAAATACCCGCCGAAGAACGTCCAGTACTTCATCAACAACGCGAAGGAGCAGGGGCTGCGTCCCGACAAGGTCGACGCGTCCGACAACTTCAACCGCAAGTTCGTCGAGCTGTACCAGGCGTACGACCAGCAGTGCCAGCGCGAGGGCGTCGTCGACTTCCCCGAGCTGCTGCTGCGCTGCTACGAGCTGCTCGCGTACAACGCGCCGCTGCGCGCGCACTACCAGGCGCGCTTCAGGCACATCCTCGTCGACGAGTTCCAGGACACCAACAAGCTGCAGTACGCGTGGCTCAAGATGCTCGCGGGCGGCCAGAACGCGATCTTCGCGGTCGGCGACGACGATCAGTCGATCTATGCGTTCCGCGGCGCGAACGTCGGCAACATGCGCGACTTCGAAGACGAATTCCGCGTGCGCAACCTGATCAAGCTCGAGCAGAACTACCGGTCGCACGGCAACATCCTCGACGCGGCGAACCAGCTGATCTCGAACAACGCGCACCGCCTCGGCAAGAACCTGCGCACCGACGCCGGCCACGGCGAGCCCGTGCGCGTGTACGAGGCGAGCACCGATGCGCAGGAAGCCGGCTGGATCGTCGAGGAGATCCGCTCGCTGATCAACACCGGGATGTCGCGCAGCGAGGTCGCGGTCCTGTATCGCAGCAACGCGCAGTCGCGCGCGATCGAGCACACGCTGATGACGTCGGGCATCCCGTATCGCGTGTACGGCGGCCTGCGCTTCTTCGAGCGCCAGGAAGTGAAGCATGCGCTCGCGTACCTGCGCCTGATCGACAACCCGAACGACGACACCGCGTTCGTGCGCGTCGTGAACTTCCCCACCCGCGGGATCGGCGCGCGCTCGATCGAGCAGCTCGCGGACGCCGCGCGCCTGTACGACTGCTCGATGGCCGCCGCGATCCCGTACGTGACCGGCAAGGCCGGCACGAGCCTCGGCGCGTTCGCGACGCTGATCGCGAAGATGCGCGCCGAGACGCAGCAGATGAGCCTGCCGGAGACGGTCGAGTATGTCGTGCGCGCGAGCGGCCTCGCCGATTTCTACCAGGGCGAGCGCGAAGGCCAGGACCGCCTCGAGAACTTGCAGGAACTCGTGAACGCGGCCACCGCGTTCGTCAGCGAGGAAGGCTACGGGCTCGACGCGCCGGCTCGCTCGATTCCGCTGCGCGCGGGCGCGATCGCCGCACCGGAACTCGGCGTGGACGCGGGCGATCCGACGGTCGACGTGCTCGATCCGGCGCCGCTCGACGATCCCGCGCAGAACCCCGACACGATGACGCCGCTCGCGGGCTTCCTGTCGCACGCGTCGCTGGAAGCGGGCGACAACCAGGCGCAGGCTGGCCAGGACGCCGTGCAGCTGATGACGGTGCACGCGGCGAAGGGCCTCGAATTCTCGGCCGTGTTCATCACCGGCCTCGAGGAAGGACTGTTCCCGCACGAGAACAGCGTGCTCGAATCGGACGGCCTCGAGGAAGAGCGCCGGCTGATGTACGTCGCGATCACGCGCGCGAAGGAGCGGCTCTACCTGTCGTTCGCGCAGAGCCGGATGCTGCACGGCCAGACGCGCTACAACGTGCGCTCGCGCTTCTTCGACGAATTGCCGGAGCACGTGCTGAAGTGGCTCACGCCGAAGGTCGAGGCGGGCTCGCGCTGGGGCGGCCGCTCGGACAACGCCGGCTGGGGGCGCGACTGGTTCGCGCGGCCGGGCGGCGGCAGTCGCGAGCAGGTCGTCGACGCGGCGGTCACCGCGCCGCTGCCGGCGTTCGCGAACAAGCAGCGCGCGGCCGACACCGGCTTCCGCGTCGGCCAGCAGGTCTTCCATACCAAGTTCGGCGAGGGCACGGTCACCGCGCTCGAAGGCAACGGCGCCGATGCGAAGGCGCAGGTGAAGTTCAAGCGGCACGGCGAGAAGTGGCTCGCGCTGGCTGTCGCGAAACTGCAGGCGGTGGAATGATGGGCATCGACATGGCTGAAACGGTTTCGACGCGCCCGCTCGGCATTCTGGCCGCGCTGCCCGAGGAACTCGGCGACCTGATCGCCGCGATGCGCGCCGAGGGCGCGATGAAGACGGTCACGCTCGGCCGTCGCGATTACCACGTCGGCACCGTGCACGGCGCGGCTTGTGTCGTCACGCTCGCGCGGGTCGGCAAGGTCGCCGCCGCCGCGACGGTCAGCGCGCTGATCCATGTGTTCGGCGTCTGCGGCATCGTGTTCACCGGTGTCGCCGGCGGCGTGTCGCGCACGGTGCGCGTTGGCGACGTCATCGTCGCCGATACGCTGCTGCAGCACGATCTCGATGCGTCGCCGCTGTTTCCGCGCTACGAGGTGCCGCTGCTCGGCATCACGCGGTTCGCGACCGACGCGGAACTGACGGGCCGCCTGAAGGCCGCGTGCACGCTGTTCGTCGCAGAGGAGGGCGCGCAGTTCGCCGCGCGTTTCGGGCTGGCGGGTGCGACGCTGCACGGCGGCCTGATCATCAGCGGCGACCGCTTCGTGTCGAGCGAGCGGGAAGTCGTCGCGCTGCGCGACGCGCTGCCGGACGCGCTCGCGGTCGAGATGGAAGGTGCGGCGATCGCGCAGGTGTGCGCCGAACACGACGTGCCGTTCGCCATCGTGCGCACGATCTCCGATACGGCCGACGATCACGCGACGCAGTCGTTCTCGCACTTCCTGTCGGCGATCGCGAGCAGCTATTCGTCCGGCATCCTCAAGCGTTTCCTGACGCTGCATGCGACGACGGCGGCCTGAAGCCGCCGTCGTACCTTATCTTCAAACCGTTCGGCCGGCCGCGGCACGCATGCCGCGGCCGTCTCGTCACGCCTTCTTGCGCCGGCTGCTTTCGAGGTTCGGCAGGAACACCGTCAGCACGCCGATCAGCGGCAGGAACGCGCACACCTTGTAGACGAACGTGATGCTCGTCGCGTCCGCGAGCTGGCCGAGCACGGCGGCGCCCACGCCGCCGAGGCCGAACGCGAAACCGAAGAACAGGCCCGCGACCATCCCCACCTTGCCGGGCATCAGTTCCGTCGCGTAGACGAGGATCGCGGCGAACGCCGACGCCAGCACGACGCCGATGATCACGCTCAGCACGCTCGTCCAGAACAGGTTCGCGTACGGCAGCAGCAGCGTGAACGGCGCGACGCCGAGGATCGACACCCAGATCACGTACTTGCGGCCGATCCGGTCGCCGACCGGCCCGCCGATCAGCGTGCCGGCCGCGACCGCCGCGAGGAACACGAACAGGTGGATCTGCGCGGCCTGCACCGACAGGTGGAACTTGTCGATCAGGTAGAACGTGAAATAACTGTTGATGCTCGCGAGGTAGAAGTACTTCGAGAACACCAGCAGCACCAGCACGCCGATGGCGGCGAGCACGCGACCCTGCGACAGCGTCGGATGGCCGGCCGACGCCGCCTTCTTCTTCATCGACGGATGCTTCTTGTACCAGTGGCCGATCTGCGTGAGCACGACCATCGCGACGAGCGCGGCCGCCGAGAACCACGCGATGCTGTGCTGGCCGTGCGGGATGATCACCAGTGCGGCGAGCAGCGGCCCGAGTGCCGAACCGGCGTTGCCGCCGACCTGGAACAGCGACTGCGCGAGCCCGTGCTGGCCGCCCGACGCCATCCGCGCGACGCGCGACGATTCCGGATGGAACACCGACGAGCCGCAGCCGACCAGCGCCGCGGCCGCCAGCAGCGTCGGGAAATTCTGCGCGGCCGACATCAGGAGCAGCCCCGCGAGCGTGAAGCCCATCCCGACCGGCAGCGAATACGGCTTCGGCCGCTTGTCCGTATAGAGGCCGACGAGCGGCTGCAGCAGCGACGCGGTGATCTGGTAGGTCAGCGTGATCAGGCCGATCTGCGCGAACGACAGCGCGAACTGGCTCTTGAGCATCGGATAGATCGCGAGGATCAACGACTGGATCATGTCGTTGAGCATGTGCGAGAAGCTGATCGCGCCGAGCACCGGGTAGACGGTGCGCGGGGCGAGTGGAGCAGACGGCTTGGCGGCGACGGCGGTGGTGCCGGCGCCCGTATCGAGGCTGGTTTCCATGCGAGCTGAGCGAGTTGAGGTGGCGGGACGCGCTCTGAGGGGGATCGGCGCGTTCGAATCGTTGTTGCGTCAAAGAAGTGTAATGTGGCGTATCGAGAATGTCAGGCCAAGTTTTGTCGCGATTCGGACAATGATGTGACGATTCAGCCATCGCCGCCTTTTTTGGCCGGGTATAACGCTGCGGCGCGTCCGCCCGTCGACGGGGCCGCGTGAGGCCGGATCGGTGTTTGTCCGGACTCAAGGAAGGCCGATGGCGGCCGTAGAACGACGCAACGACAACAAAGGCGCGCCGCGCCCGGCACCGGCCACGAGCCGGACGGACGCACGACGCGCGGCTTGGGCAGCCATCGCGGGGACCGCCGGAACCGACCTTTCCGGCGGCGTGATCAATACGGGGATATATCGATGAAAGCAGCATCATTGCATCCGCAGGCGGGTGCGGGCACTACCGCAACCGGCGCAGCCGCCAAGCCGGCCGCGCGACGTCCGCGCGCCGCTCGGCGCGAACGCCGGCCATGGACCGTGAAGGCGACGTTGCGCGCCGCGTTCGCGATCCTGCTGGCCGGCACGCTCGCGATCGGCGTGTTCTCGCTGTGGCAGATCAGCCGGTTGAACGCATCGATCGCGTCGGTCTACGAGCAGGGGCACGTCGCGAGCCGCGCAGCGGAGGAAGTGCGCGCCGAGGTGCTGCGCGCGAGCCGCGCGCAGAAGATGCTGCTGACCGCGACCACCGCGAAGGAGCGCGACGACCTGGGCGCCGAGGTCGGCGCGGGGCTCGCGTCGATCGGCCAGGCACTCGCGACGCTGCAGCGTTACGCGGATCCGGCCGATGCGGACGATTCCGCGCGACTGCGCGCGTTCTCGATGGCGGTCGGCACGTGGAGCGGCCATCTGCGCGATTTCGTCGCGCTCGTGCAGGCGCAGCCGCTCGACCTGTCGCAGATGAACTGGCAGGTCGGCACGCAGGACGTGTCGCTGCTGGTCGAGACCGGCAAGCTCGAGAAGCTCGTCGCGATGCTCGTGAAGACGCGCGGCGCGAAGTCGAAGGCGACGCTCGATGCGTCCGCAACGATCTTCTCGTCGTCGTTCGCGATGATCGCGGCGATGACGGTCGCGCTGATCGTGCTGGCGATCGCGATCGCCGAACGGGTCGTGCGCCGCCTCGCGTCGCAGCTCGGCGGCGAGCCCGCGGACGCGAAGGCGATCGCCGCCGACATCGCGCGGGGCGACCTGACGCGGCCGATTCCGCTCGGCCGGCACGACCGCGACAGCATGGTGCGTGCGCTGTCCGACATGCAGACCGGGCTCGCGGCGACCGTCGGCGAGATCGCCGTCAGCGCCGAGGCGATCGCGGCCGCGTCCGGCGAGATCTCGACCGGCAACCTCGACCTGTCGCGGCGCACCGAGCAGCAGGCCGTCGCGCTCGAGCGCACCGCGGCCAGCATGGAGGAACTCACGTCGACCGTGCGGCAGAACGCCGAGAACGCGCGTCAGGCGAGCGCGCTCGCGGCCAATGCGTCGGTCGTCGCGGAGGCGGGCGGCGAAGTCGTCGGGCGCGTGGTCGCGACGATGAGCGAGATCGACGACAGCGCGAAGAACATTCGCGAGATCATCGGCACGATCGAGGGAATCGCATTCCAGACCAACATTCTCGCGCTGAACGCGGCGGTCGAGGCCGCGCGTGCGGGCGAACAGGGGCGTGGCTTTTCGGTGGTGGCGGGCGAGGTGCGGCTGCTCGCGCAGCGCGCGGCGACCGCGGCGAAGGAGATCCGTGCGCTGATCGGCGCGTCGGTCGAGCGCGTCGCGAACGGCGCGGCGCTCGCGCACGATGCAGGCCGCACGATGGACGACGTGGTGCGGGCGGTCAAGCGCGTGACCGACATCATCGGCGAGATCTCGGCCGCGTCGGACGAGCAGAGCGCGGGGATCGACGAGATCGGCCGCGCGGTCACGCAGATGGATGCGGGCACGCAGCAGAATGCGGCGCTCGTCGAACAGGCGGCCGCCGCGGCGAATGCGCTCGACGAGCAGGCGCAGTCGCTCAAGTCGCTGGTCGGGCGCTTTCGCATCGCGGCGTAGGCGCCCGGCCGTCGACGCTTACGACTTCTTCTGCTTGTCCGGATCGATGATGACCGTGCAGGTCGTGCCTGCCGACAGCACCACGTCGGCCGGCACTTCGTCGATCCGGATCCGCACCGGCACGCGCTGCGCGAGGCGCACCCAGTTGAAGGTCGGGTTCACGTCCGCGACGAGGTCGCGGCTTTGCGGGTTGTCGCGATCGTAGATGCCGCGCGAGATGCTCTCGACGTGGCCCTTCATCACGCCGCCGCTCATCAGCCGCATTTCGGCCGGCGCGCCGACCTTCACGCGCGGCAGCTTGGTTTCCTCGAAGTAGCCGTAGACCCAGAACGAATGGCTGTCGACGATCGCGAGCTTCGCCTGGCCGGCCACCGCGTAGTTGCCCTTGAACGTCTGCAGGTTCGTGACGTAGCCGTCGACCGGCGCGACCACGCGCGTGCGTTCGAGATTGAGCTTCGCGGCGTCGAGCGCGGCGATCGCCTGCTGGTACTGCGCATCGGCGCTCGACGCGCTGTGCGCCGCGTTCTCGCGGTTTTCCTTCGACACGACGAGCGCGTCGAGGTCGGCACGACGGGCCGCGTCGTCGCGGCGCATCTGCAGTTCCGCGCGGCGGGCGGCGACGGCTGCCTGTGCCTGCTCGACCGCGATCTGGTAGTGCGACGGGTCGATCTGCATGATCAGGTCGCCCTTTTTCACGAGCTGGTTGTCATGCACGGGCAGCTCGACGATCGCGCCCGACACGTCCGGCGCGACGTTGACGATCTCGGCACGGACGCGCCCGTCGCGCGTCCACGGATCGTCCATGTAGTGCACCCACAGCGAGCGCCCGATCAGGATCGCGACGAGAAGGATGACGGCGGTCGCGACGAAGCCGAAGAGTTTTCTGAGAATCATGTTGGTTCGGAATCAACGGTAAACGGCAAGACTCAGTCCGCCGCAAATGCAGACGAGAAGGCACGCACGGAACAGCGACGGGTGCCAGACGAGACGGTAGAGGCCCGTATAGGCGAGCAGGCGGTCGACGGCCCAGGTCGCCAGCGCGCCCAGGACGAACATCAGGACCACCGTGGGCATGTAGGCATCGAGAATGGCGACTTCACGCGGCATCATGACGAGGCTCCTTGTTGGGGGCGCACGGGGCGGTTGCGGTTGAGCGGCTCGAGCGGCGATTCCGGATCGAGCAGCGCCGTGCGTACGAAATGCAGATGGCTCAGGATGCGCTGCAGCCGGTGGCGTTCCTCGCGCGACGGCGTGAACGCATCGAGCGTCTGCCGGGTCGCGTCGATCGCGGCATTGACCGCGGCGAGCGTCGCGTCGAAGCGCGCCGCGTCCGGCTTGCTGAACAGGGCAGACAGCGCGGTGCGCATCGTCTCGATCGCGCGACGCCACGGCGTCGTCGGCGCATAGCGCGGATCGGACGGCAGCGTCGCCAGCTCGGCGCGCAGGTCGAGCGCGGCGTTGCCCGTTTCCAGCACCGCGAACATCCAGCGCAGCGCGTCGCGCTGCACGTCGGGCTGGTCGGCCGACAGCGTGTGCGCCTGGTACATCAGGTCGCGCGCGCCGCTTTCGAAGCGCGTGCGCAATCCGGCCAGCCGTGCGTGGCATGCCGCGACCACCTGGTGGCGCAGGTCGGCGAACAGCCGCTTCTTCAGCCACGGCGCGGTCGGCGGGAACAGTACCGCGAACGCGATCGCCGAGACCAGCATCGACAGCACCAGCGCGAGCGCATCGTTCATGAAGCTCGTCGGGTCGTAGTGCGTGACGCTGTCCGGGCCGGCGAGGAAACAGAAGAAGATCAGGTAGCCCATCCCGTAGCCCGCGAGCTTCGGCTTCAACGTCATGTAGATGCCGATCGACAGCAGCGGCGCAAGGGCCACGCACAGTAGCGGGAAGCCGTCGATGTGCGGGTAGATGCCGAACATCAGCAGGAAACCCGTGCAGACGGCCAGCGCGGTACCCATGCCCATCTGCGCGGACATCGCGGTCGGGCGCGGCGTCGACGACGCGAGCGCGCAGGTGGCCGCGGCCGTCAGCGTCATCGTCACGCCGCTCGGCCACGCGGTCGCGATCCAGAACCAGCCGAGCACGAGGATCACGGTCGCGGTGCGAATCGCCGCGATCACCATCGCCGTCACGTTGGTGCGCGGCTCGTAGCGCTCGATCCAGCGTTCGCGCTCGTGTGTCGCGGTCGACAGCGACGCGTAGGTCGCCGCGTATTCGTGCAGGTCGGTGATGAAGCGGTACAGCAGCTCGGCGGCCGTGTCGAAGTCGAGCAGCGGAAAATCCGGCTGCGTTTCGAGCGCCGCGCGGGTTGCGCGGATGCGGCGCGGCAGCGCGTCGCGCCACGCAAGCAACTGTTCGGCCGCGAGCGCCGCATCGGCCGACGTGCGCACCGGTTCGCCATTGCGTGTCAGAAGCGGCGCGATCTCGCGGAAGTACGGCTCGATCGCATCGATCGCGGCCTGCGCGCCGGCCGCGCGCAGCCGGTTCATCAGCTGGTGCAGTGCGTGGAAGCGGCTCGATACGCTCATGAACTCGCTGTTCAGGCGCGCGAGGCGGCCGCTGCGCATCCGCGTGTCCGGATCCTCGAACACGGCCATGCTGCGCGCGGCTTCGAAACCGACCACGTCGGCGACGAAGCGCGTATGGATCGTTTCGATGTGCGCGCGGTCGAGCTTGCCCGACAGTGCCGCCGCGACGTAGTCGACGAAGCTGCCGAAGCGCTTGCGCACCGTCGTGCGCATCTGCTCGCCCGTGTACTGCGGAAACACGAGCGCGCTGACGACGCCGGCCGACACGATCCCGATGATGACCTCGGACACGCGCGTCATGGCGCTCATGAACGCGCCGTCCGGATGCTGCGACGCGGGCAGGCCGATCAGCGCGGTCGTATAGCCGGCGAGCAGGAAGCCGTAGCTGCGGAAGTTGCGGTTGCGCGCGGCGCCGGCGGTGCACAATGCGATCCACAGCGCGACCGCCAGCAGGAACAGCTGCGGCTGCTGCGGGAACAGCCCGACGAACGTGAGCGTCGCGATCAGCCCGAAGATCGTGCCGGCGACCCGGTAGAAGCTCTTCGCGAGCACCGCGCCGCTTTGCGGCTGCATCACGATGAACACCGTGGTCAACGCCGTCTTCGGTGCCGGCAGGTCGAGCCGCATCGACACGCCGGTCGCGATGAACGCGGCGAGCAGTGCCTTGAACAGGTAGAGCCACGCGGCGCCGTCGCTGCGGGCCCAGTCGCCGAATGCGGCGTACCAGGCCGCGAGCGGGCCGCCGGCGTGCGTGGAAGCGGAGGAGGAGGCTGACATGGCGGTCGCTCCGCGTTACCGTGCGGCCGGCCGGGCAGTTGCGCCAGCGGCACCGTTCGTCGCGACCTGCGCGGGCCGGGCACCGGCCGCGACGGGCTTCGCACCCGATGCGGCGGCCGGCGCGGCGGCACCCGCGGCGGACTCGTCGTGGCGCGGATGGCCGCCCCGAACGTCCGTCTCCGTCTCGACGCCGCCGCCGAGCGCGGCCATCAGCTGCGCGTGCGCGGCGAGGCGTTCCGCGTCGATGCGGGCCGCCGTCTCCTGCGCGCGCAGCAGTTGCTGTTGCGCGACCAGCACGTTCACGTAATCGGTCAGCCCGCGGCGGAAGCCTTCGCGCGACAGCTGGTAGCTGCGGTCGTTGGCGGCCACCGAGCGTGCGGCATCCTTCTTCTGCGTATCGAGCGAGCGGATCCGCACGACCTGGTCCGCGATGTCCTTGAGCGCGCCGACGATCGTCTGGTTGTAGCGCTCGACCGCCTGGTCGTAGCCGGCGTCGGCCGCACCGAGTTGCGCGCGCAGGCGGCCGCCTTCGAAGATCGGCAGCGACAGCGCGGGGCCGGCCGTCCAGCCGCCGTTCATCGCGCGCAGGAAGTCGGTGAACGGCGCGGTCACGCCGAAGCCGCCGACCGTCGCGAGCAGGTCGATGTTCGGGTAGAACGCGGCTTTCGCGACATCGATGCCGCGGGCCTGCGCGTCGACCGTCCAGCGGGCCGCGACGACGTCCGGGCGACGGCCGAGCAGGTCGGCCGGCATTGCGGACGGCAGGCCGGCCGGCGCGTCGAGCGACAGGCTCGGCCGCGTGATCGCGTCGCCGGCGCCCGGGCCCTTGCCCGCGAGCGCGGCGAGCTGGTGGCGCGCGAGCTGGATCGCTTCTTCATAGCTGTCGATCTGGCGCTCGTAGTCGGGCAGCGTCGATTCGGCCTGGCTGACTTCGAGCTGCGTGCCGAGGCCGGCCTGCAGGCGCTTGTGCGCGAGATCGGCCAGCGAGCGCTGGCGTTCGAATGTTTCGTGCGCAAGGTCGAGCAGCGCGTAGTTCATCGACATGCCGACGTACGCGCGCACGACGTTGACCTCGAGCTCGAGCTTCGCCGCCCGTGCATCGGCCGCGGTCGCATGCGCGGTGTCGAGCGCGCGCTCGGTCGCGTTCTTGTCCTTGCCCCACAAGTCGAGGTGGTATGACAGGCCAAGCGTGCCGGTGTTGTTCCAGGTATCGGCGTTCGCGAGCGGGCCCGGGCCGTAGAACACGTTGTCGGGCCAGTGCTCGCGCATCAGCGACAGGTTGCCGTTGATCTGCGGCAGTTCGGCCGAACGGGCCACGCGCGCCATTGCCTGCGCTTCGCGCACGCGGGCCTCGGCGGCCGCGAGGGTCGGGTTGCCGGCCTGCGCGGCGGCAATCCACGCGTCGAGCTGCGGGTCGCGGTACGCGCGCCACCAGTCGGACGCGGGCCAGCCCGCATCGCGGTCCGCCCCGCGGATCGCGGCACCGGCATCGAGCGCGTTCGCTTCGAGGCGGGCGGACTGCGGCTTGTTGTCGCCCATGCTCGCGCATCCGGCCATTATTAATGAGACTGCAAGAACCGCCAGTGCCAGCGTCCCTTTTGTTGCCGGAGACCGCACGATTTTCTCCCTTTCGGATATAGATGAGTCGGATGCGATTATATTTTTCAGTGATTCCTGAATAAATGGACAACGGTGCAAGTCATTTTTACGAATCCTGAGATAATATTGGTTCGCCCCTGTGCAACAATCCCTCCGGATTCAAACGGGTAATGGGATGGATACGTTACAAAACATGCGGGTATTCGTCCGTGTGGTCGACGCGGGGAGCTTTACCGCGGCCGCCCAGCAGATGAATTCGACTACCGCCTATGCGTCGCGCGCCGTGTCGGATCTCGAGGCGCACCTGCGTACGCGCCTCCTGAACCGGACGACGCGCCGGATCGCGCTGACCGAAGCGGGCGAGCGCTACCTGCAGCGCTGCGAGCAGATCCTCGCGTACGTCGACCAGGCCGAAGCCGAAGCGGGCGACGCGCACGCGCGGCCGTCGGGCAAGCTGAAGGTCCATTGCTTCACGAGCCTCGGGCAGCACTACCTGGTGCCGGCCATCGCGCGCTACCGGCAACGCTATCCGGACGTGCACGTCGAACTGACGCTCGCGCAGCGGATGCCCGACCTGCTCGACGAGGGGTACGACGTCGCGATCGTCGTCGGCCGCGACTTGCCCGATTCGGGGCTCGTGTCGCAGCGGCTCGGCGAGAGCTACAGCGTCGTATGCGCGTCGCCGGCCTATGTCGAGGCGCACGGCGTGCCGCGCACGCCGGCCGATCTCGAGCAGCACGTCTGTCTCGGGATGGTCGCGCCCGGCTTTCATTTCGACGACTGGTCGCTGTCGGGCCCGCGTGGCGACGAGGTGATTCCGATCACGGCGCCGCCGTTCCGCGTGAACGTCGCCGAGGCGCTCGCGGTGGCCGTGCGGGAAGGAATGGGGATCGGCGGGTTGCCGCTCTATTCGGCGATCGGCGGGCTGCGCAGCGGGCACATCGTGCGTGTGATGCCCGAATACCGGTCGCACGTGATGAATATCTACGCGCTGTATCCGTCGCGCCAGTACCTCGACGCGAAAATCCGCACCTGGGTCGATTTCCTGCGCGACGAGCTGCCGGCCACGCTGGAAGCCGACGAAGCCGCGCTCGCGCAGTTCACGGCTGCGACATGACGGCGCGCTCAGGCGCAATCTGACGAGATTTGTCGTTCACGCAACATTTTTTTACCAACGGACAGCGGACAGTTTGATACTGTTTCAGTCATGGAGATTTGGATCTGCCCACACCCGGAGTCGGAATGGATACGCAACTGATGATCGGCCTTGGAGTTCTGCTTGGTGCGGCCGCCGCCGCCGCGGCGACGCGCGATCTGCTGCGCGCGATGAAAGCGCGGATGAAGCCGGTGCCGGTGCGGGTGCGCCCGTCGTCGAACGGATCACGCCGCGCCGATCGCTGATCGGGCGGCCTGTCGGATCGGGGAGGGCCGCATCACGCGGCCCGATGCCTGACGGCTCGGCGTTCAGCCGAGTTCGACCACTCTGTCCCACGCAAACGCGGGATTTTCCAGTTCGCCGGTGCGCCGGTGGATATAGCCGCGCGGGTTGCACACCACGTGCGTGCCGCTGTCGGTCACGTAATCGAATGAAGTATGCGTATGGCCGTGGATCCACAGGTCCACGGGCGGCCGCACGAGTTCCGTCATGTCCGTGACGAATCCCGCCGACGCCAGGTCTTCGGCGTAACGCTCCGCCAGCGAGCGCAGGTGCGGCGCATGATGGGTGACGACGATCGTGCGGCCCGCGAACGGCGTCGCGAGCCGTGCCTCCAGCCACGCGCGGCTTTGCCGGTGCAGCGCGATCGCGTCGGCCGGCGTGAAGTCCCGCTCCGGCGCCTCAACCGCATGCAGTGCCGCATCATGCGGCCACGTCACCTGGATCAAGCCCTTGAAATCGAGCATCACGCGCACGCCGGCCTCGATCGCGCGTGCGATGCTTGCCTCGTCGGCGCCGAACAGCGAGAAATCGGTCCACAGCGTCGTGCCCAGCACGCGAAAGCGCTGCGCCGGATCGACGTACACGCCGTTGTTCAGGTAGTGCACGTGGTCGATCGCCTGCGCGGCGTCGCGCATCGCGGTTTCGAGCGCGCCGAATTCCCCGTCGTAGTACTCGTGGTTGCCCGGCACGTAGACTACCGGCACGCCCGGATCGAACGTCTCGGCGGCCCAGCGCAGGCCTTCCGCGTGATTGTGGATGTCGCCGGCGAGCACGACGAGATCCGCGTCGGCATGCGCGATCGTGTCGGGCTGGTTGCTTTCGAGATGCAGGTCGGACAGGACGCGAACTCTCATGAACATCGCTCCGGGGTGGTGGGCTTCAGCGCAGGACCTTGCCGGGATTCATCAGCCCGCGCGGGTCGAGCGCGGTCTTCAGCGTGCGCATGAGCGCCGTTTCGACCGGCGACTTGTAGCGCTGCGCGTCGTCGATCTTCAACTGGCCGATCCCGTGCTCCGCGCTGATCGTGCCGTGGTGACGGTGCACGTTGTCGTAGACGATGCGGTTGATCGGCGTCTGGAATGCCGCGAGGAACGCCTTCGGGTCGCCGCCTTCGGGCGTCTGCACGTTGTAGTGCAGGTTGCCGTCGCCGAGGTGGCCGAACGTGACCATCCGCGCGCCCGGCGCGGCCTGCTGGATCGCCGCGTCGGTTTCGTCGATGAAGCGCGCGACCGACGAGATCGGCACCGCGATGTCGTGCTTGATGTTCAGTCCTTCGTCGGCCTGCGCGAGCGGAATGTGTTCGCGCAGGTCCCAGAACGCGCGCGACTGCGCGAGATTTTCCGCGACCACCGCGTCGACCACGAGCCCGGCCTCGAACGCCTCTTCCATCAGTTTCTCGAACAGCGCGCGCGCATGCGTTTCGCTCTCGTTGTCCGACAGTTCGAGCAGCACCGTCTGCGCATGCGTGCGGTCGAACGGGTAGCGCAGTTGCGGATAGTGCTTGCCGACGAGCTGCATGCAGAAGTCCGACATCAGCTCGAAGCCGGTCAGTAGCGGGCCGGCCGCGCGCTGCGCGAGCGCGAGGAAATCGAGCGCCGCGTGCGGCGACTCGAGCGCGGCCAGCGCGGTGACCTGCGCGGCCGGCAGCGGATGCAGCTTCATCACGGCGGCCGTGATGATCCCGAGCGTGCCTTCCGCGCCGATGAACAGGTCGCGCAGGTCGTAGCCGGTGTTGTCCTTGCGCAGCCCGCGCAGGCCGTCCCAGATCTCGCCCTGCGGCGTCACGACCTCGAGCCCGAGGCACAGCTCGCGTGCGTTGCCGTAGCGCAGCACCGCGGTGCCGCCTGCGTTGGTCGACAGGTTGCCGCCGATCGTGCAGCTGCCTTCGGCGGCAAGGCTCAGTGCGAACAGCCGGCCGCCTTCGCGGGCGCGCGCCTGCACGTCGGCGAGGATCACGCCGGCGTCGACCGTGATCGTGTTGTTGTGCGGGTCGAGCGCCCGCACGCGGTTCAGGCGCGCGAGGCTCAGCACGGCTTGGGCGCCGCTCGCGTCGGGCGTCGCGCCCCCGGCGAGGCCCGTGTTGCCGCCTTGCGGCACGAGCGCGACGCCGTGCGTGTTCGCGAGCCGGACGAGCGCGGCGACTTCGGCCGTATCGGCCGGTTTCAGCACCGCGCACGCGCTGCCCTTGTAGCGGCGGCGCCAGTCGGTGAGAAACGGCCCGGTGTCGTGCGGATCGGTCAGCACAAAGGCGGCGCCGATCGCGTCGCGGCAGGCGGATACGAAGGCTTCGGAAGAAATCATCACGTTCGGTCGCGTAAGGGTCAGGACGCGGCGCGCTGCCGCTTCGCCGCGCGCTTGAATGGCGCGACGTAGGCCAGCGCGGCCACGAAGAAGCCGACGGCGAGCGCGGTCTCGCACCAGCCGAGCGTCGCGGACAATCCGCGGTCGGACATGCCGCGCACGATGCCTTCGGCGAAATAGACGAGGATCAGCATGCTCGCCCACTGCATCGTATAGATGTTACGCCGCCAGACGCCGGGCAGCGCGAGCGCGAGCGGCACGGCCTTGAGCATCAGCGCCGAGCCGCCCGGGCGCAGCGGCGCGAGCCACAGTTCCCACGCGAGCGACAGCGCGATCAGCGCGACGAGGCACGCGGCGGCGGCCAGCGCGTAGTGCGGCCGGGCGGCGCCGGCGGGGCGGGCGGGCGCGTTCATGCGGCTTCGGTGGCCTGGGCGGCGGACAGCGCGGCCGCGGCGCGGGCGAGCCGCACGCCGAGCGCGGCCGCGAGCGCCTTTTCATCGGCCGACAGCCCTGCAGGCGCACTGCGGTCGTGCTGCGACACGTGCGATGCGCCATACGGCGTGCCGCCGGTGCGCGTCGTGCTGAGCGCGGCTTCCGTGTACGGGATTCCGACGATCATCATCCCGTGATGCAGCAGCGGCAGCATCATCGACAGCAGCGTCGACTCCTGGCCGCCGTGCAGGCTGCCGGTCGACGTGAACACACTCGCCGGCTTGCCGGTCAGCGCGCCCGACAGCCATTGCGGGGTCGTGCCGTCGAGGAAATACTTGAGCGAGGCGGCCATGTTGCCGAAGCGGGTCGGCGAGCCGAGCGCGAGGCCCGCGCATTCCTCGAGATCGCGCAGTTCCGCGTACGGCGGGCCGTCGGCCGGGATGTCGGGGGCGGTGGCTTCGCAGACCGTCGAGACGGGCGGGACGGTGCGGATGCGGGCCTGCATGCCGGGCACGCTGTCGATGCCGTTCGCGATCGCGAGCGCGAGATCGCGCGTGGCGCCGTGACGGCTGTAATAGAGGACGAGGATGTCTTTCATGGGCGACGGGGCCGCGTGCGGCCGCGCGCTTGCCCGGTGCAGTCGGCCCCTGCTGGATCGAGCGGCTATTATAGGGGCTGAAGTCGTCGCATAGCGCGGCGGCGGCGCGCCGCCGTCGGGCGCGCGGCATCAATAAGGAGAAGCCGTTTGCCGAAGTTGAGCGTCGATCTCGACACCCTCAAGCGCCTCGCGCAATTCGCGGCCCGGCGCAGCGCCGAGGATCGCATCCCGCAAGTCGCGGGCAGCCTCACGTTCACGACGATGCTGGCCCTCGTGCCGCTCGTGACGGTCGCGTTCGCGCTGTTCACCGCGTTCCCGATGTTCGCGTCGTTCCAGATCTCGCTGCAGGGGTTCCTCGCGGACCACCTGATGCCCGCGCAGTTCAACGTCCAGATCTTCAAGTACCTGAACCAGTTCGCGTCGAAGGCCAAGGGGCTGACGACGGCCGGCCTGATCGTGCTCGTCGTCACGTCGGTGATGACGATGATGACGATCGAATCCGCGTTCAACCTGATCTGGCGGGTGCGCAAGCCGCGGCCGTTCGCGCAGCGCGTGCTCGCGTACTGGGCGCTGATCACGCTCGGCCCGCTGTTGTTCGGCGTGAGCCTGTCGATCTCGTCGTACTTGTTTACGGAATCGCTGGCGTTCACCGGCGCCGCGCCGTCGACGTCGATCGTCGAGTGGCTGCTCGCGCTCGTGTCGCTGCCGCTGACCGTGCTCGCGTTCACGCTGCTGTACGTGTACCTGCCGAACTGCACGGTCGCATGGCGCGATGCGGTGATCGGCGGGCTGTTCGCGGCCATCGCGTTCGAGCTCGCGAAGCGCGGCTTCGGCTATTACGTGCGGCGCATTCCGACCTATACGGCCGTCTACGGCGCGTTCGCGGCGCTGCCGGTGTTCCTGTTGTGGGTGTACCTGAGCTGGTTCATCGCGCTGCTCGGCGCGATGGTGGCGTCCGCGCTGCCGGCGATCCGCGTCGGCCAGTTCCATCGCATCCACTATCCGGGCAGCGACCTGCTCGACGCGCTCGAATTACTCGCGCGGCTGGCCGAGGCGCGCGCGGTCGGCAAGGCGGGCTACACCGCAATGCGGCTCGCGACCATGTTGCGCTGCGACATGGAAACGGCGCAGCGGCTGCTGCAGACGATGGAGGAGCGGGAATGGATCGCGCGGCTGGACAACGGCGAGCCGCCGCCGCGCTACATCCTGCTGGCCAACCCGGAGCAACTGACGCTGGCGCAGCTGTTCGACGTGCTGGTGATCGACCGCACCGAACTGACCTACCAGCTGCAGCGGCGTCGCAGCCATGTCGAAGGCGCGGCACTGCTCGAGGTGCTGTCGAACGATCGATTCGACGTATCGCTCGCGTCGCTGATCGCCGCGCATCGGCTGACGGCTGTGCAGCCGGCGACGACCGTGCCGGGGCCCGTGCCCGGCGACGCGCCCGACCCGCACGCGCGGCCGCCGAAAACGGCGTGACGCGGTGCCGGGCGGGCGTTACAGCGGAATCTTGCCGGTGCAGATGTCCTTGAACATCACCCAGTCGCCCATCAGGCTGTAGATCGGGTGCCGGAATGTGGCGGGGCGGTTCTTCTCGAAGAAGAAGTGTCCGACCCACGCGAATCCGTAGCCGCACACGACCGCCGCCGGCAGCCACGGCCAGTGGCCCGTCGCGATCGCCATCGCGACGCAGCCGATCACGCCGAGCGAGCCGATGAAATGCAGCCGCCGCGACGTCAGATTCTGGTGTTCGTTCAGGTAGTACGGGTAGAAATCAGCGAAGCTGGCGAAATGCTCCGTATGCGTATGCGCCATGGCCGTCTCCTCGGGCCGCCGTCCATGGGGTCATTGTGCGGCGGGCGGCCCGTGTCCGCAAGCGGGGGCGGCCGCGCCGCGCGGGCCCGCGCTTTCCTTTTGACAGGCTTTCCGATAGGATCGAAAGAGGTTTTGCATTCAAGCATGAGGGGACTACGATGCGCGTCAGCGATATTCTGAAAGTGAAGGGCAACACGCTGTTTACGGTGACGCCCGATAAGCCGCTGCGCGAAGCGGTCGATACGATGGCCGAACACGATATCGGTTCGCTCGTCGTGATGGAGTACGGCGATCTCGTCGGGATGCTGACGTTCCGCGAGATCATCCTGCGCCTGCACGTGAACGGCGGCGCGATCGGCGACGTGCAGGTGCGCAAGGTGATGGACGAGCCGCTCACGTGCACGCCGGAAACCGACGTCAACGAAGTGCGCCGGATGATGCTCGAGCGCCACGCGCGCTACATGCCGGTGCTCGACAAGAAGGTGCTGATGGGCGTCATCTCGTTCTACGACGTCGCGAAGACGGTCGTCGAGGCGCAAAGCTTCGAGAACCGGATGCTGAAGGCGTACATCCGCGACTGGCCGGAATCGGAAGCCGAAGCACAGAAGCCGTGAAACCCGTCGCGCCCGGTGCCATCACGCGCGGGCGCTGCCACTCGGCGCACGGCGGCGCAGGTTCAGCCTGCGCCGCCGTTTTTTCGACAACACCACAAGGCCCGCGCAGCTTCGCCCAGACGATGCGCGCGTATTCCGCATGAGCGATCACACGCAAGTCTCTTCCGCGTCGCGCGGCGAACGGCGCGCCCACGCGTCGCAGTTCGACCTGTTGCGCCAGCGCCGTTTCGCGCCGTTCTTCACGACCCAGTTCCTGGGGGCGCTGAACGACAACGTGTTCAAGATCGGGTTCACGTCGCTCGTGACCTATCACACCGCGCGCTTTTCCGGCGTCGACGCGAAGACGGCCGCGTTCCTGATTTCCGCGATCTTCATCCTGCCGTTCGTGCTGTTCTCGGCCACCTCCGGCCAGATCGCCGACAAATACGACAAGGCGACGCTCACGCGCTTCGTGAAGACCTTCGAGATCGTGCTGATGCTGGTCGGCGCGGCCGGTTTCGTCACGCACAGCGCGACGCTGCTGTACCTGTGCACGTTCATGATGGGGATGCACTCGACGCTGTTCGGCCCCGTCAAGTATTCGTACCTGCCGCAGCATCTCGGCGACCATGAACTGGTTGGCGGCAACGGCCTCGTCGAGATGGGCACGTTCATCGCGATCCTGATCGGCACGATCATCGGTGGTGCTGCCGCGGGTATCGAGGGCAGCGGCGAGCGCGTGCTCGCCGTCAGCGTCGTGGTCATTGCGCTCGCGGGGCGGCTCGTCGCGCAACGCGTGCCGCCGACACCGGCGCCGCAGCCCGATCTCGTGATCAACTGGAACCCGTTCAGCGAAACGTGGCGCAACCTCGGGCTCGCGCGACAGAACCGCACCGTGTTCCTGAGCCTGCTGGGCATCTCGTGGCTGTGGTTCGTCGGCGCGACGTTTCTCACGTCGTTCTTCAATTTCGCGAAGGATGTGCTGTCCGCGAGCCCCGACGTCGTCACGGTCCTGCTCGCGACATTCTCGGTCGGGATCGGCCTCGGCTCGCTGCTGTGCGAGCGGCTGTCGCAGCGGCGCGTCGAGATTGGCCTCGTGCCGCTCGGCTCGATCGGCATCAGCGTGTTCGCGATCGAGCTGTATTTCGCGAGCCGCGCGCTGCCGTCGCCCGGGCATCTGCTGTCGGTCGGGGAATTCCTGGCCGGCGGGCGCCACTGGCGCATCCTGGCCGACCTGTTCCTGCTCGCGATGTTCGGCGGCTTCTACAGCGTGCCGCTGTATGCGCTGATCCAGAGCCGCAGCGCGCCGACCCATCGTGCGCGGATCATCGCCGCGAACAACATCCTGAACGCGCTGTTCATGATCCTGTCGGCGCTGATGGCGATGGGGCTGACCAAGGCCGGTGTCGACATCCCGGGCCTGTTCCTCGTCACCGCGCTGCTGAACGTCGTGGTCGCGACATACATCTACCTGCTCGTCCCCGAGTTCCTGCTGCGCTTCGTCGCATGGGTGCTGGTGCACACGTTCTACCGGATTCGCCTCGTGCATGCGGAGCGGATCCCGGAAGAGGGCGCGGCCGTGCTCGTGTGCAACCACGTGAGCTACGTCGATGCGCTCGTGCTGGCGGCCGCGAGCCCGCGGCCGATCCGGTTCGTGATGGATCACCGGATCTTCAAGACGCGCTTCGCGAGCTGGGTGTTCCGGCATGCGAAGGCGATCCCGATCGCGCCGCGCCACGAGGATCCCGACATGCTCGCGCGTGCGTACGACGCATGCGAGGCCGCACTGAAGGAAGGCGAGCTCGTGTGCATCTTCCCGGAAGGCAAGCTGACCAAGACGGGCGACATCAACACGTTCCACCACGGCATCACCGAGATCCTGGGCCGCACGCCGGCGCCCGTGATTCCGATGGCGCTGCGCGGGCTGTGGGGCAGCTATTTCTCCCGTCACGGCGATGCGCGCATGCCGCGACCCATCAAGCGCGGCGTGATGAGCCGGCTGACGCTCGCGGTCGGCGAGCCGATGCCGGCCTCGGTCGCGACACCCGAGGCGCTGCAGGCTGCGGTGACCGAACTGCGCGGCTTGCGCAAGTAAGCGGGCGGCCCCGGCGGCATCGTGCCGGGCGGTGGTGGCCGCCGCGAATCGGCCCGTTCGGCCGGAACGGCGCGGGTCGACGACCGCCGCGCCGGGCCGTATTCATCGCAGGCCCGTGTGGTCTGAACGGTTCACGCGGCCCGCGGGTCCCGGACGGCTGGCATAATAGCGGTTTACCCCTTTTTCTCGACCGGCAAACGATCGACCTGCCTGCGGCCCCGGCAGCGCATCGGTTTGCGCCATTTCTATTTGGGCGGTTCCATCATGTCCGGCAATACTCTCGGCACGCTTTTCACTGTCACGACCTTCGGCGAATCGCACGGTCCCGCGATCGGCTGCGTGATCGACGGCTGCCCGCCGGGAATGGGGCTGACCGAAGCCGATATCCAGGTCGAGCTCGATCGCCGCAAGCCCGGCACGTCGCGACACGTGACGCAGCGCCAGGAGGCCGACGAGGTCGAGATTCTCTCAGGCGTGTTCGAAGGCGTGACGACCGGCACGCCGATCGCGCTGCTGATTCGCAACACCGACCAGCGCAGCAAGGACTACGGCAACATCGTCGAGACGTTCCGCCCCGGCCATGCCGACTATACCTACTGGCAGAAATACGGCATCCGCGACTACCGCGGCGGCGGTCGCTCGTCCGCACGCCTGACCGCGCCGATCGTTGGCGCGGGCGCGGTCGCGAAGAAGTGGCTGCGCGAGCGCTTCGGCGTCGAAGTGCACGGCTACATGAGCGGTCTCGGCGAGATCGACGTGCCGTTCGTCGACTGGTCGCACGTCCGCGAGAACCCGTTCTTCTCCCCGAACGCGGCGATCGTTCCGGAGCTGGAAGCCTACATGGATGCGCTGCGCAAGGATGGCGATTCGATCGGCGCGCGCATCGACGTCGTCGCGTCGGGCGTGCCGGTCGGCTGGGGCGAGCCGGTATTCGACCGTCTCGATGCGGACATCGCGAAGGCGATGATGAGCATCAACGCGGTGAAGGGCGTCGAGATCGGCGCGGGCTTCGGCAGCGTCGCGCAGCGCGGCTCGGTGCACGGCGACGAACTGACGCCGGCCGGCTTCGTCGGCAACCATGCGGGCGGGGTGCTCGGCGGGATTTCGACCGGGCAGGACATCACGGTGTCGATCGCGATCAAGCCGACGTCGAGCATCCGCACGCCGCGCCGTTCGATCACGAAGGCCGGCGAGGAGGCAACGGTCGAAACCTTCGGCCGCCACGACCCGTGCGTCGGCATTCGCGCGACGCCGATCGCCGAGTCGATGCTCGCACTGGTGCTGATCGACCATGCGCTGCGCCATCGCGCACAGTGCGGCGACGTCGAGACGTCGACGCCGAAGATCTCGGGCAGCGCGACCTGATGCAACGGGGCCGGCAATCGCCGGTTCGACCGATTCGATGCGAAACGGGGCGCCTGAGGCGCCCCGTTTTCATTGGGCCGCCGAATCCGGCGGCGCGGCCGATTCGCGCACCCGCAGCTCCGGCAGTACCGCGCAACCGGGCCCGGCTGCACCGTCCTCGAGTGCGTCGAGCAACGCGCGGGCGGCCTTGCGGCCGATCGCATCGGTGTCGACCCACATCGTCGTCAGCGCCGGCCGGATTTCGCGAGCCAGCGCGACATCGTCGAATCCGGTGATCGACAGCTGCGAGGGCACGTCGATGCCCAGTGCCTGGGCCTCGAGCAGCGCGCCGAGCGCGAGTGCGTCGTTGCCGCAGATCACGGCCGTCGGGCGCGTTGCACCGCTGTCGGCAATCGCGCGCAGGCTCGCCCGCCCGAACGCGATCGTGGCCGGGCCCTCGTGCTGGTGGATCGGCCTGACCGCCAGCCCGCGCGCGGCGAGCGTGTCGTGAATGCCGCGCAGGCGGGCCTGCACGCGGTCGTTGTCCGCCGAAGGCTGCATGATGATCGCGAAATCGCGATGCCCGAGCTCGAGCAGGTGGGTGGTCAGCCGTGCGAATGCCGCGCGGTTGTCGAAGCCGATGCAGCAGTGCGGGCTGTCGTCGCGGTAAGCATAGGTGATGACATACGGCACCCGATGCAGATCGAGCAGTTCGAATACTTCCGGCGGATACGCTTCACCGACCAGCGACACGGCTTCGACGCCGCGCGACAGCATCGCGCGCACCTGCGCGAGCGCCTGCGCCGGATCGTAATTCGAGCAGCCCAGGAACAGGGTGATGCCGTGCTCGGCCATGACCGCCTGCATGCCCGCTACCTGCGACGCGAACACCTGGTCGTCGAGCGTCGGGATGATCGCCCCCGTGATGTGGGTACGCGTGGAGGCGAGTGCGCGGCCGGCTGCGTTGGGAATCCAGTTCAGCGCACGTGCGGCGTCGCGCACGCGCTGCTGCACGTCGGCCGAGACCTTGCCGGGATCGTTGTAGACGCGCGAAACGGTCGCGGTCGACACGCCGGCGAGTTTCGCGACATCCCCGAGCACCGACCGGCCGCTGCCGCGGCGTGCGCGGGCCGCACCGCCGCCGGATGGAGGCGTACTCATCGGTCATCCCCGGGCGCGGCGGTCCCGCTGGCGCCGCGCGTTGTCAAAAACGGCATCGTTTACCCTCGATTCGTCGTGGCCGCGCTTGCATTCCCGGTCTCGCCTGTGAGAATGTAAGCGCTATCTTGATGCTACTCCGTATTATGTCAGACACAGGTTTCAGCCGCATTGTGAAGTTTTCGTCGACGACGGCCTTTCGGGCCATTTTGTCCGTCGCAAATGTAAGCGGTTACATTTAATGATGACCAGCGCAAAACCACCCCGAATCGCGGTCGTCGGCAGCCTCAACGTCGACCTCGTCACGCATGCGCCGCGGCTACCCGTGCCGGGCGAAACGCTGCTCGGCACTTCGTTCCAGACCGTCCACGGCGGCAAGGGGGCGAACCAGGCGGTGGCCGCCGCGCGCCTCGGTGCGTCGGTCGCGATGATCGGCTGCGTCGGCAACGATGCGTTCGGCGCACGTCTGCACGATGCGCTGGCGGCGGAGCGCATCGACGTGACGCACCTGCACCGGATCGACGATGAGCCAACCGGGGTCGCGACGATCACGGTCGATGCGCACGGGGCGAACAGCATCGTCGTCGTGCCCGGTGCAAACGCGCGCCTCGATGCCGAATTGATCGATGGGGCGCGTGACGCGATCGCCGGCGCGGCGCTGATGGTGTGCCAGCTCGAGGTGCCGATCGAGACCGTCGCGCGCGCCATCGGCAGTGCGATTGCACATCACACGCCGGTGCTGCTCAATCCGGCGCCCGCACGGCCTCTGTTCGACGCATTGCTGGCCCGCATCGACTACCTCGTCGTCAACGAAACGGAAGCGGAGTCGCTGACCGGCATTGCCGTCGACGACGATGCCTCGGCGGTGCAGGCCGCCGAAGCGCTGCGCGCGAAGGGTGTCGGCAACGTGCTGGTCACGCTGGGCGCGCGCGGCGTCTGCTGGCGCGGAAGTGCAGGGAACGGCCGGCATCGGGCGATGGCGGTGGTCGCCGTCGATACGACGGCGGCCGGCGACACCTTCGTGGGCGGCTTCGCGGCCGCCCGTGCGAGCGGTGCGTCGATGGACGACGCGATCGCGTTCGGACAGCGTGCGGCCGCGATCAGCGTCACGCGCTACGGCGCACAGACGTCGATTCCGACACGCGAAGAAGTGGAGCGTGGGGCCGCCTAGATTCCGCGACGACGGAAATAACCGAGGCCCGGCAACCATTCAGGACATGGAGACAAACGCAATGGACGAGAATCAAGCTATTCCGACTGCGCCGCCACGTATCCGGCGCGGACAACGTATCGCGCTCGCGCTGCTGATGGCGAGCGGGATCGTCAACTATCTCGACCGCGGCACGCTGGCCGTCGCGAGTTCGGCGATCCGGAGTGATCTCGGGCTGTCGCTCTCGCAGATGGGGTTGCTGCTGTCGGCATTCTCATGGAGCTATGCGCTGTGCCAATTCCCGGTCGGCGGACTCGTCGATCGCATCGGACCGCGCCGGCTGCTCGGCATCGGGCTGATCGTCTGGTCGTTCGCGCAGGCCGCGGGCGGTCTCGTGTCCACCTTCGGCTGGTTCATCGTCGCGCGCATCGTGCTCGGCATCGGTGAGGCGCCGCAGTTCCCGTCGGCGGCGCGGGTGGTGAGCAACTGGTTTCCGTTGCGTGCACGCGGTATGCCGACCGGGATCTTCAACGCGGCGTCGCCGCTCGGCACCGCGCTCGCCCCGTTGTTGCTGGCGGTGCTCGTCGCATCGTTCAACTGGCGCTGGGCATTCGTCGTGACGGGGGCGCTCGGCCTCGTCGTCGCCGTCGTCTGGTTTGCGCTGTACCGCGATCCGGCACGCGCGCAATTGACTGCGGCGGAACGAGGGTATCTCGATGCCGATGCGCAGACTGCTGTCGCGATGCCGAAACTGACCTTCGCCGACTGGCGCAGCCTGTTCTCGCACGGCACGACCTGGGGCATGCTGATCGGATTCTTCGGTTCCGTGTATCTGAACTGGGTCTACCTGACCTGGCTGCCGGGGTACCTGACGATGGAGCGTCACATGAGCCTCATTCGCACCGGGTTTGCGGCATCCGTGCCGTTCCTGTGCGGGTTCGTCGGCTCGCTCGTTGCCGGCTGGCTCTCGGATCTGGTGACGCGCCGCAGCCGCTCGCCGGTCGTGAGCCGGCGCAATGCCGTGGTCGTCGCGATGCTCGGGATGGTCGCGTTCACGATTCCGGCCGCGCTCGTGCAGAGCAACACGGTCGCGCTCGCATGCATTTCTGTCGTGATCTTTCTCGCCAACGCGGCATCGGCGTGTTCGTGGGCGCTCGCGACGGCGGCCGCGCCGCCGAGCCGTGTCGCATCGCTCGGCGCGATCCAGAATTTCGGCGGTTTCATCGGCGGTGCGCTCGCGCCGATCCTGACGGGTGTCATCGCGCAGAAGTGGTCGTTCGTGCCGGCGCTGCTGACGGCGGCGGCAATCGCCTTCGCCGGCGCGATGGCTTACCTGCTGCTGGTGCGCAAGCCGATTCCCGAGCAGTCCGCGCGCGCCGCGTCCGGACCGCTGCCGGCCTGAGTACGTCGGCGACATCCCTGTATTCACTGAAGGAAGGAGAAACAGATGCAACCACATCAGCAATCGACCGCGACCATCGAGGGGATCGTGCCGGTGATGCTGACGCCGTTCGACGACGCCGGCGCGATCGACTACGCGGGCCTCGAGCGACTCATCGAATGGTATCTGGCGCACGGCTCGGATGCGCTGTTCGCGGTCGCGCAATCGAGCGAGATGCAATTCCTGAGCCTGGCCGAACGTGCGGAACTCGCGCGTTTCGTGGTCGAGCGGGTGGCCGGGCGCGTACCCGTCGTCGCGTCCGGCCATATCAGCGAAGATCTGGATGCGCAGGTCGCCGAGCTGCGTGCCGCGGCGGAATCGGGGGCGCAAGGCGTCGTGCTCGTGACCAACCGTCTCGATCCGCAGCGCAAAGGCAGCGCCGCGTTTCTCGACCATCTTCACAAGTTGCTCGCGCGATTGCCGTCTGATTTGCCGCTCGGCTTGTACGAATGTCCGGCGCCTTATCGGCGACTGCTGTCTGATGACGAACTGCTCGCGTGCATCGATACGGGCCGCTTCGTGATGTTGAAGGACGTGAGTTGTGATCTGGAGACGGTGAAGCGACGCGTCGCACTCGCCGCCGGGTCGCCGCTGAAGATCCTGAATGCGAACGCCGCGATCGCATGGGATGCGATGAAGGCGGGTTCGGCCGGCTTCAACGGCGTGTTCACCAACTTCCATCCCGATCTGTATCGATGGTTGCGCACGCAGGGCGACTCGGATCCGGCGTTTGCCGACGAGTTGTCGACGTTCCTGGTGCTCTCGGCGGTGTCGGAAGCGCTTGGCTACCCGGCGCTCGCGAAGATCTATCATCAACGGATCGGCACGTTCGGATCGATTCGTTGCCGCGCGATCGACTACGACGTGCGCGAACGGTTCTGGGCGCTCGACGCGGTGCTCGACAAGATCGTTTCCGGTACCGAGCATTTCCGTCGGCGGATCGCGGCGCGTTAGCGCGGGGCAGTGCGGCGCGCGGTGCATGAACCGCGCGCGCTCCGCAGGGCAGGGTGGCGTCGAATGCCGAACGGACGAAAAAAACGCCGCGCGAGGCGGCGTTTTCCGTCAGGTTACATGTTCGGGTAATTCGGCCCGCCGCCGCCTTCCGGCGTGACCCACACGATGTTCTGCGTCGGGTCCTTGATGTCGCAGGTCTTGCAGTGCACGCAGTTCTG